>JAILEI010000167.1 GCA_024688225.1 Succinivibrionaceae bacterium
CGAGGGCGCGGTGGCGGCGCGCGCCCGCGCGCTCATGGCGGCGGCATCATAGGAGGGTTTCATGGCCAGGGGCAATTTCATCGTCATCGACTGGGGCTCGACCAACGTGCGCGCCTACCTTTACATGGGCGGGGTCAAGTCCGGGGAGCGGCAGCTGCCCGAGGGGGTCACCGTGGCCCCGGGGCGCGAGGGCTGCGAGGATGTCTACTCGCGCCTGGTGGGGCCGTGGCTGCGCCACACCCACACCCACTTCTTTGTGCTGATGGCGGGCATGGTCGGCTCGGTCAACGGCTGGGCGGACGCGGGCTACCTCGACTGCCCGGCGGATCTCATGGGCCTTGGCGCCCACCTCTGCAAGGTCACCCACCCCACGCTCGGGGAGGCGTCGATTGTCCCCGGCATCTGCGTGCGCGGGGCGCGGCATGACGTGATCCGCGGCGAGGAGACGCAGATTCTGGGCGCGGCGCTCAAGGGCGGCTCTGGCTCCTACCTCATGCCCGGCACCCACTCCAAGTGGGTGCGCGCCGAGGGCACCCATGCCATTGACTTTCACACCGTGATGACCGGCGAGCTGCACCACGTGCTGCTCGAGTCCACCCTGGTGGGCAAGGGCTGCGGGGAGCAGCAGGGCTCGGAGGAGGCCTTCACCGCGGCGCTGCGCAAGGGACTGGAGAACCCCGCCATCGTGCCCCTGCTCTTTGAGGTGCGCGCCGCGCGCATCCTCGGGGGGCTGCCCCCCGAGCACACCGCCGAGGCGCTCTCGGGGCTGTTGATCGGCGCCGAGGTGGCGGCGATGCGCCACCTCGTGGGCCCGGAGGGGATCACGGTGATCGCCGGCAACGCGCTCACCCGCCGCTACTGCCTGGCGCTCGACCTGGCCGGGATCAAGAACACCTCCATCCCGGGCGACACCGCCTTCATCAATGGCGCGGTGCCCCTGGCCGCCGCGATTGCCCAGTCCCTCTGAGGTTGACCCATGATCAAGATCTCCAGGATGCACCGCGAGCTGTTCGACGCCTTCTCCAAGACCGCCGACGGCAAGTATGTCTTCCTCAACATCCTCGACTTCGACCTCTCGCTGTGGTCCGAGGACGCGGTGGAGTACTTCGGGCTGCCCGCCACGGAGATGCAGAACGCCGGGGCGATCTGGTCAGAGCACATCGATCCCTCGCAGCGCGAGGCCTACATCGCCAACATCACCGATCTCTTTGAGGGGCGCATCGACAGCCACGACCTCACCTACCGCGCCCGCAACCGCCACGGCATCTACGTCACCTGCTCCTGCAAGGGCAAGGTGATCCGCGACTCCAGCGGCAAGCCGCGCTACTTCGTGGGCACCATCGTCAACCACGAGGGCGAGGACTCCTTCGACCCGGTCACCGGGCTCTACAGCTTCCAGCACCTCTTTGGCACCATGCGGCAGTTCGCCAAGGAGCGCCGCCCCTTCTACCTGCTGCTCGCCGGGGTGCGCAGCTTCCACCAGATCAACGAGGCCTACGGCTACCAGATGGGCAACCAGATCCTCAAGCGCCTTGGGGATCTCGCGCTGCGCGAGGGGAAGCTCGGCATGATCTTCCGCCTCGAGGGCACCAAGATCGCCTTCTGCTACGACGCCGCCCTCTACAGCGAGCACGAGATCCGCGAGGGCTTTGAGCGCATCCGCGCCCAGTGCGCGAGCCTCGACCTCGGCGGCACGGTGCTGCACCTTGACCTGCGCGGCATCCTGGTGCTCTGCAGCGACTTCAGCATCGACACCAGCACCTACTACAACAGCGCGCTCACCGCCCTCGCCGAGGCCAAGTCGCAGTACGAGTCGCGCCTGGACCTTTTCAACCCCGCCGCCATCGACGAGCAGCGCCGCCACCTCGAGATCCTGAGCGTGATCCGCCAGAGCGTGCTCGAGGGCTGCCGGGGCTTCTTCCTGGTCTTCCAGCCGATCATGAGCGCCGCCGACGAGTCGGTGACGGGCATGGAGGCGCTGCTGCGCTGGCGCTCGCCCGAGCTGGGGGTGGTGCCGCCCAACTGCTTTATCCCCTGGCTGGAGACCGATCCCATCTTCTTTGAGCTCGGCAACTGGATCATCCGCGAGGCGATCCTCGCCTGCCAGGAGGTGCACAAGCTGCTGCCGGGGTTCACGGTCAACGTCAACCTCGCCTACCCGCAGCTGCAGCGCTCCGACTTCAACCAGCACCTCAAGCGCATCCTCCGCGAGACCGGCTTCCCGCCGGGGCAGCTCAAGCTCGAGCTCACCGAGCGCTGCAAACTGATGAGCATGAGCAAGCTGCGCGACGAGATGGTGTTCTTCAAGTCCGAGGGCTTCATGACCTCGCTTGACGACTTTGGCACCGGCTACAGCGCGCTCAACCTGCTGGTGGACCTGCCCATCGACCAGATCAAGATCGACAAGAGCTTCATCGACGGGATCATGTCCGACGTGCCCCGCCAGGCCCTGCTCGAGGCGATTACCCACTGCGCGCGCAAGCTCGGGGTGGGGCTGTGCATCGAGGGCATCGAGAACTGCGAGACCAAGGACTACCTAAAGGAGAACTTCTACGTGACCGGCTTCCAGGGCTATTACTACTCCAAGCCGCTGGAGCTCCCGGATCTCCTGGGGTGGCTCAAGGCGAGGGCCCGCCCTAAGGCCCCCGGGGAGGCGCGATGAGCGGCCGCCGCGCCGCGCGCGCCCTGGGCCTCGCG
>JAILEI010000185.1 GCA_024688225.1 Succinivibrionaceae bacterium
CCCTGTGCGCCAGCGCCGGGCGCGCCAGCGTCACCTACCGCGACGCGCGCGGCTGCGAGGGCAGCGCCAGCGCCACCCTGCCGCCCTGCGCGGGCCTTGGGCCACTGCAAGGGGACAAGGCGCGCGAGCGACTGCTCAGGCGCCCCGGACCGGGCCTTGAGGTTAAGGAGGCGCGCCTGGAGGGGGATCTTAGGCAGGTGGGGCTGACCCTGGGCGCGCTCAACGCCCTGCGCCATGAGGCCGTGGGGCAGTACCTTGCGCACTGCGCGGTGCGCCCGGCGGGGCGGCCCTTCCTGCTGCCCACAACCCTGCCCCGCCATCCTTTGGGGTGGGTGGATCCGCGCCTCATCCTCAACGAGGTGGCGCGATCCTTCTACTCAGCCTGCGGCGCCCTGGACAGTCCGCCACCTGATGATGTGGCGCGGGCCGTGCTCACCTCAAGGCACTGCGTGCTCGGCGCCGCGGGCTGCTGCAGGCGCCGCGCAGGCGAGGCCCGCCCCGGGCGCTACACGCTGCGCCTGGGGGGCCATGAGCTGCTGGTGGAGACGGACTGCGAGCGCTGCGCCATGCGCCTGTGCCCCCTGGGGGCCCCGCATGGCTGACTGGGACCCCTCCCTCGATCCGCGGTGGCGCATCCCGGACCTTGATCCATCCAGGCCGCAGGATCCCCGCGGGCCGCAGGGGCGCCGCCTCAGCCTTGACCCGGCCACGGTGCTGGGCCCCCACGGCCCGCTGGCCAGCAAGATCGAGAACTTCACCCCCCGCGAGGGGCAGCAGCGCCTCGCCGCGGCGGTGGAAAGCGCCTTGTCCGGGGGACGGCACCTGGTCGCCGAGGCCGGCACCGGCACCGGCAAGACCTTCGCCTACCTGGTGCCGCTCATCATCTCCGGGCGCAGCGTGATCGTCTCCACCTCGTCAAAGGCCCTGCAGGATCAGCTGGTGGGCAAGGATCTGCCCTTGCTCTACAAGGTGCTGGGGCTCGAGCGTGACTACATGGTGCTCAAGGGCAGCCAGAACTACGCCTGCCTGCTGCGCTACGAGGAGCTCAAGCAAAAAAACTCCCAGACCAGACTGTGCCTCACCGACGACTCCGGGGCGTCCATGACCCGGCGCCAGGGCCCGGGCGAGCAGGAAATGGCCCTCATCACTGAAATCGTGGATGGGGCGCTTGATGATCTTAAGCACGGCCGCCCCGGCTGCACCTTCGGCGAGGTGGGATCGCGGCTGCCGCCCGCCCTTGCCGAGCAGGTCACCATCGATCCCAACCAGTGCCCGCGCCACCGCTGCCCCCACTATGAGGAGTGCCTGGTGATGGCCGCCCGCCGCCACGCGCGGGAGTGCCGGGTGGTGGTGGTCAACCACTCGCTCTTTTTCAGCGACTTTGCGATCCGCGGCGCCGCGGGGGCGGGGGAGGAGCAGGGGGAGGACACGGTCATCCTCCCCGACTACGGGGCGATCGTCTTCGACGAGGCCCACACCCTTGCCGCGGCCGGGCGCGACCACCTCGGCACCACCCTCTCGCAGCTGGGCATGCGGCGCCTGATGGCCCTCATCCAGGACGCGGTGGGGGACAGCGACCGCCCGGAGGAGCCGCGGCTGCCGGGGATGATGCAGGCGGTTGAGGGCCCCTTCCTCGCCCTGGGGATGCACTTTCGCACCCTGCTTAATGAGCTGGGGCAGGCGCGGCTGCGCATGCGCGAGGTGGTGTTCCCCGATCCGGGCCGCCCCACGGAGCGCGACGAGCGCTTCCTCACCCCGGCGCGCGAGGCCTACCGGGCGCTGGGGGATCTTTATGCGCTGCTGCGCGATGCCTGCGTGGGTGACGATCCCAGGATGGGCCGGGTGGTGGCGATGGTGGCGCAGGCGCGGCAGGCGCTGCTGGACGCCATCGCCTGCGGCGGCGGGCTCCTGAGCGGCGAGGCCAACCCCAGCCTCACCGCCTGGGTGGAGATCGGGGAGGAGGACTTTGGGCTGGTGGTCTGCCCGATCGAGATCGACGCCCCCTTTGGCGCCTACCTCAGCGCGCTCACCGCGCGCGGGGCGAGCGCCATCTTCACCTCGGCCACCATCAGCGTCGACCGCGCCTTTGCGAAGTTTGAGCGCGAGCTGGGGATGGCGGGCACCGATCCCCTCGAGCTGGTGGTGGACAGCACCTTCAGCTACGGCAGCCACTCGGCGCTGCTGGTCTCGGCTTCCTTCCCGCCGGTGGGCGATCGCGGGCGGGAGGCGCTCATCATCGACGCGCTGGCGCCGGTCATTGAGTCCACCGAGGGGCGGGGGGGCGTGTTCTTCCTCACCACCTCGGTGCGCGCCCTGCGCGCCGCCCACGAGTGCCTCGCCAGGCGCTATGGCGAACGCCGCCTGGTGCTGGCGCAGGGGCAGGGGGAGTCGGTGGCGCGCCTGCTCACGCGCTTCAAGGCAGACGGGCACGCCATCCTGGTGGGCACCTCGTCGTTCTGGGCGGGGGTGGACGTGCCCGGGGAGGCGCTGTCGCTGGTCATCATCGACAAGCTGCCCTTCGCGCCGCCCACCGACCCACTGGTCCAGGCGCGCTGCGAGCGCTATGATCGCGCCGGCGACGGCAAGGGCCACCGCTCCTTCAACGACATCACGCTCATGGAGGCGGTGATTGAGCTAAGGCAGGGGGTGGGGCGGCTGATCCGCAACGAGCGCGACCGCGGGGCGATGGTGATCTGCGACCCGCGGCTTGCCACCGGCCGCTACCGCGCCCGCTTCCTCGACAACCTGCCGCCCATGCGCCGCTTTGGCCTGGGCGCGGACGGGGATCTGGGGGCGGCGCTCCAGGGCTTTGGGGCATGCTTTGCAAGTCTGATTGGACAGGGGGAGAAGTGATGGACAACATCCTCGCCATTGACACCGCGACGGAGCGCTGCTCGGCGGCGCTGCTGCATGGGGGGCGCATCCTCAGCCGCGCGGAGGACGCGCCGCAGCGGCATGCGGCGCTGCTGCTCGGGATGGTGGACTCGCTGCTCTCCGAGGCGGGCATCGCCCGTGAGGAGATCGGGGGGATCATGGCCGGCCACGGCCCGGGCTCCTTCACCGGGGTGCGGGTCGCGGTGGCGGCGGCGCAGGGGCTCGCGCTGGGCATCCCCTGCCCCTGCTGCGGGGTGAGCACCCTCGCCACCCTCGCCCTCGCGGCGCTGCTGGAGCGCGGCGGCAGCGGCATCGGGGTGGGGGTGATCGACGCGCGGATGCATGAGGTCTACCTCGGGGCCTACCGACTGCGCGACGGGGATCTTGAATGCGTGCTTAGGGACTGCGTGGTGCCCCCCGCGCGGGCCCTGGGGCTGCTCACCGATCTGGGGGGCGGGGAGCCGCTGGCAGCCGCGGGCACCGGGGTGGCGCTGCTGGGCCCCCTGGAGGGAAAAAATATTTGCCCTGGATCGGTGAAATTTCCCGAGGCAGGTACTATACTCAGGATGTTGGATCACTGTGCGCGTTACGTAAGCTTTGGCGATCCCGCCGGCCTTGAGCCGCTTTACGTGCGCAACCAGGTGGTCTCACGCGGCAATTCCTGACCAGGATTGAAGGTGACCCATGGCCCTAGACAGCATTTCCTCGAACAGCAACCTGCTCCTGAACTCTGCCCAGGCCGTCCAGGCCGCCGAGTACACCGAGCTGCGCAGCGGCCAGCGGCGCCGGGAGCAGCAGCGCGAGACCGTACAGACCGTTGAGGCCGAGCGCTACGATCCCGACCAGCGCTACTCCACCACCAAGGAGCACCTCGACGCCTACGCGCAGGCCCGTGAGGAGCTGGGGCTGGGCGACGGCCCGGCCACCCCGGGCAAGGCCACGGGGGTCTCCGCCTACCAGGCCACCGCCAGCCAGGAGCGCCGCGCTGAGTTTGAGAGCGCGCTGGGCGTTTCCGTCTACGCCTGACCTGGCCACAGGGAGTGCCCTGCCGCCGTCAAAGCCATAATCCCAGCTGTGCCTGCCTCTGATCCGGGCGGCACCCAAGGATCGCTGCGCTGACGATGAGACTCAACATTTTCCCCTTCCGCAAACGCCCCGGCCCCAGTCCCTGGCGGCTGCTGTCCGGACAGCTGGGAATGGCGCTCGTCGCGCTCACCCTGCTCGCGAGCGCCACCTTCTGTGTCCTGGCCATCACCTGGGCCATGGACCAGTCCCGCCACGGGCGGGATGCCGTGGCGCGCGAGGCCTCCGCGGTGATCTCCCAGCGGGTGCAGAATGAGGTGGACCGCTGCTCCAGCGTCGCGCTGCGCATTGCCTCGAGCATCGCCCAGGGCGGGGACTACCGCGCGCTGGCCCGCAGGCTGCTCGACACCCATCCCGGCATCACCTCCATCATCATCGCCCCCAAGGGCCAGATCAGCGATGCCTTCCCCACCGGCAGCGCCCCGCTGGGCGCCAGCCTGCTCGAGAACCCCGACACCCGCCTCGGCGCCATCCTGGCCCGCCAGGACCGCCGCCAGTTCGTGCTCGGCCCCTCGCTGTCCCAGGACCGCCTGGGCTTTGGCATTATCACCCCGGTTTACGCGGGGGCGGGGGAGGACGGCTCCGGCGCCACGCTCTGGGGATACACCAAGGTGGAGGCCCACGCCGAGGGCGTGGTGGGGGCCGAGGCCCTTGAGGGTTACTTCCCGGGCGGGGCGGGCCTTTGGATCTGGCAGCACGGCGCCGCCGGCGGCCGCGACTACCTCTACTCCTCGGCCCCTGTGCCCCCCTCGGGCATCGCCCGCTCGCGCCTCATCGCCTTTGGGCTCTCCGCCCGCCTCGGCACCGCCCCGCGGGCGGGCTTTGGCGCGGATCCGCGCCTCTGGCTGGACATCGCCGCCATCGGCCTGTGCGGGCTGCTGCTGCCGCTTTTGGCCTATCTCCTGATCGCGCTGCGGCGCTGCCACGGCGCCTCCGCCTCGCTGTCGCTGCGCGACCCGGTCACCGGGCTCTACAACATCCGCAAGTACCTGGCCACCCTCAACGAGCTTGACGAGCAGGACATCGCCTATGCGGTGATCCTCGCCGAGATGCGCGACTTCTCCCCGCTCTCCGGGGCGGACTCGGCCAAGATCGCCAGCATGTCCCGCCGCATGATGCACTGCCTGCGCCCCTCGGATCTCGCCTTCCGCACCGGGGACGACGAGCTCGCGTTCATCATCAAGGGCGGGCTGGACCAGAATACCCTCGGCTCGGTGGTGGACCGGCTGTTCGAGGCCGCATCCGAGCCGCGCCTGAGGATGGGCATGGCGCGCTGCCCGGAGGATGGGGGCGAGCACCACCTGGTGCTGGTCACCGCCAAGCAGCGCCTCTACGGGCGCATGGTGGAGGCCAGCCATGATGAGTGACAACCCCTGGCGCCGCATCCCCGCGGCCATCGCCGCCTTCACGGTGACCCTGCTGGTGGCGCTGATGGCCTACTACGCGGTCGACTCCACCCGCGAGCATGCCTGGCGCGCCCGCGCCACGGTCGCCGCGCAGGCGCTCTCCGACGCGCTGCTCACCCACCTCTCCGAGGGGGCGCTGCC
>JAILEI010000009.1 GCA_024688225.1 Succinivibrionaceae bacterium
AACACCTGCCAGATCAAGACCGGCGCGCCTTCGCGCTCCGAGCGTGTGGCGAAGTACAACCAGCTGCTCCGCATCGAGGAGGCCCTGGGTGCCGCCGCGATGTTCCCGGGCTTCGGCGCGTACAACATCAAGCGCTAACCCACAGGGCTAGGCACACAGGCGGGGCGCCCGAGGGCGCCCCGCCCTTTTTTTGCCCGCAAAGCTTAAAAGACAGGCAGTTTCTGCAACACCTCCTTGCCATACTGGGCATGGGGGGCAGGCGGCACCCTGACGCCGTCCCCCAGGGAGTCCCCTCCCCGCCTGGCCGTCCCTGGCCAATTCACCACCCTATCCTTTCAAGGTTTCAGTTCCCCAAACGGGGCAAGGATCAAGCATGTCATCACAGGCAAGAAGGCGGCACGTCCGCGAGGAGCGGGAGCGCATTAATCGGGAGTGGGCGCAGGAGCGGCGCCTAAAGCGCGAGGCACTGCTGAGCGATCCCACCTCAGACGTGGCCCACCGCATCTTCGTCAGCTGCGCCCTCGTGGAGGGCTTGGGCGGCGGCTACGCCCCCGACTTTGGATTCTTCAACGAGGCCTACTGGTCGCAGGGCTACTGGCGGCAGTGCCAGGAGCGCGCCCGGGAGATGGAGCGGGAGTACCTCCAGGACGGTACGCTGCCCCAGGCTTTCTGGTTCATTGAGCCAGTGGACGCGGTGCGCGATGAGGGTCAGCTTGAGTACAACTGCCGCTACCGCAAGGTGGGCCTGCCCTAGTTCCTGCCTTGCGGCCGCGCGCCCCCCTCTCCCCTGTTTCCCCCGCTTAACACTCGCTTAACAAAGTCACAGCGGGAAGCTTACCTGCGCCGCCTACCATGGGGACGCTTAAGAAAGGAAACAAAGGAGAAAACAAATGAACCTGTTCAAGTCACTAAAGCTCACCGCCGCCCTCGGCACCCTGGCCATTGCCACCTCCGCCTTCGCGGGCACGGTCTCAACCGATGGCTCCACCTCCATGGAGAAGGTCATCGGGCTGCTGTCGGAGTCCTACCACGAGGCGCACCCCCAAACCAACGTCACCTACAACCCCACCGGCTCTGGCGCGGGCATCGCCGCCGCGCTCGAGGGCCGCTGCGACATCGGGCTGTCCAGCCGCGACCTCAAGGACAAGGAGCGCCAATCCCTCACCGGCACGGTGGTGGCCCTCGATGGCATCGCCATGGTGGTTAACAAGGACAATGCCGTCTCCGACCTCACCGTGGAGCAGCTGACTGGGGTCTACACCGGGAAAATCACCAACTGGAAGGAGCTCGGCGGCGCCGACCGCCCCATCGTGCTCATCGGCCGCGAGGCCGGCTCGGGCACCCGCGATGGCTTTGAGTCGGTGACCCACACCAAGGATAAGTGCAAGTACCGCCAGGAACTGACCTCCACCGGCGACGTCATCACCACGGTGTCAACCAATGTGAACGCCATCGGCTACGCCTCGCTCTCGGCGGTGGGCAAGAAGGTCAAGCCCCTGACCATCAACGGGGTGCACGCCAGCGAGGCCACCATCCTCGACGGCAGCTACAAGCTCCAGCGCCCCTTCCTGATGGTCACCCGCAAGGGGCAGCAGCTCTCCCCTGACGCCCAGGACTTCATGGGCTACGCCCTCTCCGCGGAGGCCAAGCCCCTCATCGAGAAGGCGGGCGTGGTCCCCGCCGCCAAGTAAGCAGCAACCTTGGTGATGGCCGATGCCATCCCCAAACCATGGGGCACCACATGCAAGCAGACAAAAAGTCCCTCGTCAGCACGGAGGGGATCGCCCGCTCCGTGCTCTTTGCCCTGGGCATCCTCAACATCGGCTTCGTGCTGATGATTTGCACCTACCTGGTGGCCGCCGGCCTGCCGGGCATCATTGAAATCGGCTTCCTTGACTTCACGCTCGGCACCGAGTGGGCCTCGACGGCCTCCGAGCCCAAGTTTGGGATCCTGCCCTTCATCCTCACCTCCATCTACGGCACCGCCGGCGCCATCGTGCTGGGACTGCCGCTGGGGCTGTTCACCGCCATCTTCCTCGCCCGCTTCGCCCCGAGGAGGCTGCGCCTTACGCTCGAGCCAATGGTCGACCTGCTCGCGGGCATCCCCAGCGTGGTCTATGGCTTCGTGGGCATGCTGGTGCTGGTCCCCGCCATCCAGTGGGCTTTCTCGCTGCCGGACGGTGCGGGCCTCCTGGCCTCCATCATCGTGCTCGCGGTGATGATCCTGCCCTCCATCATCAAGGTCTCGGTCAACGCCATCGAGGCGGTGCCCAAGGAATACGAGCTCGCCTCGCTGGCCCTCGGCGCCAACGAGGTGGAGACCACCTTCAAGGTCATCGTCCCCGCCGCGCGCAGCGGCATCGCCGCGGCCGTGGTGCTGGGCGTGGGCCGCGCCATCGGCGAGGCCATGGCGGTGATGATGGTCTCGGGCAACGCCGCCAACCTGCCGGGCCTCTTCGAGAGCGTGCGCTTCCTCACCACCGCGGTGGCCTCCGAGATGTCCTACTCCTCGGGGCTGCAGCGCGAGGCGCTGTTCTCCATCGCCCTGGTGCTCTTCTGCTTCATCATGGCGATCAACGCCGCGCTCAACCTCTGCTTCAAGCAAGGGAGGAAATAGCCATGTCCATTGCCTCAAGGAAGCGCGACGCCTACGCCCTCATCATGCGCGCGCTGATGATGCTGTGCGTGGGCCTTACCCTCTCGCTCGTGCTCTTCATCATCCTCTACGTGCTCATAAGGTCCTTGCCCCACTTCTCCTGGCAGCTGCTCAGCACCAGCCCGAGCTATGTCAACGAGACCATCGGGGTGCTGCCTGACATCCTCAACACCGTCTACCTCATCACCGCGGCGCTGCTCATCGTGCTGCCCATGGGCGTGGGGGCGGCGGTCTACCTCAACGAGTACGCCCGCTCGCGCCGTCTCGTGCGCGCCATCGAGTACGCCGTGGAAACCCTCTCGGGCATCCCCTCCATCATCTACGGCCTCATCGGCATGCTGGCCTTCTGCCAGACGCTCTCGCTCAAGACCTCCTTGCTCGCGGGCGCCCTGACCCTGGTGATCATGAACCTGCCCACCATCATCAGGACCACCGAGGAAAGCCTCAAGACGGTGCCGCTGAGCTACCGCGAGGGGGCGCTGGGCCTCGGCGCCGGCCGCTGGCACATGGTGCGCACCGTGGTCCTGCCCTGCTGCGTGGACGGGATTGCCACCGGCTGCATCCTCTCCTGCGGCAGGATGCTCGGGGAGTCGGCGGCGCTGCTCTTCACCGCCGGCTTTGCCCATGCGCTCAACGGCGTCATCGAGGGTCTCGCCTCCCCGGGCGCCACCCTGACCGTGGCGCTCTATGTCTACGCCAAGGAGCAGGGCGAGTTCGAGGTCTCCTTCGTCATAGCCGCCATCCTGCTCGCCCTCAGCCTCATCATCAACCTCACCGCAAGCCTGCTCGCCCGCAGGATCCGCAACCGACAAGGCCAGGAACAATGAACGTCTTTGAAGTCAGGAAATTCAACCTCTGGTACGGCGACAACCACGCCCTGCACAACATCACCATCGACCTGCCCGAGCGCTCCATCACCGCGCTCATCGGCCCCAGCGGCTGCGGCAAGTCCACCTTCCTGCGCACCCTCAACCGCATGAACGACCTCGTCGAGGGGGTGCGGACCGAGGGCAGCATCAAGTACCGGGGCGAGGAGCTGATCAACACCGAGCTCAACGTCAGCAAGCTGCGCAAGAGCGTGGGCATGGTCTTCCAGAAGCCCAACCCCTTCGCCATGAGCGTCTATGACAACATCGCCTACGGCCCGCGCACCCACGGGGTGCGCAACCGCGCCAAGCTCGACGCCATCGTCGAGCGCTCGCTGCGCGACGCGGCCATCTTCGACGAGGTCAAGGACCGCCTGCGCTCCTCCGCCCTCGGGCTCTCGGGCGGGCAGCAGCAGCGCCTGTGCATCGCCCGCGCCCTGGCGGTGGAGCCCGACGTGCTGCTCATGGACGAGCCCACCTCGGCGCTTGATCCCATCTCCACCGGCAAGATTGAGGAACTGGCCCTGAGGCTCAAGGAGAAGTACTCCATCGTCATCGTGACGCACAACATGCAGCAGGCGCTGCGCATCTCGGACCGGACCGCCTTCTTCCTGCTCGGCGACCTCATCGAGGAGGGCGAGACCGGCCGCATTTTCAACCAGCCGCACGACCAGCGGACCGAGGACTACATCACGGGGAGGTTTGGATAATGAGAAGGGTTTTGGACGAGCAGCTCGACGAACTGCGGAACGGACTCGCCATGATGGGCTGCCGCTGCGAGGACTGCATCAGCGATGATCTCCAGGCGCTGCGCGGCCATGACCGCGAGCTGGCCATGCAGGTCTCGGGACGGGGCTACGACATCGACAAGCAGGCACGGCAGATAGAGGGGCTGTGCCTTGACCTCCTGCTGCGCCAGCAGCCGGTGGCCTCCGACCTGCGCCTGGTCTCCGCCGTGCTCAAGATGATCTCCGACATCGAGCGCATCGGCCACCAGGCCTGCGACATCGCCGAGATTGTCACCAACTTCGACTTCCCCCATGAGGGCGAGGACATCAGCCTGCTGTGCCACATGGCCGAGGAGGCGCGCCAGATGGTGCACGGCTGCGTCGGGGCCTTCGTCGACCGCGACCTTGGCACCGCGGCCGCGGTGATCGAGCACGACGATCTCGTGGACAAGTACTTTGGCGCCATCAAGAAGACGCTCATCACCGCCGCCAGGGACGCCAAGGACGACCGGGAGATTTCCCTTGACGTGCTGATGATGGCAAAATACCTCGAGCGCATCGGCGACCACGCATGCAATGTCGCCAAGTGGGTCAGGTACGCAATCACGGGAAGCGACGCACGGGAATGAGCAAGGTCAAGCCACTGGTGCACTGCGTCGAGGACGACAGTGACATCCGCGAGATTGAGGTCTACACCCTCCGCGCCATGGGCATGGAGGCGGAGGGCTTTGCCGACGCGGGCAGTTTCCTCAGGACCCTGGGGGCAGGCGACCTGCCCTCGCTGGCCCTGCTCGACGTGATGCTGCCCGATCAGGACGGGGTCGCGGTGCTCAGGCAGATCCGCGCCCAGGCGAGGACCCACGCCCTGCCGGTAATCATGGCCACCGCCCGCGGCGCCGAGCACGAGCGCATCAGCGCCCTCGACCTCGGGGCCGACGACTACCTCACCAAGCCCTTCTCCATGCTGGAGATGGTCGCCAGGGTCAAGGCGGTGCTTAGGCGCTGCGAGGGCGAGCGCGGGGACTGCACCGTCGCCGGGAACGTCAGGATCAGCGAGTCCCGCCGCGAGGCCTTCTCCGAGGGGCGCCCGCTTGACCTCACCAGGCGGGAGTTTGAGCTGCTGCTGCTCCTGGTGCGCCACCCCGGGCGCGTGTTCACCCGCGAGCAGCTGCTCAGCCAGATCTGGGGCCTTGAATACGACGGGGAGAACCGCACCGTAGACGTGCACGTGCGCACCCTGAGGCAAAAGCTCGGCAAGGACGAGGGCCTCATCCGCACCGTGCGGGGGATCGGCTACAAGGCCGAGTGCTGAGCGATGCCCATGCGCAGGAGGATCTTCGCCGCGGTGCTGTGCACCTCGCTGGCGGTGCTCGCCGCCGGGCTGTTCGGGGTGCTGCTGCTCACGGACCTCATCATGTCGCAGGATCTGGAGGCGCGCCTTGCGGCCTTTGCCCACGATCTCGCGCAAGGCGAGAACCGCGCCCCTGGCTGGCTGCGCGGCCAGCGCTTTGGCATGTTCCGCGCCACCATCATCGATCCTGGCGGCACGGTCCTCTATGACTCCTTTGAGGAGGCGGCGGGCATGGACAGCCATGCCGACCGCGAGGAGGTGCGCGAGGCGCTGGCCACGGGCAGCGGCTCGAGCAACCGCTACTCATCCTCCCTGGGCACCCGCACCCTCTACCACGCCTTGCGCCTTGGCAACGGGACGGTGCTGCGCTGCGCGGTGACCTCCGACACCATCTTCAGGCAGGTGCAGGGCATTGCCCTGGTCGCCCTGGGCATCGCGCTGCTGGGAGCCATTGTCTCCGCGCTCATCGCCCGGGCGCTCACCGACAAGATCGTGCGGCCGATCAACAGGATCGACCTCAACCACCCCCTCGAGTCCGAGGTCTACGACGAGCTGTCGCCACTTTTGGGCAAGATCTCCGCCCAGCAGCGCCAGATCGCGGCGCAGATCGCCGACATCAGGCAGCGCTCCGAGGAATTCATGGTCATCACCGACCGCATGGCCGAGGGCCTCATCATCCTCAACCCGCGCCTTGAGATCATGTCCATCAACCGCAGCGCCTGCCGGATCCTGGGGGTGGGGCCGGACTGCGTGGGCCGGCCGCTCCTCTCCGTGGACCGCTCCGCGCTCTCGCGGGAACTGCTCGAGGGCACCTATTCGGACGGGCAGCGGCCGCTGGAGCGCGACGGCCGCCACTACCTGGCGATTGCCAACCGCATCAGCATGGACGGATCCCCCAAGGGGCTCGCCGTGCTGCTGGTGGACATCACCGAGCGCCGCCTGGCCGAAATGCAGCGCATGGAGTTCACCGCCAATGTCTCCCATGAGCTCAAGACCCCGCTGCAGTCGGTCATCGGCAGTGCCGAGCTGCTCGAGAGCGGCCTCGCCCGCCCCGGGGACGTGCAGGCGTTTGCCGGCAAGATCAGGCAGCAGGGGCTGCGGCTGCTCTCGCTCATCAACGACATCATCTTCCTCTCAAGGCTCGATGAGGGCCGGCATGGCGGGGAGCAGGACTTCACCCTGCGTGCGGTGGCGGCCGACGCCCTCGACATGCTGCGCGACAAGGCCAGGGAGCGCGGGGTGGACCTTGGCATGGAGGTGGCCAACGCCACGGTCTACGGGGCCTACCAGTACCTGCACACCCTCATCTTCAACCTCATGGAGAACGCCATCAAGTACGGGCGCGAGGGCGGGCATGCCCGCCTTGTCATCAGCGCCGGGGAGTGCGACATCACGATCGCCGCCGAGGATGACGGCATCGGCATCCCCGAGCGGGACCAGGCCCGGGTCTTCGAGCGCTTCTACCGCGTGGACCGGGGGCCCGCAGCCCTCATCGCGGGCACCGGCCTCGGGCTGTCCATCGTCAAGCGCATCACCCTGCTCTACCACGGCCAACTGGAACTTGAAAGCAAGGAGGGACAGGGCACCACCATGACCGTCCGCCTGCCCCGCGCGGCCCTCTCCCGCCCCGCCTGAGCGAACAAAAAAGGGGGGCGGGCCTGCCCGCTCCCCCCCGTGGCCCGCCAGGGGCGGGCCAGGATTGGCCGCTAGCGCTCGAGGGTGACCCCCTCGCCATAGACGGTGGCGAAGTCATCCTTCATGGAGATGGTGTGGAAGCCATGCTCCACGCAGTACTTCCTGAGTTTCTCCACCTTGGCCGCGCTGCCGTGCTCGCGCACCGGATCGTCGCCGAGCAGCAGGTAGGCCCGGCCCTCATACTTGGGGTTGTCGGTCACGTACTGCGCCATGGAGAGGTCGCCCGTGCTGTTGCCAAAGGCCAGCACCGGCACCTTGCCAATCTCGCGGGCAATGGCGGGCACCTTGTTCATCTTCACGTTCTTGACGGTGAGATCGCCTGTGTAGACCAGGCGATCGCCTGGCTGGAAGACGTAGTCAAGACCATCGCGCGACCCCTGCGCCACGGCCGCCAGGCGCCCGTCCGAGCCGATGATCCGATCCTCGGGGACATTGAGCACGCCGCGGACCAGCTCACGCACGATGTTGCGCTCGGTGCCGCTCACGATGAACACCGTGAAGCCCTTGGCCTGCAGGTAGCCAAGCAGCGAGGCCATGGGCTGGAAGACCGCGTCGCCGCGCTTGAGGTTCGCAAAGCCCTCGGCCTTGCTGCCCATGAACTTCCTCGCGTAGGCCCGCAACTCGGCGGGGGTCATGCCCGCAAAGGTCTCAAAGGAGAGGCGGGCGTGGATCTTCTCCGCATCCTTGGGCAGCGGCGCGGTGCCGGCATAGGCGGCCTCGAGCTTCCGGGCAAAGGCCACCATCTCCTTGGTGGGATGGTAGGAGGGATCGTGCAGGACCCGGTGGGTGAACATCGTCCAGTCAAAGTAGGAGGGGTAGGTCTCGCCCACCAGGGTGCCGTCGAGGTCAAAGACGGCGATGCGATCCGCCTCGGGCACGAACTTGCCGGACTTGGGATCGCAGAGCGCCGCGATGTGCGCCTCAAGGTCGGCGGCGGCCGCCGAGCCTGCGGTGAAGTGCTCAAGGCGCGGGGCGTCCCCGCCCGCGGTGCCCTGGCACCCGCACAGGCAGACTGAGAGTGAAAGCGCAGCGGCGCACAGCGCCCTGCCAAGTGAACTTGCCATAATCACCTCCCGTGGCATTAATACCGTATCCCCGGGCCAGCGCGGCCCCGGGGCGGGGCAATTATGCGCTGGCTGCGGGGACGGGCCAAGGGGCGGCGCCTCATGGGGGCGCAAATTTTGCGGCCGCGCCTACAGTTTGCACCCCCCGCCGACTCCCGTAGGCGCGCCTTGACTTATAATCCTGTGGATGGTTTTCAAGGCGCCCGAGGCGCCGTCATTTCTCATGGAGTGGACATGGCAGAGCAGGCTACCGCGCGCAAGACCGCGCTCATCACTGGCGCATCCATGGGCGAGGGCTACGCCATTGCCCGGCACCTCGCGCAGGCGGGCTTCAACATCGCGCTCAACGCGCGCGTGGACCAGATGGCGGCCGCCGCGGTGCAGCGCCTCAAGCAGGATCTCAAGGACTCCGACATCAAGGTGATGATGCTCTCCGGGGATGTCACCTACCCCTACTCCCGCGATGAGATGATGGCCGACTTCTACCGCGAGTTCCGCACCCTCGACGTGCTGGTCAACAATGACGGCACCGGTGCCTACCGCCGCTGCGACCTCTTCAACGTCACCCCCGACTCCTGGGACAACAACATGTCCATCAACGCCAAGGGCCTGTTCTTCTTCTCCCAGATGGCCGCCAAGCGGATGATGGCGGTGCGCTACCCCGAGGGCGAGCACCCCTACATCATCAACGTCACCTCCATCTACGCCGAGCTCGCCAACCCCCACTGCGTGGAGTTCTGCGTCTCCAAGGCCGCGGCCGCCATGGTCACCCAGGTGCTGGCGCTGCGCCTGGCCACCACCCCGATCCGGGTCTACGAGGTGCGCGCCGGCCTCATCGAGAATGAGCTCTCGCGCAAGGTCAACACCGAGTACTCGGCGCTCACCCGCACCGGCGGGGTGCCGATGAAGCGGCAGGGCTCCACCGATGACGTGGCCCGCGCGGTGACCGCCCTCGCCACCGGGGCCCTGGGCTACACCACGGGCGAGGTGATCCGCGTGGACGGCGGCATGCACATCCACGG
>JAILEI010000010.1 GCA_024688225.1 Succinivibrionaceae bacterium
GGCAGCGCGCTGCCTAGCGGAAGGTGTCGGCGCTCAGCGGGGTGATGTCATCCATCGAGATGCCGAGGCCGCGGGTGCTCTGGCCCTTGGTGATCTCCACCACGCTCTTTTGCTGGTCCACGCCCACCAGCTTCGCGCCGGGCTCGAGCAGCAGCAGCTTCACCGAGTTGCGCGCGCAGACCGCCTCGAGGTGGTCGGCGTTGGAGAAGCGCCGCGGCACCCCGTCGGACTCGCTGCTGTCCACCTGCACCAGCCACCGCCCGCCATCGAGGGTCGAGGGCAGGGTGAAGTAGGTGTCGTAGTCGCTGCGGTTGATGAGCACCACGCAGCGCTCGCCCGCGGGATCGCAGTCGCCCACGAAGAGCATCAGCGAGCTCTGCCGCGGATCCTGCCAGTTGACCACCTGCATGCTGTTGCCGTTGGGCAGCTCCCAGGTCGCAAAGTACTTGCGGTCGAGGAGGTGGAAGCTGTCATCGGAGAGGTTGAGCTCGGAGAGCACCCTCAGGCGGCGGCGCATGGAGATGAGGCGGCGCACGTAGGCATGGAACTGCGCCTCGCGCTCCCCCATCCCCCAGTGCTGCCAGGTCAGCTCGTTGTCCTGGCAGTAGGCGTTGTTGTTGCCCCGCTGGGTGCGGGACATCTCATCGCCGGCGAGGATGTGCGGCATGCCCTGGGAGAGCAGCAGCGTGGCCATGAGGTTGCGCTTTAACTGCCAGCGGCGCTCCTCGATGGCCTGGTCCACGGTCGGGCCCTCCACCCCGGAGTTTGACGAGAAGTTCTCGTTGCTGCCGTCGGAGTTGCCATAGCCGTTGGCCTCGTTGTGCTTTTGCGAGTAGGAGACCAGATCCTCCAAGGTGAAGCCGTCATGGTAGGTGACGAAGTTCACGCTGGCGTTCATCGAGCGCATGCCCTTGCAGAACACGTCCCGCGATCCCATCATCCTGGTGGCGAAGTCGCCGATGAGGCCGCTGTCACCGCGCCAGAAGCGGCGCACCGTGTCGCGGAAGCGATCGTTCTGCTCGCTCCAGCCCATGGGGAAGCCGCCGAGGTTGTAGCCCCCGAGACCGATGTCCCAGGGCTCGGCGATGAGCAGCGCCGAGGAGAGCACCTCGTCGCAGAAGCAGGTCTTGAGGAAGGCCGAGTTCTGCTCAAAGGCGTAGTTGCTCTCCCCGTGGGTCTCGCGGCACACCGTGACCCCGAGGTCGAAGCGGAAGCCGTCGACCTGCATCTCGGTGAGCCAGTGGCGCAGGCTCTCCACCACGTGGCACAGGCCGATGCTGGAGTCAGTGCTGAAGGAGTTGCCGCAGCCGGTGACGTTCTGGTAGCGGTTGTAGCGCGGCGCGCCCTTCTCGTCCCGCTCGAAGGCGTAGTAGGAGCGGTTGTCGAGCCCCTTGAAGGAGAGCACCGGGCCGCCCAGGCCGCCCTCGGCGGTGTGGTTGTAGACCACGTCGAGGATGACCGCGATCCCCGCGCGGTGCAGCTCGCGGACCATGGTTTTGAACTCGAGCGCCGCCTTCCTCGGATCGGTCGCAAAGCGCGGATCGGGGGCGCGGAAGCACACCGGGTTGTAGCCCCAGTAGTTGCACAGGCCGCGCTCGGTGAGATCGGGCTCGCTCATGGAGGCCGCCACGGGCATCAGCTGCACCGCGGTGATCCCCAGATCCTTGAGGTAGGCGATGACCCGGGGGTGGGCCAGGCCGAGGTAGGTGCCGCGGATCTCCTCCGGGATGTCCTCGCGCAGCTTGGTGAAGCCCTTGACGTGGGTCTCGTAGAGGATGACCGTGCTCGACTCAAGATCGGGCTTGCCCACCCCCTGCCAGTCAAAGCCGTCGTCCTCGGGGGTGATTACCGCCCAGGGGATGAAGGAGGCGCTGTCGGAGAGGTACTGGTCATGGTTGTAGATGAAGGGCTTGGTGAGCACGGTGGCGGCAGGATCGACCAGCAGCCGGCCCTCCTTAAAGTAAAGGCCCTGGGCGGCGTCCTCACGCCCCAGGGCCTCGATGGCGTAGCACATGCCGGGGGCCACCCCGTCGGCCTGCCCCATCCAGATGCCGCCCTGGCGCTCGGGGAGGCGGAAGGCGCCAAAGTCCTTCCCCCCCTCATCGCGCACATGGATGACAATGCCCTCCGCCTGGGGCGCCCATACCGCAAAGAAGCACCCGTCGGGGGTTACGGTAACCCCCTGGCGGAGCAGGCGGCAGACATCGCCCTTGTGGATCTTGCTGTCATGCATTTCCATGCCGGGTCAGATCCTACTTGCCGTGGTGGCGACCCTTGCCAGCGGGCCGGCCGGCGGGCTTGTGGGCAGCCTTGGCGGGCTCGGCCGCCTTGGGGGCGGCGGGC
>JAILEI010000025.1 GCA_024688225.1 Succinivibrionaceae bacterium
GACAAAGAGTGACATGGTTCTGTCTCCTATGGTGGTCCCTAAATCTGCGGGGCCCTATCGCCCCCGCTTGCTTCTGTTAACGGCCGGGATCGCATTTTCTTGAGCAATTTGTTTCGCAGGCGCCCGGCTTTCCGTGCACGCCCCTCTGCTAGCTGTAGCGTTTCTCAAAGGTGCGCTGCCCATCCTGCCAGTCGCTAAGGCGCAGGTTCTCGTGAGATGGCATGCTGGGAGCTGGTGATCCCTCGTGGTCAAACCCGACCTTGTTGTTGAAAATCCGCTGCTGCTGCCCAATCAGGTAGTCTGGGATCTGGCGGATGATGGCCTTGCTGTCGGAGAGAAAGTTGATGTAGCTCCCCAGAAGGGACTTGCCAATCCCCAGCCCCTCCAGGGCGTCGCTGGTGCAGTAGAGCCCCCTCAGCATCTGCAGGAAAAATGAGTTCACGCTGCCCGAGATAATGTCCGCATAAAAGCCGAGGTTGGACTTGGCAAGATCCGAGAGCTGCTCCACGCAGGCCTCCATGCGTTGCACAAAGTGTGCCCTGCTCCTAGGCAGATCATGCTTCCAGACCCCTGCCAACAGATCCACGAGGCGGTCAAATGAGGAAAAGTCCAGCATTGCCATTAGATCTTCCC
Source organism: Succinivibrionaceae bacterium (assembly GCA_024688225.1). Taxonomy (GTDB): domain Bacteria; phylum Pseudomonadota; class Gammaproteobacteria; order Enterobacterales; family Succinivibrionaceae; genus JAILEI01. Next base: position 634 of record JAILEI010000025.1, read on the forward strand.
TGCGGCAGTCCGCAACGAAGGTCAGCTCATGGTCAATGAATGACAGGAAGGCACGCTTGTCCAGGTCAGGCAGTCCCGGGATGCCGCTATCCATGGAGCGCAGCGGCTCCGTGCCCCTTATGGCGAGGCCATCCGAACAATTGAATACCCTGAAGTCACGCTCGAACCTGCCCCGGTACAGGGCAATCACGATTTCAATGTTGCGGGCGCACATCTCATACAGGCCGCCAGAGAGCACCTCGCCGCCAAAGTTGCCAGGCAAGGGACGCTGCAGGTCATTGCGCATCACGTTCTCACTGTTGCCCCAGCGGCTGTAAATGGTTGAGTAGCGGGAGTGGCAGGCGCTGGCGTCAGCCCTTGCCCCGCAGTCAAGGCCCAGGAGGTAGATCTTCCTGAAGCCCAGCACCACCGCCGCCGACACCGCGCAGTTGGCAACCAGTGGGTTGCCCAGCGGCAATGGCCGCCAGTTGTCGATGCCCGGGAAGGATCGAACCAGCTTGCAAAATGGCTCATCGTACTTGGAGAAGATCAGCGAGTGCCCGAAAAGCGCCGCGGTGCGGGGGTGGATCACGTCCATGCACACCAGGGCAATGTCCTTGAGGAAGTCCCGGTCGGGGATCATTTCCACTGACTGAGCCACGCTCTCGGTGCGCTCGGTCGCGGCATAGAGGTCAGGCTTCACCCCGGCGTGGTAAAGGGTGTCCAGCGCCGTGCCGCAGGCCATGATGATGGCCTTGTCCTGGTTGGCGCGCAGGAAGGCCATGTCCTGGTCAAGCGAGGGGCCATTGGCCACCACAAACAGTGGGTAGTCCCGCATGGCATCGGGGAACTCGGTGTCCCGCTTGACGAGGTGGTGCCCATCCAGGACATTGTGCACGGCGTGCGAGGTGCCAAAGACCTGATCATCAAAAAAACCCAGCGATGAGTGGATGCGATCGTACTTTGCGACCACCTGCTGCTCACAGGCGTCCACCTCCGGGGAGCGGTAGTGCACAAAGTTAAGCTTGAACCCGCCCATGAACTGCCCGTGCTCAACATAGAAGTCGTAAAGTCGCTCAAAGGCCTCGCCGGGCCGCTCTCCCACGATAATCCTGATGGGGTAATTGTTGTCTTCGAGGAACTTGAACAGCTGCGCCCAGGCGCAAGTGTGCAGGGAGGCAAAGAACAGGTCAGGGTTGGGCTCGATGAGAACCAGGTTCAAAATCTCAAGGCGCCCGTAAAGTTCCTCAAGGCAGTACCCCAGGCCACAGCCCAGGACCACCAGGCAGGGCAGGGACTCACCTATCTCCCGGACATGCCTTAGGTTGGGCAAAATCTCGTTGTTGAGGCGATCCGTAATCTCGTTCAGGTAGCGGAAGTGGATCTGCCCAAAGGGATCGTACTCATGGGCAAAGTTAACCTGCCGGAAATTTTGGTTGGCGATGAAGTCGTCAACCTGGGACTTGCAAAAGGCGCGGGGGGAGTCTGACTTGTAGAAAATCTCATTGCGCTCGACAAAGGTCAGGTTGGCCTCACCATTTTCTGTGCAAAAGAACTCCATGCTCTCGCGAGGGCGGTAATCCTTGAAGATCCTTGCCAGCTCGGGCTGGTAGTGGGACAGCGCCTTCATGTTTTCGGCAAAATTGGCCAGCAGCTGATCTGACAGCCGGGACTGGAGCTCAACCAGCCTTTTGGCGCGCTCTGCCTCAGCGGCGGAAAAACCGCCGCCCTCGCCATTACCCTTGGAGCCTTCCATTTCCACCTTGCACCCCCATCGCCAGCGCCATTTGCCGGCACGCGCCAGCATTTGGGCCTGGCGCCAAAAAAACACCCTCGGCCCAGGCAGGTTAAAGCAATAACCTTGCCAGCCTGAATGAAACGATTATACAGGGGGATGAAAGCAAGCGGGGATCCCCTAGGGGATCCCCGCGCAACTGGAAAGGAAAGATCCTAGTCGAGGAAACCCTTGAGTCCCTGCGAGCGGCAGGGATGGCGCAGCTTGCGCAGCGCCTTGGCCTCGATCTGGCGGATGCGCTCGCGGGTGACCCCGAACTGCCTCCCCACTTCCTCGAGGGTGTGGTCCGAGGGCATGCCAATGCCAAAGCGCATCCTCAGCACCTGCGCCTCACGGGGCGGCATGGCGTCCAGCACCCCGTTGATGGCGCTCTTGAGGCTCTCGGAGGTGGCGGCCTCAGCGGGGACCACGATGGAACTGTCCTCGATGAAGTCCCCCAGGTGCGAGTCATCGTCATCGCCCACCGGGGTCTCAAGCGAGATGGGTTCCTTGGCAATCTTCATCACCTTGCGGATCTTGTCCTCGGGGAGGCCCATCCTCGCCGCCAGCTCGTCAGGGGTGGGCTCGCGCCCCTTCTCCTGGAGCATTTGCCTCGAGATGCGGTTGAGCTTGTTGATGGTCTCAATCATGTGCACCGGGATGCGGATGGTGCGTGCCTGGTCGGCAATGGAGCGGGTAATCGCCTGGCGGATCCACCAGGTGGCATAGGTTGAGAACTTGTAGCCCCGGCGGTACTCGAACTTGTCGACCGCCTTCATGAGGCCGATGTTGCCCTCCTGGATTAGATCAAGGAACTGCAGGCCGCGGTTGGTGTACTTCTTGGCAATGGAAATCACCAGGCGCAGGTTCGCCTCGACCATCTCCTTCTTGGCCTGCTTGGCCACGGCATCGCCCACCATGATGCGGTGCGCAAGGTCGCGCAGCCTGGGGATGGGGATCCCGGCCTCCTCCTCAATTTCCCGGAGGGAGTTCACGCAGGCCTCCACCTCCTCACGATGCTTCCTGAGGTTGGCCGCATAGGCCTTGCGGGACTTGCACGCCTTCTCATACCAGGCAATGCTGGTTTCCTGGCTGGAGTCGGTGTACAGGGACTTGAGCTCGTCAATCTTCATGCCGCAGCGGCTCACGCAGATCTCACGGATGCGCCGGTCCTGGTTCTTGATGCGATCCATCATGTCCGTCATCATGCGCAGCATGCCGTCCAGCTGCTGGGGCACGAGGTGGAACCTCGAAAACAGCTCGGCAAGGTGCGCGAGCTCCGCCTGGTACTTGCGCTCATTGGCAGCGCCCTTCTTCTTGCGCAAGGCGCAGACCTTGTCGTACTGGACCCTCAGCTCGGCAAAGCTTTCGGCCACCAGCTTGGGATCGGGACCAGTGTCCCCCGCGTCCATTTGGTCCTTGCCGGCGCCCTTGCCGCGCTTGCCGCCCTCATCATCGTCCATGTCCCCGTCATCATCAGTGTCGTCCTCGGACTCACCTTCCCCGTCCCCATCATCGATGGAGTCGAGTTCATCATCGGAGACATCGTCATCCTCAGTGTCCTGGCTGTCGTCATCGCCACTGTCCGCTGCGGATGCGGATTGCTCATCCACCAGGGGATCGTTAAAACCCACGATGATGTCACCCAGGGAAACCTCGGAGTCCTCCTCCTGGGACTGGGCATAGCGGCGGAACAGCTCCTCCATGGCCTGGGGGTACTCAATGACGCACATCTGCACGTCATTGGTGCCCTTTTCAATGCGCTTGCTGATCTCAATCTCGTCCTTGCGGGTCAGCAGCGACACGTTGCCCATCTCGCGCATGTACATGCGCACCGGATCGGTGGTACGGCCAATGTCAACCGAACTGTCAAGCTGGTTGGCCACCGTGTCGATGTCCTCGTCCGCGGACTGGGAGTTGGCATTGAGCAGCAGGTCATCAGGATCAGGCGGGGTCTCACAGACATTGATGCCCATGTCGGTGAAGGTTTGGATGAAGACCGAGAGCTGGTCACCGCTAATCATGTCAGGGGGGATCAGGTCGTTGATCTCCTCAATGGTGAGGTATCCCTGCTCCTTGCCGCGTGCAATCAACTGCTTGAACTCGGTGCTCGCTGAATTGTTGTCCATCTTGCTGCCAACTGTCCCAATGCTGCGGGTTGCCTGAAAAAACCTGGCCGCCGGGGCGGGCGCCCCTCTCTGCCCCTGCGACCCTATGCCTTGCCCGGACGGCCCTTATTCCTCAGGGTTGAAGTCATCCGGGAACTGGGCATTGTGGTAGACGTTCTGCACGTCATCAAGCTCCTCCAGCGCGTCCACCATGTGCATGAACTTGGTGGCGGCCTCGGCGTCCAGCGCCGTTTCCGTGGAGGCAGTCATGGTGACCTCAGCGTTGCTCGGCTGCAGGTGCTTGGCATTGAAGGCATCGACCACGTCGGCAAAGGCCTCTGGGGAGGTGTAGATGTCAATTGAGCCGTCATCCGAGGCCACCACGTCATCCGCGCCCGCCTCCAGGGCAATGTCCATCGCTTGCTCCTCGCTGAGCGCGACCTTGCCGTCCTCATCGGGGATAAAGTTGATGACCCCCTTCTTGGTGAAGAGGAAGCCCACTGAGCCGGAGGTCCCGAGGTTGCCGCCAAACTTGGTGAAGGCATGCCTGACCTCGGCAGCGGTGCGGTTGCGGTTGTCAGTCATGCACTCGACCATCACCGCGATCCCGCCCAGCCCATAGCCCTCATAGACCACGGTCTCCAGCTCAGCGCCGTCCCCGCCGCCCACGCCACGCTCGATGGCGCGCTTGATGGTGTCGCGGGTCATGTTCTGCGCCAGCGCCGCCACCACCGCCGCGCGGAGCCTGGGGTTCGAGGACTCCTCACCCCCGCCCATGCGCGCGGCAGTAGTGATCTCGCGGATCAGCTTGGTGAAGACCTTGCCGCGCTTGGCATCCTGGGCGGCCTTGCGGAAGCGGATGTTGGCCCACTTGGAATGACCTGACATGCTTTTGTTCTCCCTGAAATTTTTAATTGGTTAATGGCAAAAAGGCACCTGGGCCTAATCCTCTTGATCGGTTACCGCCACGGCCAGTTCCTCAAGCGCCGCCGCCGTGGGCACGCTGGGCGCCCCGGTCATGAGGCATGACGCGGCAGTGGTCTTGGGGAAGGCAATGACATCCCTGATGTTGTCCGTGCCGGTGAGCAGCATGGTCACCCGATCGAGGCCAAAGGCAATCCCAGCATGGGGCGGCGCCCCATAGGTCAGGGCATCGAGCAGGAAGCCAAACTTCTCCTGTGCCTCCTCCCGGGAAATGCCCAGCACCGAGAACACGGCCTGCTGCATTTGCGGGTCAAAGATGCGGACTGAGCCGCCACCCGCCTCATAGCCGTTGATCACGATGTCGTAAGCGTCAGCGTAGACATCCATGGGATGGGCCATCAGTTCCTCCGGGGTGACCCGGGAAGGCGAGGTGAAGGGGTGGTGCATTGCCGTGATGCCGGCCTCCTCGGTCATCTCGAACATGGGGAAGTCAATGACCCACAGCGCGCGGAAACCATCCGCCACCAGCCCAAGGTCATGCGCCGCCTTCACGCGCAGCGCGCCCATGGCATTGGCGGCCTTGAGCCGATCCCCCGCGCCAACCAGCACCAGGTCGCCATCCTTGGCGCCGGTCCTCGCCACCACCGAGAGCAGCAGCTCCGGGGTGACGTGCTTGCCAAATGATGAGGCCAGCCCCCCTGCCCCCTGGGAAAGGTCATTGACCTTAACCCACAGCAGGCCCTGGCCGCCCATGTGCCTGACGTAATCGGTATAGGCATCCAGCTCACGGCGCGACAGCCGCGCCCCACCAGGCAGCGCAAACCCGATGACCCGTCCCTTGGGATCCGCGGCAGGCCCTGAGAGCACCTTGAACTCCGTGCCCCCCACCAGGTCATCTAGCTCACTGAGCTCAAAGGGGATGCGCAGGTCAGGCTTGTCCGAGCCAAACCTGGTCATCGCCTCCTCCCAGGTCAGTACCGGCAGCTTGCCAAGCTCCACCCCCTTAATCTCCCTGAACAGGGCGACCACCATCTCCTCCATCAGGTCACGCACATCCTGGGAGGTCATGAAGGAAGTCTCGACATCCACCTGGGTGAACTCGGGCTGGCGGTCGGCGCGCAGATCCTCATCGCGGAAGCACTTGGTAATCTGGTAGTAGCGATCATAGCCGGCAATCATCAGCAGCTGCTTAAAGAGCTGGGGGGACTGGGGCAGCGCGTAAAACTTGCCATGGTGGATGCGGGAGGGCACCAGGTAGTCCCTGGCCCCCTCCGGGGTGGCCTTGGTCAGCATCGGGGTCTCGATGTCGATGAAGCCATGGCTGTCGAGGAAGCTGCGCACGCAGCGGGTAATCCTGGCCCGGGTGATCAAGTTATGCACCATCTCTGGGCGGCGCAGGTCAAGGTAGCGGTAGCGCAACCGCTGCTCCTCAGTGTTTTCCTGATTGGAATCAATGGGCAGCGGGGCCGAACTGTTGAAGATCTCAAGGCCGCTGGCCTCAACCTCCACCTCACCGGTGGGCATGCGCGGGTTGACCTGATCCTCGGGGCGGGGCCGAACCTTGCCGGTAACCTTGACGCAGAACTCGCCGCGCAGGGTCGAGGCCCGCTGGTGCAACTCAGACTGATCCGGGGAGAAGACCACCTGCACCAGGCCAGTGCGATCGCGCAGGTCAACAAACACCAGGCCGCCCAGATCGCGGCGGCGGTTGATCCACCCACACAGGGCAACCTCCTGATCCCTCATCTTGAGGGTCACTTCCCCGCAATAGACAGAACGCATGGATGACATATAACTTTCGCCTTAATTCCTAAGGGCCCAGTGATAAGGCCGGGCCTGTTGATCTGCCCGCCAGGCATTGGCCTGGCGAGGCGGCGCCGAATCTCGTGCCCAGCAAGGGCAATCCACTACAACCTTATGAAAAATAACGATATTACGCCATAATTCAAAAAGAATGCGGGCGAACCATTATACAGGAGCGACTATCCCAAGGCATGGCATATTTGTTTTTATTTGATTTATGTCAAGTTTTTTGCTATTTGACCCTGCACCACCCAGGCTCAGCCTGGCCGCCACCAGGGGGATCCCAAAATTCTTGCCGGCGCATTTTGCTAACCCCCGCAAAATTGCTACAATCGCAGCAAGTTTCCAATGGAGGACATATGAAACCTTGGCTCAAGAAAGCCGCGCTGGCATTTGCCATCAGCGGTACCATGGCAGTATCCAGCTCGGCACTGGCCGAGGGCGCCCCGGCGCTCAAAGTCGGTTGCGACGGTGCCTTTGCCCCCTTCACCTACATTAACGACAACGGCGAGCTCATCGGCTTTGACATCGACATCATCAGGGCCATTGGCAAGGAACTGGGGCGCGACCTGGACATCAAGTCCTATCCCTTTGATGGGATCATCCCCATGCTGATGACGAACACCATCGACATCATCATCTCTGGTTTCACCATCTCCCCGGAGCGCGCCGAGAAGGTCAACTTCTCCAAGCCCTACTACAAGTGCGGCCTGACCTTCCTGGTCAGGGCCGAGGATCAGTCCAAGTACAACGAGCTCAAGGATCTCAAGGACACCCAGGTGTGCGTGCAGATTGGCACCACGGGCGCCCTCTACCTCAACAAGAAGCTGCCCAATGCCAAGGTCAAGCAGTTCAACTCGCCCCCTGAGACCTACATCGATCTCCAGGCCAAGGGCTGCAGCGCGGTGCTCAATGACAAGCCGGTGAATGACTACTTCCTGGCCCACGCCGACCGCACCAAGTACGTCACCCGCAGGGTCTCAGAGTCTGACGAGGAGTACTACGGCATTGCGGTGAACAAGGAGAACCGCAAGCTGCTCGAAGAGATTAACCACGCCCTCGACACCATCCTGAGCAACGGGGAGTTCGCCAGGATCAGCACTGAGTGGTTCGGGTACGACATCACCGAGGATCTAGGCCGCAAGGTCAGTGGCGAGCTTAAGGGCCTCGACAAGAAATAGTCCCAGAATGGACTTTGGGGAACCCGCCGCCTGGCGGGTTTCTTTTTGCCCTGGGTTGGGCGCAGCTAAACCGAAAAAGAGAAAGGGCACCACATGCGTGGTGCCCTTCATCATGGTGGCGGAACGGACGGGGATCGAACCCGTGACCTCCTGCGTGACAGGCAGGCATTCTAACCAGCTGAACTACCGCTCCTGTGGGGTCCCCGGCAGTGTCCTGCTCTCGCGCAGTCGTACGCTGCACTACCATCGGCGCAACCGCGTTTCACTTCTGTGTTCGGCATGGGAACAGGTGGTTCCGCGGCGCCATTGCCGCCGGGGGATTCCGTTGGGGAAGCAGGCAGGGGGGTGGGCTTTCCCCGGGCGCCATCCGCGCCCCGGGGCTGTGCGGCCAAGCCGCACGGGCAATTAGTACCGGCAGGCTCCACGCGTTGCCGCGCTTCCACGCCCGGCCTATCAACGTCCTCGTCTCGGACGGCCCTTCAGGGCGGCTCGCGCCGCCGGGGACGACTC
>JAILEI010000029.1 GCA_024688225.1 Succinivibrionaceae bacterium
TGGCGCCGCCCCGGGGCGGGGCGGCGGGTGGGGGAGGGCTAGTCGCGCGACTCCTCGTTGAGCAGGGTCATCTTCATGTCGTAGTAGTCGGGGCTCATGTCGAGGTGGTGCTGGTGCGGGTTCTCAAAGCGCTGCTCCTCCTGCCAGATCTCGTCAGTGAGCTGGCGGCGCACATAGTCGCGGATCTGGGAGATGTCCACCGGGTCGCTCGCGCGCTTGCCCCCGCGGATGGCGGGCACCTGCAGCTCGCGGGCGGTGCAGTCCTCGAAGCTGCGGTTGCGCCAGGGCTTGAGGGGGTCGACATAGCGCACCGGCTTGGTGAAGTCGAGGCGCTCGTCGCGCAGGGTGATGAGGTCGGCCCTGGCCTTGCCGTCCGGGCCGAAGACGCGGAACACGCGCTTTAGCCCAGGGTTGGTGATCTTCTCCACGGTGGCGGAGATCTTGATCTTGGGGGTCCAGGCCCCACCGCGCTCCACCGCGGCAAGCTTGTAGACGGCGCCGAAGACTGGGTCGCTCTTGGCGGTGATGAGGCGCTCGCCCACCCCGAAGCTGTCGATGCGCCCGCCCTGGTCGAGGATGGAGCTGATGGTGTACTCGTCGAGGCTGTTGGAGGCGGCGATCATGCAGTCCTCAAGGCCCGCCTCGTCGAGCATGCGCCGCATCTCCTTGGAGAAGTAGGCGAGGTCGCCCGAGTCGATGCGCACCCCGCGCAGGCGCTCGCCCATGGGCTCGAGCACCTCGTGGGCGGTGCGGATGGCGTTGGGGATGCCCGACTTGAGCACGTCATAGGTGTCGATGAGCAGGATGCAGCCCTTGGGGTAGGTCTCGGCGTACTTGCGGAAGGCGGTGAACTCGTCCTCGAAGTACATCACCCAGCTGTGGGCCATGGTGCCGTTGACCGGGATGTTGAACATCTGCCCGGCCATCACCGTGGCGGTCCCGACCACCCCGCCGATGTAGGCGGCGCGGGCGCCGTAGACCGCGGCGTCCATGTTGTGGGCGCGCCGCGCCCCAAAGTCTGACACCGCGTGGCCGCGGGCGGCGCGCACGATGCGCTGGGCCTTGGTGGCGATCAGCGACTGGTGGTTGATCTCGGCGAGCACCGCGGTCTCGATGAGCTGGGCGTCGATCGGGGAGGCGGTGACGGTGAGCACCGGCTCGTTGGGGTAGATGATGGTGCCCTCGGGGAAGGCGTCGATGTCGCCGGTGAAGCGGTAGCCGCGCAGGTACTCGAGGAAGCCCGGGTCAAAGAGGCCGAGGGTGCGCAGGTAGTCGATGTCGGCGCCGTCGAAGTGGAGGTTCTCGATGTACTCGATGACCTGCTCGAGGCCGGCGAAGATGGCAAAGCCGCCCTGGTCGGGGTTGTGGCGGTAGAAGACGTCGAAGCAGACCCGGTCGTTGGGGTTGCGGTCGAGGAAGTAACCGTTTGACATGGTCATCTCATAGAGATCCATCATCAGGGTCAGGTTGCGGCGATCGGACTGGGACATGTTCCCTCCTCTGGGTATGCCGGGCATAAGCAATCCCCCGCGCCATTGGCGCGGGGGCATGCGGCGATTCTAGCAGAATTGGCGGGTGATAAAACCTCGGGTAATGATTATAAGGGGGCGGCAAGTGGGGTATAATCTTGCCTCATTGCAAATTGCCTGTGGCCCCGCGCCCGGGCGGCGTTTTGTGAGGCAAGATCCGCATGAACTGGCTTGAGAAAATCCTTCCCAAGAGCGACAGCCGCAGCAAGCACGAGATTCCCGAGGGCGTCTGGACCAAGTGTGAGCACTGCGAGCAGGTGCTGTACCGCGCCGAGCTCGAGCGCAACCTCAACGTGTGCCCCAAGTGCGGCTACCACATGCGCCTGAGCGCCCGCCGCCGCCTCGACACCTTCCTCGATCCCGAGGGGCGCGAGGAGCTGGGGGCGGATCTTGAGCCGCGCGACGTGCTGAAGTTCAAGGATCTCAAGCGCTACAAGGATCGCTTTGCCGCGGCCCAGAAGAAGACTGGCGAGAAGGACGCGCTGGTGGCGATGAAGGGCACCCTCGAGGGGCTGCCGGTCTGCGCCTGCGCCTTTGAGTTTGGCTTCATGGGCGGATCCATGGGCTCGGTGGTCGGGGAGCGCTTCTGCCAGGCCGCCGCCACCTGCCTCAGGGAGCGCCGCGCCCTGGTGTGCTTCTCGCTCTCGGGCGGGGCGCGCATGCAGGAGTCGCTGTTCTCCCTGATGCAGATGGCCAAGACCTCGGCGGCGCTGGCGCGCCTCTCGGAGGCGGGCCTGCCCTTTGTCAGCGTGATGTGCGATCCCTGCATGGGCGGCGTCTCCGCCTCGCTGGCCATGCTGGGGGACATCAACATCGCCGAGCCGGGGGCGCTGATCGGCTTCGCGGGCCCGCGGGTCATCGAGCAGACCGTGCGCGAGAAGTTGCCTGAGGGCTTCCAGCGCGCCGAGTTCCTGGTGGAGAAGGGTGCCATCGACATGATTGTCACCCGCAGCGAGATGCGCCCCACCATCTCCAGCCTGCTCTCCATGATGATGAGCAAGGCGGCCCTGCCTGAGGAGGCCAAGGCCGAGATCCTGCCGCCAGGCAAGCCTGAGCTGCCGCCCCCGGCCAAGCGCCCGCGCACCCGCAAGGCCAGCGCGCCCAAGCCCCGGATCTAGATGCCCACCCTCAGCTGCCCGCCGCCTGGCGCCGGCCTTGGTGAATGGCTGGCCTGCCTCGAGCGCATCGACCCCAGCCGCATTGAGCTGGGCCTTGGGCGGGTGCGCGAGGTCCTGCGCCGCCTGGGCCTTAACTTTGGGGATGCCACGGTGGTCGAGGTCGCGGGCACCAATGGCAAGGGCTCCACGGCGGCGCTGGTGGCTGAGGCATTGCGGGGCAGCGGGCACACGGTGGGGCTGTACACCTCGCCGCACCTCCTGGACTTTCGCGAGCGCATCGAGGTGAACGGCCGCATGGTCGAGGAGCGGCTGCTCTGCGCGGCCTTCTCCGCGGTGGCGGGGGCGGCGGCGCGGGAGCCGGGGGTGGATCTCACCTACTTTGAGTTCACCACCCTGGCCGCGCTGTGGTGCTTCCATGAGTCCAAGGCAGGGGCGCTGGTGCTGGAGGTGGGCCTCGGGGGGCGCCTTGACGCGGTCAACGCCATCGACGCCGACGTGGCGGTGATTGCCTCCATCGGCCTTGATCACACCGCGCTCCTGGGCGGCACCGAGGAGCTGATTGCCGCCGAGAAGGCGGGGATCATCAAGCCCTCCTGCGAGCTGGTGCTGGGCCGGGTGGGCGCGGGCGCCCGGGAGGTGATCCTCAAGGTGGCGCGCGAGCGCGGCGCCACGGCCCAGGTGCTCGGCGAGGGCTGCGAGGGCGGGGTGGACGGCGCGGGCCTGTGG
>JAILEI010000038.1 GCA_024688225.1 Succinivibrionaceae bacterium
ATCAAGAAATACGACGAAGACAGCAGCAACAAGTGGTACTTCACAGTCTCCACGGCAGATCTTGCCCAGTCCTGCATTGAGACCATCGACTACTGCATCAACGCCGTCGACTCCAAGCGCGCCATCCTCGGCGCCATGCAGAACCGCATGGAGTCCACCATCCGCAACCAGACCAACGTCTCGCAGAACGTCTCCGACGCGAGATCGCGCATCCGCGACACCGACTACGCCGAGGCCTCCTCCGCCCTCACCGCCCAGAACATCCTCCAGCAGACCTCGCAGACCATCCTCTCCCAGGCCAACCAGCGCCCCCAGATCGCCCTCTCCCTGCTCCAGGGCTAGGGCGGGCCGCGCCCGGCATCCCCGGGCGCCGAAAAGCCGTCACCTCCGGGGCAGGCGCCCGCCATGGACCTGGGCTTACTTCAACTAATCCTTAAGATTTCAGACAATTGCCACGCTTTCCATGCAGTTGGCATGAATATTTAATGAGGGTTATGGCGCCGCCCCGCCCCCCAGGCGGGCCCGGCGCGCCAAACATGTAAAGGGACAAGGCAGGACCCAGACAATGGCGCTCTACGTCAACACCAACCTCTCCTCCCTAGACTCGCAGCGGCGCCTCGCCGCGGCGACCGCCTCCCTTGACACCACCTACCAGCGACTCTCCTCAGGCCAGCGCATCAACTCGGCAAAGGATGACGCGGCCGGCCTGCAGATCTCAGACCGCCTCACCGTGCAGGTTGAGGGCCTGGGGCAAGGCAACCGCAACGCCAACGACGGCATCGCCCTCTGCCAGACCATGGAGGGCGCCCTCGACGAGACCACCTCGATGCTCCAGCGCATCCGCGTGCTCGCCCTCCAGTCGGCCAACGGCACCAACTCCGAGTCCGACCGCACCGCCATCCAGCGCGAGGTTGACCAGCTCTCCGAGGAAATCACCCGCATCGCCGAGAAGACCACCTTCGGCGGGCAGCTGTGCCTGGCCGGGGCCGCGGTGGACAACTTCACCGAGCACAACGTGCTCAGCTCCACCGGCGAAATCTCATTCCAGGTGGGCGCCTACGCCGATGACACGCTCACCCTCAACTTTGCCGAGGGATTCACCCTGTCCGGGATCTACATGATGGGCTTCGCAGGAACCGTGCCGGCAAACACCATCCGTGACGGCATCAAGGTCCTGCCCAGCGTGCACGGCGATAGCCAGTACCGCTTCAGCGTGTCCACGGCCACGACGGCCCAGGCCAGCATCGGTACCCTGGATACCATGATTGAGGCGGTGGACTCACGGCGCGCCATCCTCGGCGCCATGCAAAACCGCATGGAGTCCACCATCCGCAACCAGGCCAACGTCGCGCAGAACGTCTCCGACGCGCGCTCGCGCATCCGCGACACCGACTACGCCGAGGCCTCCTCCGCGCTCACTGCCCAGAACATCCTCCAGCAGACCTCCCAGACCATCCTCTCCCAGGCCAACCAGCGCCCCCAGGTCGCCCTCGCCCTGCTCCAGGGCTAGCGCCAACGGCAAAAATCCGCCACCCGCGCCCCCATCAAGGGGCACACCCCAGGCACGGCAACTAAATATCACTGCTTTTCAATGCGCTGCCCGGAAACTTCCCAGGCTGGCACGAATCTTTAATGGGAGAGGGCGCGGACCGTTCCGCACCAGCAAGGCGACGGATCCCCGGCACCCGGGGACGTCGCCACCCACAGGCACAAGGGACAGGACATGGCGCTCTACGTCAACACCAACCTCTCCTCCCTAGACTCGCAGCGGCGCCTCGCCGCGGCGACCGCCTCCCTTGACACCACCTACCAGCGACTCTCCTCAGGGCAGCGCATCAACTCGGCAAAGGACGACGCGGCCGGCCTGCAGATCTCAGACCGCCTCACCGTGCAGATCAATGGCCTCAACCAGGGCAACCGCAACGCCAATGACGGCATCGCCCTCTGCCAGACCATGGAGGGCGCCCTCGACGAGACCACCTCGATGCTCCAGCGCATCCGCGTGCTCGCCCTCCAGTCGGCCAACGGCACCAACTCCGAGGTGGACCGTGAGGCGATCAACCAGGAGGCCTACCAGCTGTGCGCCGAAATCAACCGCATCGCCGAGAAGACCACCTTCGGCGGGCAGCTGTGCCTTGCCGGCCGCGCGTACGGGGACTTCGCCGAGAACAACGTGCTCAGCTCCACCGGCGAAATCTCATTCCAGGTGGGCGCCTACTCAGGGGACACGCTCACCCTCAACTTTGCGAAGGGCTTTAGCATCTTCCAGATGCTTGACTACAGTAAGAGCGATAACCTGTTTTCCACCCTCATGGGCTATCGCCTCAGCGTGTCCAGCGCCAAGCTTGCCCAGATGACCATCAAGACCGTGGACACGCTCATCAACTACGTGGACTCCCAGCGCGCCATCCTCGGCGCCATGCAAAACCGCATGGAGTCCACCATCCGCAACCAGGCCAACGTCTCGCAGAACGTCTCCGACGCGAGATCGCGCATCCGCGACACCGACTACGCCGAGGAGTCATCGAACCTCACCGCGCGGAACATCCTCCAGCAGACCTCCCAGACCATCCTCTCCCAGGCCAACCAGCGCCCCCAGGTCGCCCTTGCCCTGCTCCAGGGCTAGCCGCGCCCCGCCCTCAATTAATGGGCAATCAGGACCCCCTTTCACGCTATAATGGCGCCTGTTTTTTTCTTTTGCATTCACTCCTAGGGTTCTGCCATGAGCGCAAGCGACAACCAAAGGGACGGGGCCCGCAGGCTCCGCATCGCCATCCAAAAGTCCGGCCGGCTGACCGACGACACCGAGCGCCTGCTCAGCGGGTGCGGCATCCGCATCACCGAGCGCCGCGACCACCTCCTCGCCCACGCCGAGAACATGCCCATCGACATCCTCAGGGTGCGCGATGACGACATCCCCGGCCTGGTGATGGACCACGTGGTGGATCTGGGCATCGTCGGGCAGAACGTGCTCGAGGAGACCATCATGGAGCGCGAGGTCGACGGCCTGCCGACCGCCTACCGCGAGATCATGCCCCTGGGCTTCGGCGAGTGCCGCCTGGCCGTGGCCATCCCCACCGAGCGCGCCTGGGGCGGGCTCCCGGACCTCGACGGGCAAAAGATTGCCACCACCTACCCCTACCTGCTGCGCCGCGTGATGCGCGAGCAGGGGATCAAGTTCAAGCCGGTGCTGCTCACCGGCAGCGTGGAGGTCGCCCCGCGCGCCGGCCTTGCCGACGCCATCTGCGACCTGGTCTGCACCGGCGCCACGCTGCAGTCCAACGGCCTCCGGGAGGTGGAGACCATCTACCGCTCCGAGGCGGTGCTGATTGCCCGCGACCAGGAGCTCTACCCCGAGAAGCAGGAGGTGCTGGACCTCATCCTGCCGCGCCTGCGGGGCGTGCTCGCGGCCCGCGAGAGCAAGTACATCATGATGAACGCCCCGCGCGAGGCGCTGCCGCAGATTAAGCGGATCATCCCCGGCGCCGAGAACCCCTCGATCATCGAGCTCGAGGGCGATCCCGGCCGCGTGGCGGTGCATGTGGTCTCCCGCGAGAAGCTCTTCTGGGAGACCCTGGAGAGCCTCAAGGAACTGGGCGCCACCTCCATCCTGGTGGTGCCGATCGAGAAGATGCTGGACTAGGAGCCATAAGCCATGGACATCAGGATTTGGGCAGATTTGGACGAGGATGGCCGCGAGCAGGCGCTGGAGCGCCCTGCGGCCAACAGCGCCACCGCGGTGGACAGCGCCGTGGACGAGATTGTGATGGCGGTTGAGGCCGAGGGCGACGCCGCCCTGCGGCGCTACGAGCAGAAGTTCGGCAACCTCGCCGACGAGCCGCTGGAGCTGACCCGTGAGGAGCGCCTTGAGGCCAACCGCGAGCTCGACCCGCAGCTGCGCGAGGCCATCGACAAGGCCTACCACAACATCAAGATTTTCCACGAGGCCCAGCGCCCCCGCGAGATCGAGCTCGAGATCGCCTACGGGGTGACCTGCCGCACCGCCGCCCACGCCATCGACCGCGTCGGCCTGTACGTGCCGGGCGGCTCGGCCCCGCTCTTCTCCACGGCGCTGATGCTCGCCACCCCGGCCCAGATTGCGGGCTGCCGGGAGGTGATCCTCTGCTCGCCCGGCCCCATCCACCCGGCGATCATCCATGCCGCCACCCTGGCGGGCGTGGACCGCATCTTCCGCGTCGGCGGGGCCCAGGCCATCGCCGCGATGGCCTATGGCACCGAGAGCGTGCCCCAGGTGGACAAGATCTTCGGGCCCGGCAACCAGTACGTGACCTCGGCCAAGGAGCTGGTCTCCTCGGACGTGGCCATCGACATGCCCGCCGGCCCCTCGGAGGTGCTGGTGATCGCCGACGACGAGGCCAACCCCGACTTTGTCGCCGCCGACCTGCTCTCCCAGGCCGAGCACGGCCCGGACTCCCAGGCCATTTTGGTCACCGACAGCGAGTCCCTGGCCCGCCGCACCCTCGAGTGCGTGGAGCGCCAGGTCGAGGGCCTGCCCCGCGAGGATATCGCCCGGCGCGCCCTGGAGCACAGCTGCGCCATCGTCTGCAAGGATCTCGCCGAGTGCGCGGCGGTCTCCTCGGCCTACGCCCCGGAGCACCTCATCGTGCAGACCCGCGATCCCGAGGCGCTGCTCCCCGAGCTGCGCAACGCCGGCTCCATCTTCCTTGGCGCCTACACCCCCGAGGCGCTGGGCGACTACGCCTCCGGCACCAACCACACCCTGCCCACCTACGGCAATGCCCGCGCCTACTCGGCGCTCGGCACCGACGACTTCCGCCGCCGCTACACCATCCAGACCGCCAGCCGCAAGGGCCTCGAGCGCATCGCCCGCGTGGTGGAGACCATGGCCGACGCCGAGGGCCTCGAGGCCCACCGCCGCGCCGTGTCGCTGCGCCTGGGGGAGGAGTAGCCATGGACTTTGAGCGCATCGTCACCAGTCACGTCAAGGGACTGCGCCCCTACCAGTCGGCGCGGCGCATCGGCGGGCACGGGCACACCTTCCTCAACGCCAACGAGTCGCCCAAGAGCGAGCTGTACATGTTCAACTCGACGACGCTCAACCGCTATCCCGACTGCCAGCCCCACGAGGTGCTCGAGGGCTTCGCCGACTACGCCGGGGTCCGGCCCAACCAGGTGATCATCGGGCGCGGCTCGGATGAGATCATCGGCCTTTTGGTGCGCACCTTCTGCAGCTTCGGCGAGGACGGCATCGTCATCGCCCCGCCCACCTACGGGGTCTACGAGGTGATGGCCCGGGCCAATGGCGCGAAGGTCGCCATTGCCAAGCGCGGCGCGGATCTCGCCCCCAGCGCCGAGGGGATCATCGCGGCGGCCCAGGGCGCCCCCTTCCCGGTGCGCCTGGTGTTCATCGACAGCCCCGCCAACCCGCTGGGCATGACCTTCCCGAGGGCCGATCTCGAGCGCGTGCTCACCGCGCTGCCCGAGACCCTGGTGGTGCTCGATGAGGCCTACATCGAGTACTGCCCGGAGCAGGACCAGACCGCGCTGATCGCCACCTACCCCAACCTGGTGGTGACCCGCACCCTCTCCAAGGCCTTCGCCCTCGCCGGCATCCGCTGCGGCTTCGGCGTGGCGCGCCCGGAGATCATCGCCGCGATGCTCAAGGTCATCGACCCCTACCCAGTGCCCGACCCGGTGGCACAGATCGCCAGGCAGGCGCTCGCCAGCGGCGGCCTCTCGCTGATGAAAATCCGCGTCGCGCAGGCGCTCAAGCGCCGCGCCACCCTTGAGGCGGCGCTGCTCTCGCTGCCCATCGTCGAGCGCGTCTACCCCTCGGAGGCCAACTTCCTGCTCGCCAGGTTCAAGGACGGCCAGGCGGTGTTCGACGCCCTGCTGCAAAAGGGCGTGGTGCTGCGCGCCTTCATGGACAAGCCCGGCCTTGAGAACTGCGTGCGCATCTCCATCGGCAGCGACGAGGAGCTCGACGAGGCCATGCGCCTGCTCTCTGACTTTGCGGAGGGCAAGTGAAGCGCTACCTCTTTGTCGACCGGGACGGCACCCTCATCGAGGAGCCCGCGGATGAGCAGGTGGACCGCCTCGGGAAGATCCGCCTCAAGCCGGGGGTGATCCCGGCGCTGCTGCGCCTTCGCGACCTAGGGTATGCCTTCGTGATGGTGAGCAACCAGGACGGCCTCGGCACCGAGTCCTTCCCGCTCATGGACTTCAACACCTGCCATGAGTTCATCCTCAATCTCTTCTCCTCCCAGGGCATCGGGTTCGAGCAGGTGCTGATCTGCCCGCACCGCCCCGGGGACGGCTGCGCCTGCCGCAAGCCCCGCACCGGCCTGGTGGCCCCCTACCTTGCCGACCAGGGCTGGGACCGCTCGCGCTCGGCCTTTGTCGGGGACCGCGAGAGCGACCTTGAGATGGCCAGGGCGATGGGCATCCGCGGCTACATGCTCGGGGAGGGCCTCAGCTGGGCGCAGGTGGCGGACGATCTCGCGCTGCCCCGGCGCACCGCGCGGATCTGCCGCGCCACCTCCGAGACCGAGATCGAGGTCGAGGTGGATCTCGACCGCCCCGGGCGCCGCAGCATCGACACCGGCATCGGCTTCTTCGACCACATGCTCGACCAGATTGCCACCCACGGCAACTTCAGCCTCAGCGTGCACGCGAAAGGCGACCTGAAGGTGGACTGCCACCACACCATCGAGGACACCGGCCTTGCCCTCGGGCAGGCGCTGCGCGAGGCGCTCGGCGACAAGCGCGGCATCGGCCGCTTTGGCTTCGCCCTGCCCATGGACGAGGTCCATGCCGAGGCCTTCGGGCGTGACGCCCTGGCAGAGGATCCCGGCGTGGCGGCCACCCTCGACATCTCGGGGCGGCCGCACGTGGAGTTCAGCCTCGACGCCCGCTTCACCCGTGACCAGGTGGGCGAGATGCCAGTGCAGATGGTGCCCCACTTCTTCGAGAGCCTCGCCATGTCCATGGGCCTCACCCTGCACCTCGCGGCCGGCCCCGGCAACGCCCACCACCAGGTGGAGGCGCTCTTCAAGTGCTTCGGGCGCGCCCTGCGCGGCGCCCTCGCCATCACCGGCACCGCGCTGCCCTCAACCAAGGGCAGCCTCTAGGAGGACCACCATGAAGCTTGTGATCATCGACACCGGCTCGGCGAACCTCAACTCGGTGGCGCAGGCGCTGCGCCGCCTCGGGGAGGAGCCCAGGATCTCCTCCGATCCCGCCGACATCAAGGCCGCCGACCGCCTGATCCTCCCCGGGGTGGGCACCGCCGCGGCGGTGATGGGCGGCGTGGAGCGCCTGCGGCTGCGCGAGGCGATCACCAGCGCCACCTGCCCGCTGCTGGGCATCTGCCTCGGCGAGCAGATCCTCGCCAGCCGCTCCCTCGAGTCGGCCGCGGGCGAGGGCCCGGTCGAGTGCCTGGGCATCATCAAGGGCGAGGTCGCACCGCTGCCGCGCGCGGCGGGGCTCACCCTGCCGCACATGGGCTGGAACACCGTCAGCCATGACGGCACCGGGCTCTTCGCCGGCATCCCCGACGGGGCCTACTTCTACTTTGTCCACTCCTATGCCCTGCCGGTGCTGCCCGAGACCTGCGGCCGCACCACCTACGGCGTGGAGTTCACCTCCGCCCTGGCCAAGGGCAACTTCATGGGGGTGCAGTTCCACCCCGAGAAATCCGGCCGCCACGGCGCGGCGCTGCTCAGAAACTTCCTCAGCCTTTAGGAGGCACCCATGATCATTCCCGCCCTCGACCTCATGAACGGCGAGGTAGTGCGCCTCAAGCGGGGGGACTTCTCCTCGCGCACCACCTTCAGCGCCGATCCCATCGCGCGCCTGCAGGAGGCCGCGGCGCAGGGCGCCACCCTCGCCCACATCGTCGACCTCGACGGGGCCCGCGACCCCCAGGCCCGGCAGCTGCCGCTGCTGCGCAAAATTGCCGCCGCCTCGCCCATCCCCATTGAGATCGGGGGCGGCATCCGCACCCGCGAGGAGGCCCTCGCGGTGCTCGAGGCCGGCGTGAGCCGCGTGGTGGTGGGCACCATCGCGGTCACCGATCCCGAGGGCACCAAGCGCCTGATTGGGGAGCTCGGCGCCGACCATGTGGTGGTGGCCCTCGACGCGCGACAGGGCGAGAGCGGCTGGAACGTCGCCATCCACGGCTGGCAGGATCTCTCCGCCCTCGGGCTGCTTGGGCTGCTTGAGGACTACCGCGCGGCGGGGCTCACCCACGCGCTGGTCACCGACATCAGCCGCGACGGGATGATGCAGGGCCCGAGCGTGGATCTCTACGCCACGCTCATGGACTCCTTCCCCGGCCTTGACCTCATCGCCTCGGGCGGCATCGCCTCGCTCGATGACCTGAGGGCGCTGCGCGAGGCCGGCGTGCCCTCGGCGGTGCTGGGCCGCGCCCTCCTCGAGGGGGCCTTTACCGTGCAGGAGGCGGTCCAATGCTGGCAAGGCGCATAATCCCCTGCCTTGACGTGCGCGAGGGTGTGGTGGTCAAGGGCGTGCAGTTTCGCAACCATGAGGTGATGGGTTCCATCGTCGACCTCGCGCGCCGCTACGCCGAGGAAGGCGCCGACGAGCTGGTCTTCTACGACATCACCGCCTCCTCCGACGGGCGGCGGGTCGACAAGTCCTGGGTGGCGCGGGTCGCCGAGGTGATCGACATCCCCTTCGCGGTGGCGGGCGGCATCCGCAGCGTCGAGGACGCGCGGCAGATCCTCGCCCACGGCGCGGACAAGATCTCCATCAACTCCCCGGCGCTTGAGGATCCCTCCCTGATCACCCGCCTCGCCGACCGCTTTGGGGTGCAGTGCGTGGTGGTCGGCATCGACTCCTACCGCGACCCCGCAAGCGGCGAGTGCCTCGTCAAGCAGTACACCGGCGATGTCAGCCGCACCATCACCACCTCCCGCCGCACCCTCGACTGGGTCGAGGAGGCGCAGCGGCGCGGCGCGGGCGAGATCACCCTCAACATGATGAACCAGGACGGGATGCGCCAGGGCTATGACCTCGGGCAGCTGTCCGCGGTCCGGGAGCGCTGCGCGGTCCCGCTCATCGCCTCGGGCGGCGCGGGTGCCATGGAGCACTTCCGCGACGCCTTCCGGGAGGCCGGGGTGGACGGGGCGCTCGCCGCCTCGGTGTTCCACAAGCGCACCATCGCCATCCCCGACCTCAAGGCCTACCTTAGGAAAGAAGGAGTGTGTGTCCGTGACTGAGTACTGCCATGGCTTCGAGAAGCTCGAGGAGCTCGACTTTGCAAAGGGGGGCGGGCTGATCCCCGCCGTGGTGCAGGACGCGCAGACCGCGCAGGTGCTGATGGTCGGCTGGATGGACCGCGAGGCCCTCGAGGTGACCCTCAAAACCCGCCTGGTCTCCTTCCACAGCCGCGCCAAGAACCGCCTGTGGACCAAGGGCGAGGAGAGCGGCAACCACCTGCGCCTGCGCTCCATTGCCTGCGACTGCGACAAGGACACCCTGCTGGTGCTGGCGCGCCCCGAGGGCCCGACCTGCCACCTCGGCACCACCTCCTGCTTTGACAGCTCGCCGGTGCCCGACGCCATCTCCCGCTACCTCGCGATGCGCCACGCCTGCGAGGCCAAGGAATGACCGGGACCCACATTGGGCTCGATCCCGCCACCATCACCATCTTCGTCGCCACCGTGGCCATCTCGATGGTGGTCGACTTTTATGCCCACCGTAAGGGCGGCGTGCCCACGCTGCGCTCGGCCGTGGCCTGGACGCTGTTCTGGGTGGCGGTGGCGGCGTGCTTTGCCTGCTACCTGAGGCTGCGCTTCAATGCCGAGGTCGCCGAGCTGTTCGTGGCGGGCTACCTCTTCGAGCAGTCGCTCTCGGTGGACAACCTCTTCGTGATGATGGCGATCTTCGCCTGGTTCCACGTCCCGCCCGAGCACTGCCACAAGGTGCTCTACCTCGGGGTGCTGGGCGCGGTGGTGATGCGCCTCATCTTCGTGGTGATCGGGGCCTCGCTCTTTGCCATGGGCCCCTGGATGCAGGTGCTGTTCGCGCTCTTCATCGCCGGCTCGGCGGTCGCCATGATCCGCGGCAAGGGCCATGAGGGGCAGCAGCGCGAGAACCTTGCGGTGCGCCTGGTGCGCCGCGCGCTGCCGCTCTACCCCCACATCGACGGCCCCGAGATGCTGCTCAGCCGCGAGGAGGCGCTCGCGCGCGGGGCGGCCCACGGCCTTGCTGACGGCGACCTGCGCCGCGGGGCGCGCCTCATCACCCCGCTGTTCCTGTGCGCGGTGACCATTGAGACCACCGATGTGCTCTTCGCCTTTGACTCGGTGCCGGCGGTGATCGCGGTCAGCCGCGAGCCGCTGGTCATCTACTCGGCGATGATGTTCGCGGTGCTGGGGCTGCGCTCGATGTACTTCGTGCTCGACGCGCTGCGCCGCTACCTCATCCACCTCGAGAAGGCGGTGATTGCGCTGCTCTTCTTCATTGCCATCAAGCTGCTCGGCGAGGCCGCGCACGGCATCATCGGCCAGGGCTTCAGCATCCCCACCCATGTCTCGCTGTGGGTGATTGCGCTGCTGCTGGGCGCGGGGGTGGCGGCCAGCGCCATCTTCCCGAGGAAATAGCGCCCCTCCCCCCAAAAAAGGGGGGTGCCCCGCCCAGGCGGGGCACCCCCTTGCCTTTTCCTGTTGGCCCTAGTTGGCGCTGGGGAGGTCCATGAAGCCGCCCTCGTCGCCTGAGACCACGTTGACCCGCGGCTTGGGCAGGGGGTCGCCGATGTTGCGGTCGCGGAAGGTGTGGCGCCCGCCGATGATGTTGTTGAGGTACTGCTCCATGATGCGCCGCCCCTCGGGCTGGACGACCCCGATCATCTCGAGCGTGTACATGTTGTCAAGCTCGCCGATCACCAGCGCAAAGGTGTTGATGTCATTGCACTTGACCGAGAAGAAGCCGATCCCCCGCTGCACCGGCTGCTCGCACTGGTTGAGCATGCTGTAGTGGCGGGCGTACTCCTCGGCGGGCATGTCCTCGGTGTGGCGGCTGTAGCCAAAGCGGATGATGGTGGGCGGCGGGCCCTTGCGGGTGAACTCGTCGCGCGGGGAGAGGTACTCCACGGCGTTGTTCTGGATGCGCTGGGTCCAGTCCATGGGCACGGGCGGGAAGTAGGCGGGCCGGACCTCGGAGTTGTTGACCTCGCCCTGCGCGAGGGCGGGCAGCATGGCCAGGGCCAGCGCCGCCACCATCAGGTTTCGCTTCATCACAGATCCCCCTCTGTTGCCTTGTTGAGCAGCGCCTGCGCCTCGCCGTGGTCAGTGAGGCGGCAAAAGCGCGGGAAAAACTCCCGGGCCCCCGCGTTGCCGCGCCGCGCGTACCCCAGGAACTGCTTGAGCCGGTCAAGTCGCGACGCAGGCGGGACGCCCCGCGCCCCCAGCGCCGCGTCAAGGCCCAGCGCGACTGTCGCTAGTTTAGCAAACCCCATGGGCGCCTCCCCCATTTTAATCACCCCGGGCAGGTTGGGCGCGGCCAGCGCCCCGCGGCCCACCATCAGCGCCCCGCAGCCGCTTGCGGCGGCGCAGGCGAGGGCGTCGGCGCGCGTCATGATGTCGCCGTTGGCCACCAGCCGCGCCTGGGTGGCACCCGCAAACGGCGCGAGGATGGACCAGTCCAGGGCCTCGCTGCGGTAGAGGTCGCCGCGGGTGCGGCAGTGGATGATGATCTCGTCCACCCCGGGCACGTCCAGTGCTTGCAAAATCCCTGCCAGCTCCGACTTGTCACTGAAGCCCGCCCTCGCCTTGGCGCTGAGCGTGCACTCCCCGCCCACCTCCGCGGCCACCGCGAGCATGATCTCGTGGATGAGCCCGGGCTCGCGCAGCAGCATGGCGCCGCTGTGGTGGACAAAGCGCGAGGGGCAGCCGAAGTTGATGTCCACCCCGCGCGCCCCCAGGCGCAGCGCCTGCCGCGCGGTGCGCGCGAGATCGGCGGGG
>JAILEI010000057.1 GCA_024688225.1 Succinivibrionaceae bacterium
GCTCCTGGTACAGCCACCCGGTCAGGGCCGGGGACACCCTGGCAACCCTCTTCACCGAGCTGGGCCTGCCTGAGGGCACACTCGCCCGCGCCCGCCGCGCCCTGCCCCGCAATGCCCAGCGCCTGCGCGCCAAGGGCACCGCCTACCTGCTCATGGACCGCCGCAACCTGGTAATGGAGCTGGTCATCCCCACCTCCAAGAGCCAGCAGGTGCGCCTGACCCGCCTGCGCGCCAACGAGCAGTTCACCGCGGTCAGCGAGCCGCTCAACGCCCACGTGGGCTCCCGCGCCGAGCTCGCGGCCGCCCGCCCGGCAGCCTCCCTGCCCAGCGCGGTTGAGGCCAAGCGCAAGCAGGAGATGCTCGCCCAGCGTGAGGCCGCCGCGGAGGGGGAGGATACCCTCATCACCTCCACCGACCGCCCGCGCCTGGTGGTCATCAGGATGGGCAAGGGCAAGTCCTTTTCCACCGCCGCCCGCGCCAGCGGCCTCTCGCGCCGCGAGGTCAGCATCATCACCTCGGCCTTCTCCGGGAAGATCAGCACCAAGGCCCTCGGCGAGGGCGACACGGTGCGCGTGCTCTTCAACGGCGTGGGCAGCAAGAGCCTCATCAACGCCGTCGCGATCAAGTCCCGCCAGGGCAGCGCCACCCTCTACCGCAACAGCATCGACCAGCGCTTCTACGAGGAGAACGGCTACCACCCGCCCCGCTTTGACGGCGTGTTCAGGCGCTTCCCGCTCGCCGGCGAGATCGTGATCACCTCGCACTTCAACCCGCACCGCCTCCACCCGGTGACCCGGCACGTGGCCCCCCACAACGGCGTGGACTTCAAGGCCAAGATCGGCACCCCCGTCTACGCCCCGGCCAACGGCGTGGTCACCTACACCGGCTACCACCGCGCCGCCGGCTACTACATGATCATCAAGCACAACGACTCCTACTCGACGGTCTACATGCACCTCTCCAAGTTTGACGTGCGCAACGGCAGCAGCGTGCGCGCCGGGCAGGTCATCGCCAAGACCGGCGCCACCGGCCGGGTCTCGGGCCCGCACCTGCACTACGAGGTCCGCGTCAACGGCCGCTCGGTCGACCCGATCAAGGTCCGCCTGCCCGGCACGGGCGGCGCGGTGGCCCGCCAGCCCAGCAAGGACGCCGAGATGTTCAAGGCCAATGTCCGGGCCTACAAGAGCGACCTCTACCGGGAAAGCCTGACCTACGCCAGCCCGCGGCGCTAGCCGCGGCCTGGTCCCCCATAACCCCTGCAGATAAGGCAATCGGAGCAACTGGCCTTGTTTTCCTTCAACACCGACATGAAAGGGGAATCGATCACCATCGCCAAGTGGCTGGTCTCGATTCCGAGCGTCACTGGCACCGATGGCGAGAGCGTCATCACCCAGGCCATCGAGGACGGGATCCGGGACTTCCCCTACTTCAGCAAGGAAAAGGCGCTGGTGCGCCATGTCAGCCACGAGGGCCGCGGCTCGCTCATCGCCCTGGTCAAGTCCGGCCGGGAAACCCGCCAGACCATCGCCGTGATTACCCACCTCGACACCCCGGGCGTGGAGCGCTATGGCAGCCTCAAGCGCTTTGCCTGCACCCCCGACCAGATGCGCTCGCGCATCATCGAGCACGATGACTGGCCGACCGTCACCGCCGAGCTCAAGGAGTCCGGCACCATCTGCGGCCTCGGCATCTCCTCCTGCAAGGGCGTGGCCGGCTGCGCCATCGCCGCGCTCAAGTCCTGCTCGGACGTCGCCGCGACGCTGCCCGTGAACCTGGTGTTCCTCTTCCTGACCGGCAACATGGACCACCATGCCGGGATCAAGGCCTGCCAGACCGAGCTGGCGGCGCTGCTCGGCGGCAACGGCCTCGACCTCACCCTCGGCCTCGAGGTGATCCCCAACCCGCTCCTTGAGGACAAGCACCGCCTGCCGCTCTTCGTCTCCAACTACGCCAAGGCCAGCGTCTCCTTCTTCATCCTCGGCGAGTCGGCCCACGAGGCCTACCCCTACACCGGCTTCTCCCCCACCCTGATCGCCTCCGCGCTGGTGCGCCGCCTCGAGGTCAACTCCGGGCTGCGCGGGACCGCCGGGCAGGGCAGCATCCTGCCCATCTTCAACAACATCCTGCTCCGCCCCGGCTACGGGGACATGACCGCCGAGTCGCTGCACCTCAACTTCCAGATCAACTACGAGGGCATCGAGATGGGCGACCTCATCGAGCGCTTCAAGGAGCTCTCGGCGCAGGCCCTCGAGGACACCGCCAACACCTGGGACGCGCGCGAGGGCGAATACCGCGCCCAGAGCGAGATCGAGGGCGGCCGCCCGGAGATCCGCGACGCCGAGGTGCTGTCCTACAGCGACCTGTTCACCAGGGCCGAGCGGCACAGCAAGGGCAACCTCGACTCGGCGGTCAAGGCCCTGCTGGGCAAGTACCAGAACAGCGGCATGTCGGAAATCGAGACCTGCGCGCAGGTGGTCGAGCGCCTCAACGAGCTGGCGCGCCTGCCCAAGCCCTCGATCGTCATCTCCCTGAACTCGGACTTCGTGCCGCAGCAGGAGGTAAGGAACACCGACTTCAGCGACCGCGAGCTGCTGATCACCCTCAGCGCCGCCATGCATGAGTTCAACAAGCGGCACAACCTCAGGCTGGAGCTCAAGTCCCGCCGCTTCGCCCCGCCCTCGGACGGCAACTACCTGCGCCCCATCGGCATCGACGAGGCGCTGCGCCAGCTCACCCGCGAGTGCCCCATGGCCCCCGGCACCTTCTACAACCTCGGGGCCCCAGTGGTCACGCTCTGCCACATGGGCGTCGACCAGTCCCTGGTCACCGAGCGCGCCTCCGACCAGCTCTTCACCCTGGTGCCTGACTTCCTGGCCGCCCTGATCTCCGCGGTCAGCGGCGAGGCGGTGGAATTCCCCGATGATGAGGGGCAGGGACTGGGCAAGGACTCAGCCAAGGCCAAGGACCCAGCCAAGGGCAAGGAGCCCGGCAAGCAGGGGAAGGAGGGCAATGAGCCCGCCCCGGAGGCGCTGCCGGAAGGGGACAAGGCAGACGGGGAGGGAACCTTGGGCCAGGAGCCCGGGACCGAGCCCGCGCCAGGGCCCCGCAACTAGGGGCGGCGGCCCCGCATGGACTGGGCGGAGCGCAGCACCGACAGGGAGAGGATCGCCTCGTAGTCAGTGGAAAAGTCCTGTGCGCCGCTGAGCAGGGGCACTGCGGCAACCCGCTCCAGCAGGTCGGGGACATCCAGGGCGTTGCCGCCCACCTCCTCAAGGCAGTGCGGCAGCGGCAGCCCCCGCACCCAGTCGCCCAGCCACTCCACTGCCCGCCTGGCGCTGGCCCCGGGCTGGGCAAAGTCAAAGGGCAGGCCCAGCACCCGGCACCCCAGCTCAGACATGCGCGACACGGCCACCCCGGCCTGGTACTCCAGCCAGGCAGGCAGGATCAGCGCCAGCGCCTCCTTGGGCGCGCAGTCATAGAGGCTGACATAGGCGCAGCCCAGCCGCCACAGCGACCAGTTCACCGCCCGCCCCATCAGCGCCCCCGAGGCGAACAGCGAGGAAGTCCACATCAGGCCGCCCATGGCCTCCAGGTCGCCCAGGTCCGCGCCCAAGCGCCCGTGCAGCGCCAGCGCCGAGCGCATCAGCGTCTCGCACAGCCCGTCCGTGACCTCCGCCCCCGTGGTCGGGGAGAAGTACAGGGTCAGCGCCCGGCCCATGATGTCGAGGGCGGACTCGGCAATGAGGCGCGGGTCGGGATGTCCCACCATCAGCGGGTTGATCACCGCGAGGGCCGGCACCAGGGTGTCGCTGCGCGCGGTCTTGACGCTGCGGATGCCATTCTCCTCGTCCACCAGGTAGGTCAGGGGCGAGCGCTCGGCGCCCCCGCAGGGCTGGGTGAGGATCACCCCCAGCGGCAGCGAGCGCACAATCCGCTCCGGGTGGGAGAACAGCTGCATCACGTCCTCGCCGATGCACATCCCCGCCGCGATGCCCTTGGCCAGGTAGACGCAGCAGGCATCGCCCACCGCAAGCACAAAGTTGACGTGCTCCTGGCGGCAAATCCTCACCCCGCGGCGCACCACGCTCGCGCGGGGGTTGTTGGAGACCTCCGCCTCCATCTCCACCACCTCAAGGCCCGAGGAGCGCAGGGAGCGCATGATGATCTCAAACAGCCCCCCGCTCTCGGTGGCCGAGTGGGAGCAGAGCGCCAGCACCCGGCTGCCCCCCGCGCGCCTGATGAGCTCCCCCACCTGGCTCCCGGTGTTGCGCCCATAGCAGACCTGGGTGCGGCGGACAAATTCAAAGCTCTCCATGGGCCCTCCTTGGCATGGGTGGACATTCTAATGGATCCGGGGCGCAGCGGGGCGCCTGGGGGCCGCCCAATTATTTGCAATAATTTTCTCCCCACCCCCTTTTTTTGTGTAAGATACGCAAAATTTTTGGCGCCCCAAAATGAGGCAGGGCGCCAGTTGAGTGCAGTGGCGGCACCTTGCCGCCTTCATTGGTCAAAAGGGTCACAAGTGATTGATTCCAACCAGGAGGCTGCACCCACCAGTGCGCCTGCCGCCACCACCACCAAGAGCCACCTCCCCGGGCAGCTCCCCGGCCAGACGCTGAGCCCCCAGCAGCGCAAGCGCCGCCCCATCCTGCAGATTAAGAAGCTGACCAAGCAGTTCGAGGCCTTCACCGCCGTCGACAGCGTGGATCTCACCCTCTACGAGGGGGAAATCTTCGCCCTGCTCGGATCCTCGGGCTGCGGCAAGTCCACGCTGCTGCGCATGCTCGCCGGCTTCGAGACCCCCACCTCGGGCAGCATCCTGCTCGATGGCGAGGAGCTCATTGGCGTCCCGCCCTACAAGCGCCCGGTGAACATGATGTTCCAGTCCTACGCGCTCTTCCCCTACATGACGGTCAAGCAGAACATCGCCTTTGGCCTCAAGCAGGAGCGCCTGCCCCGCGCCGAGATCGAGGAGCGGGTGCAGAAGATGCTGCGCCTCGTGCACATGGAGGACTACACCGAGCGCCGCCCCTTCCAGCTCTCCGGAGGCCAGCGCCAGCGCGTGGCCCTGGCCCGCTCCCTCGCCAAGGAGCCGCGGGTGCTGCTCCTCGACGAGCCGATGGGCGCCCTCGACAAGAAGCTGCGCGAGCGCATGCGCCTTGAGCTGGTGGACATCATCAACAGCGTCGGCGTGACCTGCCTGATGGTGACCCACGACCAGGAGGAGGCCATGACCATGGCCGACCGCATCGCCATCATGGACCGCGGCGAGTTCATCCAGATCGGCGGGCCCCGCGAGCTCTACGAGAACCCCAACTGCCGCTTCAGCGCCGAGTTCATCGGGTCGGTCAACATCTTCGACTGCACCTTAAAGTCCTCCAACAAGACCCAGTCGCTCATCCAGGCCGCGGACTTCCCCAACGACATCGAGCTCGCCCACGACATCGACCTGGCCGACGGGATGCCGCTCACCATCGCCCTGCGCCCCGAGAAGATCTACATCTCCAAGGAGCGCCCCCAGGAGTCCACCAACTGGTGCGAGGGCACGGTGGACAACATCGCCTACCTCGGCGACATCTCCATCTACTACGTGACCCTGCCCAACAAGCGCATCGTCTCCTCCACGCTGCCCAACGTGGACCGCTTCAAGGTCGGGCTGCCCACCTGGGACGACCATGTCTTCCTCAGCTGGGATCCCGAGTCCTGCATCGCCCTGACCTTCTGAGGCCCTAAGCATGACCACCACCCTTATCGGACCCAACCTCAGCTTCATCCGCCGCGCCTTCCTGCGCAACAAGGACCGCTCGCGGCTGCGCCGCGAGCGCCGCGCGCGCCGGCAGCTGCGCGAGAACACCTGGCGCGACTACGCCGTGCTCAGCATCCCCTACCTGTGGATGCTGCTGTTCTTCCTGCTGCCCTTCCTCATCATCTTCAAGATCTCCCTCTCGGTGACCGAGATCGCCATCCCCCCCTACTCACCCCTCGTGACCTTCGAGGAAGGGGCGATGCAGATCATCCTCCACCTCGAGAACTACACCTCCATCTTCTACGACGAGGACTGGACCTACCTGCGCTCCTACCTCAAGTCCGTGGAGGTGGCGGGCTTCGCCACCCTGTTCTGCCTGCTCATCGGCTACCCCATCGCCTGGGCGCTCTCCACCTGCCGCTCCACCTGGCGCAACGTCTTCTTCATGCTGGTGATCATGCCCAGCTGGACCTCCTTCGTGGTGCGCATCTACGCCTGGATGACCATCCTCAAGAAGAACGGGCTCATCAATGACGTGCTCATTGCCATGGGGATCATCGACGAGCCCATCCAGCTGCTGCAGACCGACTTCGCGGTCTACATCGGCATCGTCTACTGCTACCTGCCCTACATGGTGCTGCCGCTCTTCTCGGCGCTGATGAAGGTCGACTACACCCTGGTCGAGGCGGCCTCCGACCTGGGCTGCCGCCCGATCCGGAACTTCTTCACCACCCTGGTGCCCCAGACCAAGAACGGCATCGTGGCCGGCGCCATGCTGGTCTTCATCCCCGCGATGGGCGAGTACGTGATCCCCGAGCTGCTCGGCGGCAAGGGCTCCATCCTCATCGGGCGCATCCTCTGGCAGGAGTTCTTCAACAACCGCGACTGGCCGCTCGCCTCCGCGGTCTCCATCACCATGCTCGCCATCCTGGTGATCCCCATCATCTGGTTCTACAAGATCCAGCGCCGCGAGGAGAAGGCCTGATGCAAGAGTCCAAGCGCAGCGCCGCCATCGCGCGGTGGGTGATCCTGGGCATCACCCTCACCTTCCTCTACCTGCCCATCCTCACCCTGATGGTGTACTCCTTCAACGAGTCGAAGATGGTCACGGTGTGGACCGAGTTCTCCCTCAAGTGGTACGCGGCGCTCTTCTCCGACAGCGCCATCATCCGCGCCCTGGGGATCTCGCTGACCATCGCCGTGCTCTCCTCGGCCGCCGCGGTGGTGATCGGCACCCTCGCCGCCTTCGCCCTGGTGCGCATCCGCTCCTTCCCTGGCGAGTCGGCCTTCGTGCTGTTCATGACCGCGCCCATGGTGCTCCCTGAGGTGGTCACCGGCCTCGCGCTGCTGCTGCTCTTCGTCACCCTCGGGGATCTCATCCCCATCTTCGGCGACCGCGGCATGCTCACCATCTGGATCGCCCACGTCACCTTCTGCTCGGCCTACACCACCGTGGTGATCCGCTCGCGCCTCGTGGAGCTCGACGTGTCCATCGAGGAGGCGGCCATGGATCTCGGCGCCGGCCCCATCAAGGTCTTCTTCGCGGTGATCCTCCCCGCGATCATGCCCGCCGAGGTGGCCGCGGCGCTGCTGTCCTTCACCATGTCCATGGATGACCTGGTGATCACCAGCTTCATCGCCGGCCCGGACTCCACCACCCTGCCGATGCTGATCTTCTCCAGCGTCCGCCGCGGGCTCTCCCCGGAGATCAACGCGCTCGCCACCATCATCATCATGGTGGCCGCGATCGGCACCTTCTGCGCCTGGCTGTCGATGACCCGCCGCCAGCGCCGCCGCGAGGCCGACGAGCGCAAGGCCAACCAGGAAAAGATGGCCGAGCTGGCGCTGTCCCACGCCCGAAACCACTAATTTTGTGAACTGAATCACATTTTTGCCCTAAACCTGGCGTTTAGGGCAAAAGTTTTTTCAGGACCTGCCGTTAATGTGGACAAGGGAAAGTGTATCCGCGATTCCCATGACTACAGCAAGGTGAACAAAATGGCGGACAGTCTCATCATCGGCAGCCAGGGCACTGCCATCCAGAACCTGCGCCACGACGCGCAGGTCGCCCCCAACCCCGAGGCGCTGCGCAGCGACCAGGGCAAGGAAAACGGGCTTTCCTCCACCGAGAGCGTGCCTTCCTTTGACCACGCCACCGTGGACCACAGCACCGATGTCTTCTCCCACAACCGCTACCAGGCGCTCAGCGCCTACCTCAGCAACAACAACGCCGCCTTCGGCGCCCGCGCCCCGGAGGGCTCGGTCGAGGCCCGCTATGAGGAGCAGACCGAGATGCGCACCGTCTTCTCCGAGGTCGGTGAGGGCGAGGAGGAAATGAAGGGCACCGCCCTCCCTGACGCCCCGGCCAAGGGCACCGAGGTCTCCGGCAAGCCCGCCCGCGGCGGCGAGGTCGAGGATGAGGAGAAGGAGGAGGACGCCGATCCCAACGCCCCCAAGGCCCCTGACGGCGAGCCCCTGGATGAGCAGCAGGTCCAGGAGCTTGAGGAACTCAAGAAGCGCGATGAGGAGGTGAGGGTCCACGAGAACCGCCACAAGGCGGTGGGCGGCGAGCTGGCGAGCTCGCCCCAGTACGAGTACACCCAGGGCCCTGACGGGGAGCGCTACATCACCGGCGGCCACGTCAACATCGACATGAGCGAGGGCAAGACCCCCGAGGAGACCATCGAGAAGATGGAGAAGGTGAAGGCCGCCGCCGAGGCCCCGGCCGATCCCTCCACCCAGGACCGCAAGGTGGCCGCTGAGGCCATGCGCACCGCCAACGAGGCC
The DNA here is from genome assembly GCA_024688225.1 of Succinivibrionaceae bacterium. Classification (GTDB taxonomy): domain Bacteria; phylum Pseudomonadota; class Gammaproteobacteria; order Enterobacterales; family Succinivibrionaceae; genus JAILEI01. The sequence goes on from JAILEI010000057.1 coordinate 8,534, forward strand.
CGCGCCGAGCTCGCCAAGGAGCAGGGCGGCGACGAGGGCGGCGAGGGTGAGCAGGAGCAGGAGCAGGAGCCCGCAGTTGAGGCCCAGCCCGCCACCAAGACCCTGGCCCAGCGCGATCGTGAGAGCACCGCCGAGGATCTCACCACTGGTGCCTCCTCCAGCAGCGGAACCTCGAAACTCTCCTAGGTTGCCGCCACTGGGCAAGGAAGGGCAGTTCCCCGCCCCGGGGAATTGCCCTTTTTGCTTTCCCTGGCCCCCTAGTAGGTGACGGACTCCCCGTCATCCGGCATGTCATAGCCCCCCACCCCGTAAGCCGCAAGGTGCGCGCGCAGCGTGCGGCGGGTCAGCGTGGCATGGGCGACATTGTCAAGGTGGGTGAGGTAGAGGCGCGCCCTGGGCGCGGCGAGCGAGACGTTCCACACATCCTCGCCACCCATGATCAGCCGGCCGTTCTCGGTGGTCTCCGCCGCGCAGCAGTTGAGCGCAATCACCTGCGGGCTGAACCTCGCAATGGCCTCGCGCACCCCGTCAAACCAGATGGTGTCCCCGGCAAGGTAGAAGGTCTTCTCCCCCGGCGCCTCAAACATCACCCCCATCGCCTCGCCGCAGGGGGTGTAGGTGCCATGGCGCGCGGGGATCCTGGACAGGCGCGCGCCGCCCACCGCCATGCCCTGCGCGGTGAGGATCTCCACGCTGGTGAACCCTGACTTGCGGAGGATCGCCGCGTCCCCCTCGTTCTGGCAGATGACCGGCACGGACTTGCCAAGCGGCGCGCCCACGGTCCCGTCGGGGGCCATGTCGATGTGATCAGGGTGGATGTGGGTCAGCAGCACCGCGTCGACGCCCGCGAGGATCTCCTCGATGGGCAGCGGCAGGCCGAAGATGGGCATGGCAATGTGCTCGCGCACCGGATCGGGGACATGGTAGGGCATGCCCGGGATGTCGACAAAGGACATGCTGTGGCGCGGCGCGAGCCACGGATCGATGAGGAAGGTCTTGCCCGCGTACTCGAGGCGGTTGGTGGCGTTGCGGATCTGTGTAAGCTTCATGGTTGCTGCTCCTGTAAGAGGTGATTGCCTTGAATGCCGTCAGTCTATGGCATGGCGCCGCCCCAAAAAAGCAGAAAAACCTGCCCCAGGCGCAACCAATTGGCTGCGGTATACTGGTCGGGCAGGAGGGCAGCCATGAACCAGAGGCAGTTGCGCCACTTTGTGGCGGTATGTGAGGCGGGCAACATCAACGACGCCGCGGGGCGGCTCTTTGTCTCCCGCCAGGGGCTGAGCAAGTCCATCCGCCTCCTCGAGGAGGAGCTCGGGCAGCGGCTGTTCACCCGCGGTCCCCGGGGCGCCGCCCCCACGGACTACGCGGCCGCGCTGCTCCCCCACGCCCAGCGCCTGCTCGCCGAGTACGAGGCCATCGGCGGGCTCAACACCCTCGCCGCGCAGGCCCAGAGCGTGGTCACGGTCTACGCGCTCGACCACCTGCTCGCCTACCTCGGGCCCAGGTTCGTGCTGGGCTTCCACCGCGAGCACCCCGGCGCCATCCTAAGCGTGGTCGACACCACCGATGACCACGCGATCGCCGCGCTGGGCGCGAGGCAGTGCGACTTCGCCCTCGTCACCGGACCCCTGGACGGGACCCAGTTCCATGGCGACCCGCTGTTCTTCACCGCCTACAGCGTAAGGATGGCCCGCAGCCACCCCCTGGCGCGGCGGGACCTCCTCACCTACGCGGATCTCGACGGGCAGTCCATCGTCAGCAAGGGCCGCGCCTACGCCTGCTTCAGGAAGAACATTGACCGGCACATCCTCGGGCAGGGGCGCACGGTGCGCATCCTCGCCGAGACCTCCGACGAGAGCGTGATCCGCGGCCTGCTGCTCTCAGGCGAGGCCGTCAACCTCGGCTATGACTACGCCGACGGCATCCTCCCCCACCCGGGCATCATCAGCCGCGGGCTCACCGATGGCGAGTCCTGCGGGCAGGTGGTCTACCTCGCCGCGGCGCTGGGCGCGCGCCCCACCAGGGCCTGCGCCGCCTTCCGCGACTACCTGCTCCGCTGGTGCGAGGGCCTTCCCAAGTCCGCGCCCCCCGCCCCGGGGGACTGAGCGCGGCGCACCAGAGTTGATCGCAACTGGGGCAATGCCCCATCATGGTGCATCATGGCGGTCCCCACCTGGTCCCCGCACCCCATCCCCACGGCCCGCCACCCCCAGCCGCCATGCGCCATGGCGCGTGGTCCCAGGATCCCTGGGCGGCCCCGCGGTCCCCGGCCGCCGCACGGGCGCGGCCCCGCCTTTTTGCTATAATGCGCGCGGACTTAACATCCCCAAGGGCAAAGGAGCTGACCTATGGAGCCTTACTACGCTGGCGCGCTGTCCATCTTGCCGCCCATCATCGCCGTGATCCTGGCGCTCATCACCAAGGAGGTCTTCATCTCGCTGGTGCTGGGCATCCTCAGCGGCACCTTCATCTACTCCATGGGCATGGATGGCAACGCCCTTACCGATCCGCTGCGCTTCGCCGTCGCCGAGATGGTGCACAAGTTCGACCTCAACATCGTCGTCTTCTGCTCGCTGTTGGGCAGCCTGGTCTACGTCATCTCGATGGCGGGCGGCGCCCAGGCCTACGGGCGCTGGGCCACCCGCAGCATCAAGAGCCGCAGCGCCTCGATGATCTCCACCTCGGTGCTGGGCGCGTTCATCTTCATCGATGACTACTTCAACTGCCTGACCGTGGGCACGGTGATGCGCCCCATCACCGACGCCTACCGGATCTCCCGCGCCAAGCTCGCCTACATCATCGACGCCACCGCGGCCCCGATCTGCATCATCGCCCCCATCTCCTCCTGGGCGGCGGCGGTGGGCTCCAACCTCAAGGACACCAAGGCCTTTGACAGCGAGATGGGCGCCTTCATCGCCACCATCCCCTGGAACTTCTACGCCCTGCTCTCGATCCTGATGGTGCTCTACGTGGCCTTCCGCAACCCCGACTTCGGGCCGATGCGCCGCACCGAGGTGGCCTGCCTGTCCGGCAGCCACTCCGAGGCCAGCGACCACGCCGCCACGGGCGACATCAAGGTGGAGGCCGACGGCAAGGTCTATGACATGGTGGTCCCGATCCTCGCCCTCATCCTGATCACCTTCCTCAACATGCTCAACTTCGGCGGCTACTTCGGCGACGATCCCGCCTTCCACAGCATCGGCGCGGCGATGGGCAACACCGACGTCAACCTCTCGCTGGTCCTGGGCTCCTTCATGGCGCTGATCGTGGCCTTCTTCCTCTTTGTCCCCCGCGGGCTGCTGAGCATCAAGTCCTTCATGCAGGGGGCGCTGCGCGGGGTGCAGGCGATGGTGCCCGCCAACCTGATCCTCACCCTGGCCTGGACCATCTCCGGGGTGTGCCGCGACCTGTTGCAGACCCCGCAGTTCATCTCCACGCTCATCACCCCGGACATGCAGATCCTGGGCATGGTCCTGCCCGCGATCATCTTCGCCATCGCCGGCTTCCTAAGCTTCGCCACCGGTACCGCCTGGGGCACCTTCGGCATCATGATCCCGATCGTGGTCACCGTGGCGCAGGGCATCGACCCCACCGGCGAGTCCAGCCTGGTGGTGATCACCCTTTCCGCCACCCTCGCCGGCTCGGTCTTTGGCGACCACTGCTCGCCCATCTCCGACACCACGGTGCTCTCCTCGGCGGGCTCGGGCTGCGACCACTTCGTGCACGTCACCACCCAGATGCCCTATGCCTGCGTGGTGGCATTCTCGGCGATCTGCGGCTACCTGGTCGCGGGCCTCACCGGCGGCAACAACCTCATCAGCTTCGTTGCGGCGCTTGCCGTGCTGCTGGGCATGGTGACCCTGCTCAACCAGCTCGCCCGCAGCCGCGATGGCGCGGCGCTCGAGCGCGAGCTGCGCCAGGGCGCCTAACCGCGGAGCAGCATGGCAGGAGGGCCGCCCCTGCCGAAATTGTTCACGATCCATGTAACCAGGATCGGTGCATAAATGAACTAAATGCCTTCCACGGAAGGCATTTTTCGTTTCTACACCCCCCGGTCGCCGACCCGGGCTCTCTGGGCCCAGATGGAGAGGCAGGCGCAACTGGTCCGCGAGAGCGGGAGCAAGGCCATGAACACCAGCCACCTCACGGGCAAGGCCGTGGACGTAGTGATCAAGGCGTTGGAGGCAGGCGCCACCTACTTCATGCGTCCCCCACTTGGACTGGGGCGGACTTGGGGCGAAGGTCACAATACCGGCTGGGATTATGCCTTCCCCATTGTGGTAACCTTTTGCACAGATGGAGGGATTGGGCATGAAGGCCATGATTAATGACATTATCTGTTTTGCCGTAGATGCCTCAAGTCCCGAGGCACTTGAGGCCGCAACCCGCAAGCGAAACAAGGAACTTGAGCGCAAGCTTTCCGTGAAACCGCCGGAGATTGGGCTGGGCGTTTATTTCTCCAGCGCTGGGCAGCACCTGATGCATGCGTTTGAAAGGTTCGCAAATGAGTCAGGAATCCCAGGCGGACGCTAACGAAAGTTCTGCCCTGCCGTCCCAGGCTGGTGCGGCAAAAATTCCCCAGGCCCCCCACTGCAGGTACCGTCCTTGGCTTGCAGCAGGTTCATGTCGGTCCCCTTCCGTCACCCGAGTACCTTGCTGGGTATGAGGCGGTCAAGCCTGGCGCCGGCGTGCAACTTCTGGGTGGCGGCCCGGCGCTCAACGGTAAGGGAGTCCTCGTCGATTGCCTTGAACTCCAGCTTCCCGCCCTTGCGGCAGAAGATCCTGAAGCTGAGCAGTCCCTCGTGGGCGTCAAGGAAGTCATCGCTGAAGAGTATCTCGCCGCGGGAGGGGTTGTCCCAGTCGGTGACGAACCTGCCGACGGTGCCGGCGGGCTGTCTCCTGCAGGACTTGTGCTCCCTGTCCCACACGTTCCTGTAGGTCATGACGTACTTGTGCATGCTGGTGCCGTTGACGATGAGCGGCGGCAGCTCAGGCGGGGTGATGACCGCCATGCCAGGAACCTCTGGTAGATACATAAATTATGTATGCACCATAGCGGCAAAGCGCACCCAATCATGGGTTAATTTATTATTTTATTGGAAAATTATGTGAGAAACCCAAATCCTGCACCTGGGTATGTAACTAGAAACGCAGCACTTGGGCCCCGGGGGCGGGACCCCTTGCCTTGGGATGACTGGGATTGCCTGGTGGCTAGAGCGCCCGCACCCCCACCGCATGGTGGGCGCGGATGCCGAGCTTGAGGCACTCCACGGTGGCGCGGGCAAAGTCGCCCATCGTGATTTGGCTCGAGCCGTCGAGGCCCATGGGCAGCACGTCCTCGGTGAACTCAAAGCGCCCGCTGCTGATGCCCTTTTTCATGAGGTTGAGCGGCGGGCAGAGCAGCGACCAGTTGCAGTCGCGGTAGTCGCCGCTGTCGCGGAAGCGGCGCCAGGCCCGCACACACAGCGCGAGGCGGCGCTCATCGCCGTCGAGGCAGGCGCGCTCGCTCTGGTACACGAGGCCGTGCGCGCCGCCGCCGCAGCCCAGCAGCGCCGTGGGGGCGATGCCCAGCAACGCGGTCCTGCTGCCCCGCACCGCCTCCAGCACCCGCCACCAGGGCAGGTCGCGCAGCCGGAAGGACTCGATGAGGGTGAAGGACAGCGCGTCCACCACCGCGTACTGGCTGGCAAGGTCAGCGGCGGTGATCTCGGCATAGTCCTTGATGAGCAGGGGACCGCTGCCCCCCACCTGCCCCTCGAGCGAGGGCAGCAGGCAGGTGACCACGATGCCGGCGCGCTCGGCCTCGGTGAGGATGCGGCGCCCGAGGTCAGTGGCGGCGCCTAGGAGGGTGATGCGCATCGCCGCAAGTCAGATGTGGTGGCCGTCGTCGCTGTAGAGCCAGTGCTCAAAGCAGTGGTGGTAGTGCCAGTCCAGGTGCCCCGGGTGCGGCCAGAGCTTCTCGTTGAGCGGCAGCTGCATCAGCTTGCCGTGGTACTGCAGGTAGTCCTCGGCGCCGATGGCGTGCACCGTGTCGGAGACCACGATCTCCACCTCGCGCTCATTGCGGTAGAAGGCGCTGATGAGACCCTGGGAGAACAGGCGGTGGACGTCGGCGCGCAGCACCAGGCCGTTGCGCACGCTCTGGAAGCGCTTGTTGAACAGCGGCTGGATGTGCGCCACGTCAAGGGCCACGTAGGCCCGGGTGCCGGTGATCGCGCAGCCGAAGTTGTAGGCGCTCATCACCTTGGCGAAGAACACGCCCTGATCCTCAGAGGACTTGCCGTGCGAGGCGCTGTAGTAGAGCCCCGGCCAGTCCTGGCCCAGCGCGTCCAGCTCCTGCTTGCGCATGCCCTGCACCACCTTCTTGAGGTAGAGGCAGAAGGGGTCGGAGGTGTGCAGCAGCGCGAGGCGCTGCTCCTTGTAGGGGGCGTACATCTCGGGGTTGAGCAGCTTGCACTGGGCCTTGGTGAACATGAAGCTGCTGCTGATGATGGCCACGTTGAGCATCGACGCCCCGCCCCGCTCCTCAACCTCGGCGCGCAGCCCCTCGATGGTGGTCGAGCCGGTGCGCACCCCAAAGCGCAGCCAGGTGTCCTCGATGGAGAGCGCCACCCAGCGGCTGTAGAAGCCGCCGCCCACCACATAGTCCCGTCCGTCGAGCTCGCAGACGAAGAAGACCGGGGTGCCCGGGGTCAGCTGCCAGTACTCCTCGGGGATGAACTCGCTGTCCACCGACCACAGCGCCAGGGGGCAGGAGCCAGAGGTGGCATACTCCTGCTGCTGGATCTGGTACCGCTCACAGGAAATGCGGACCAGGACCAAATCGTCAAAATACATGGCATCCTCCGCTCACAGGGCATATGGCGTTATCTTAACATGCGCCGGCGCGGCGGGTGAGATCGGATGCGGGCCGCCATGCCCCCAGGGGGACAAAAGCCCAATGGCGCCCAAAAATCTTTGAGCTTCCTCACATTTTTGCCACAAGTTGGGGGAAAAATTCGCTTTTTGCGATCTGGGCCCTATAATGGGGTGGTCGGACAAGGCATCCCAACGACAGATGTCCGCAAGATTTGTCTTCGGCCTGCCCCCAATCAAGCAAAAGTCCTTGGACGACACGTATATTGCAATGTACAGGCACGGTTGCGGTTTCTCCTTCCGCAACCGTTGTTTTTTATGGGCCCCTGGCCTTGGGATTCAAGATGAGGATCACCGCCCTGCTCCTGGCGCTTGCCGCCCCCCTCTGCGCCCTGGGCGCCAGCTTTGACTGCACCCAGGCCCAGTCCTACGATGAGCGCGCCATCTGCGCCCTCCCCGAGCTCTCCTACGCCGATGACACCCTCGCCGCCGAGCTTGCCGACCTGCGGGCCCGCTACCCCGGCGCCCGCGACCTCGAGAGCATGGCCGCGGCGCTTTACCAGGCCCGCGCGCAGTGCCAGAGCGAGACCTGCATCAAGGCCTGGTACACCGACGCCCGCTACCGCCTCCACGACTTTGACGCCTACCGGCAGGCCCTCGGCAGCGTGGATCCCAGCGCCCTGCCCGCCGCGCAGGCGCAGCCCCCGCAGCCGCAGCAGCAACCACAGGCCCAATTGCCGCAGTCCCAGCAACCCGTGCCTGCGGCCGCCGCCCCGCAGCAGGTCCCCGTGGGCGGGGTGCTGGCGGTCACCGCCCCCCCGGCGCTGCCCCCCGGGGTGGGCACGGACACCCAGAACCACGTGCTCTCCGCCCATGATGCCTGCCGCGCCGGCGATGCCTCAAGCTGCGAGGAGCTCTATGAGATCTTCATGTCCGGCCGCTACGTGCCCCAGGATCCGGCGCACGGCGCCGCCTACGGGGACCGGGCCTGCAAGCAGGGCAGCGCCCGCGCCTGCCGCCTGATGGGCATGTCCTTCTACCTCGGCTACGCCACCCACGGCTTCACCCAGGATCCCCGCCAGGCGCTGCGCTACTTCACCATCGGCTGCCAGGAGCGCCGCGAGCCCACATCCTGCCACCTCGTCGGCTACATGTTCTTCACCGGCCAGGTGGTGGGCATGAACGCCGCGCGCGCCATTGAAAAGCACCAGGAGGCCTGCCACCACTCAGGCGACGGGCTCTGCGAGCCCAGGCAGCAGGCCCTGCGCTGCTCCCAGGGCGACGCCAACGCCTGCTCCAAGTACCACCAGGTGGTGGGCAACCTCATCAAGGCCGCCCAGCGCGAGCTCGAGTTCTAGGGGAAGGTGGCCCGGGGCGCCCGGGCCGGAGGCTAGCAGAGGCCCAGGCGCTCGGCGACCGGGCGGCGGAACCCCCTGAGGAGCAGCGGTTCCTCGCCGTACTCGAGGCTCCAGTAGTAGTTGTGGATCACGCTGCGCGAGCACCAGGGTTCCTGGGGCAGTCCCAGTTCCGCGCACGCCGCCGCCAGGCGGCGCCTGAGATCCGCGGCCCCGGCCTTGAGTTGGCGGTCATGGGAGCTGAAGTCATAGGCGCGCCGGAGCGCCGGATCCTCCTCAAGGCCCGCCATCTCCCCCATCCAGGGCAGAATCACCTCCCCGAACTCGCGCAGCGCCCCCCAGCGCATCCCCACCTCGGCGCACTCCTTGGCGCTGCCGGGCGTGGAGATGGCGGCAGGGCACAGCGCCGCGGCCTGGATGACCCGGTTGGGGGCCACGTCGTGCCCCATCGCGAAGCCAAGGCGCCGCGCGGCAAGGAAGGCGAGGCGGGTGAGCGGCAGTTGCGCGAGGCGCCCCGCCCCGGGGATCTGCAGGTAGGCCTTCGCGGGATCCGGGACCTTGAGCGCGGCCGCGCGCCACTCCTCCATGAGGCCATGGAAGAAGGGCAGGCGCACCGGCCCGGCCTTTTCAAGGTAATGGTAGAAGATGCGCTCGAGGTGGCGGGTGTCCTCGGCGGCGTAGCTCAGCTGCGCCGCGCTCAGCGGGCGCTGCATCCAGTCCGAGCGGGTCTCGGACTTCTCCATGGTGATCCCCAGGGCATCCTCGGCGGCAAAGGCGAGGCCGCGCCCATAGGGGGCGCCCGCGAAGCCCATCAGCAGCTGCACGTCCAAAAGGCGCCCCGGGAGGTCGCGGCGCCCGAGGCGCAGCTGCGCCTCATGGCAGAGCACGTCCAGATCCTCGCCGCCGCTAAAGAGCAGCACCGTGGCGCGGGTGGCGAGCAGCGCCTCAAGCAGCGGGGCGATGTCCACCGCCAGCGGGTCGACCAGGTAGTCATGGCCGCGGCAGGAGAGCTGCAGCAGCGCCAGGATGGGATGGTAGGTCCTCACCCGCTCGAACTCGGTGTCGAGGGACAGCGCCTCCTCGGGCTCGAGGGCGGACACCAGCGCGGAGAGCTCACCGAGCGCCCCCGCGGTGGTGATGATGGGCAGCGCGCCGCCCATCACAGCCCGCCCCGCATGCCCGCCTCGGCGAGGGCGTGCTTCTTGAGGGTGCGGCGCAGCACCTTGCCCACCGGGGTCTTGGGCAGGTCGCGCACGAACTCAATGCGGCGCGGCATCTTGTAGCCGGTGAGGTACTTGCGGCAGTAGGCGGTCAGCTCCTCGGCGGTGAGCGCGGGATCGCGGCGCACCACGTAGAGCTTGACCGCCTCGCCCGAGACCTGCGAGGGGCAGCCCACCGCGGCGCACTCGGCGACCTGGGGGTTGCGGCTGACCACGTCCTCAATCTCGCTGGGGAACACGTTGAAGCCCGAGACCAGGATCATGTCCTTGATGCGGTCGATGAGGCGGATGTAGCCGCCCTCCATCCACACCGCCACGTCGCCAGTGCGCAGGAAGCCGTCGTGGAAGGCCGCCTCGGTCTCATCCTCGCGCTGGTAGTAGCCCTGCATCACCTGCGGGCCGCGGAACTCCAGCTCCCCGGGCTGCCCCAGGGCGGTGATCGGCTCCCCGCTCTCGCGGTCGACGATGCGGGCCTCGGTCGAGGGGACCGGGATGCCGATGGAGTTGTTGAAGGACAGGTCGCAGGGCGGCTGCACGCAGCAAAGGGGCGAGCACTCGGTGAGCCCGTAGCCCTCGAGGATGTGGGTGCCGGTCAGGCGGAAGAAGCGCTCGTCCACCCCGCTCTGCACCGCCGCGCCGCCCGCGACCACCAGCTTGAGCGAGCTGAGGCTGAGGCGGCGGAAGGGCTCATGGGCCAGCAGCGCGTTGTAGAGGGTGTTGACCCCGGTCATGATCGAGATCCCCGGGTGCCGCCTGAAGGCGGACACCACCGTGCCCAGGCGCCTGGGGTCCGTGACCAGCACGTTGGTCGCCCCGATGTAGAAGAAGACCATCAGGTTGATGGTCAGGGCGAAGACATGGTAGAAGGGCAAGGGGGTCAGGGTCAGCTCGCGCCCCACCTCGATGCGGCTGTGGTACATGCCAAAGGTCTGGGCGATGTTGGCGATGATGTTGCCGTGGGAGAGCATCGCCCCCTTGGGGTTGCCGGTGGTGCCGCCGGTGTACTGCAGGAAGGCGGTGTCCGAGTAGGCCACCTGGGTGTCGCGGTGCTCGAGCAGCGCCCCGCGCGCGAGCGCGTCCTTGAGCGTGTCGCAGCCCTGCGGGGCCCGCCGCCCCGGCCCCAGCAGCGCCGCGGCGGCGCTGATGATGGGGCCCTGCCAGCCCATCAGGTCGCCCACCGAGGTGCGGAGGATGTGGGTGATCTGCAGATCCTTGCCCAGCTCGCGGAGCTTGTAGGCGAAGTTGGAGAGCACCACCGCGGCGGTGGCCCCCGAGTCGCGCAGGGTGACCGTCATCTCGCGCGGGGTGTAGAGCGGGTTGACGTTCACCACCGTGAGCCCCGCGTCCAGCGCGGCGAAGACCGCCAGCGGGAACTGGATGAGGTTGGGCATGACGATGGCGATCTTGTCGCCCTTGCGCAGCCCCCAGACCTGGGTGAGGAAGTTGCTCAGCGCCCGCACCTTGAGCCCGAGGTCACGGTAGGTGATGTGCCCGGGGCCGTTCCAGAAGGCGATGCGATCCCCGTGCGCCGCCACGGTGCGGGAGAACATCTCGTTGAGGTTCTCAAACGGGTGGGCGTCTATCTCGGCCGGCACCCCCTCAGGGTACTGCCCCAGCCACGGTTTCGCGTCCGCCATCTTGCCCCCTGCCGCCGTCAGGCGTGCTTCCCCGCGTAGCGCCCGAGGAAGTCCACCAGCGCCCGGACGCCCTCAATGGGCATGGCGTTGTAGATGCTCGCGCGCATCCCCCCGAGCACCTTGTGGCCCTTGAGCCCCGAGAGGCCCTCGGCCAGCGCCTCCTTGAGGAAGTCCGCGTTGAGCGCCTCATCGCGGAGGTTGAACACGCAGTTGACGCGGCTGCGCGAGCCCTCGGCCACCTGGGTGCGGTAGAAGGGGTTGCCGTCAATCGCCCCGTAGAGCAGCTCCGCCTTCTCCTGGTTGCGGCGCGCGAGCTCCTCCGTGCCGCCGATGGAGCGGATCCACTTGAAGGCGAGGCCCGCCATGTACCAGGCGAAGGTGTTGGGGGTGTTGTACATCGAGCCGTGCTTGGCGAGCACCGCCCAGTCCAGCACGCTCGGGCAGTAGCGGCGCGCCCGCCCGATGAGGTCGTCGCGCACCACGGTGATGGTCAGGCCCGCCGGGGCGACGTTCTTCTGCGCCCCGAAGATGAGGGCGCCAAAGCGCGTCACGTCCATGGGGCGGGTGAGCACGTCCGAGGAGATGTCGGCGATGAGCGGCACCGCGCCGGTGTCGGGCAGGGAGAACATCTCCACCCCGTTCACCGTCTCGTTGAGGCAGCAGTAGGCGTAGGCCGCGCCCTCGCTCACCTGCATCGCCCCGTAGTCCACCTCCACGCGGCCCTGGGCGTCCTTGCGGGTGCACTCGTGGGCCACCGCCTCGCCGTAGCGCTCCGCGCACTCCTTGAAGGCGCTACGCGACCAGTGGCCGGTGATGAAGTAGTCGGCGCGGCCGCCCTCGGGCAGCAGGTTGAGCGGCACCGCGGCGAACTGCCCGCGCCCCCCGCCCTGCTCAAAGAGCACCCGGTAGTTGTCCGGGATGCCCATGATCTCGCGCAGCAGCCCCTCGGCCTCCTGCGCCACCCGGGTGAAGGTCGCCCCGCGGTGGGACATCTCCACGATGCCCATCCCCTCGCCCTCAAAGTCCACAAACTCGGACTGCGCCTGCCGCATCACGCTCTCCGGGAGCATCGACGGCCCGGCGCTGAAGTTCCAAACCCTAGGCATGCTCGCCTCCTTCATTGACCTGATCCTGTTCCCCCGCGCCCGGCTCGGCCCCCGCGCCGCCCTCCTGGCGCAACCGCTCCTGCTCCTCCTCCTGGAGCTGCTCGAGGCGGTCGGCCCGGCGCGCCTCGGCGGCGGCGTTGGCGTTCTGCTTGACCTCCTCAGGCACCCCCACGAGGGCAATCAGCTCCTCGCCATCCGCGGTGCGCATCAGGGTCACGCCATGGGCCTGGCGCCCCATCACCCGCACGTCGGAGGCCGGCGAGCGCATCAGCTGGCCCTGGTTGGTGATGAGCAGGAAGTCGCAGTTGTCGTCTATCGAGCAGGCGCCAATGACCTTGGAGCCCTCGGAGAGGCGCAGCGCCTTGACACCCTGCGAGCCGCGGTTGGTGAAGCGCAGGTCGGTGAGGCGCATGCGCTTGCCAAAGCCGTCCGAGGCCACCACCATCGCCTCGGCGTTCCCCAGTGCCTCAGGCGGCAGCACGATGAGCGAGACCGCCCGCGCGCCCGGCTGCAGGCGCATGGCGCGGATCGACCCACTGCCACGCCCGGAGGGGCGGATGCCATAGCCGCGGTGGCGGTCCACCGCCGCCCCGGCGCCCTCATCGCCCCCCTCGTCCGCGGCAGTCTCCTCATCGGACACCGCCTCCTCGGCAGTGTCCTCGCTGTCCTCGCCGCCCGCGGCGCCCTTGTAGAACTCGCAGAAGCGCGCGGCCATGCCCGAGGACGAGAAGATGAAGACCTCGTCATCGCCCGAGCTCAGCGACACCCCGATGAGCTCCTCGTCGTCCGCGAGGGCAATCGCCTTGATGGGGTTGCCGTTGTGGCGGTCGAGGAAGGTGCGGTACTCGCTCAGGCGGGTCTTCTTGATCTTGCCAAGGTTGGTCGCCATCAGCAGGTACTGGTCGTCGATCACCGACAGGTCGGGGATGGGCAGCAGCGCGGTGATGTACTCGCCCTCCTCGATCTTGAAGGTGTTCTGCACCGGCCGCCCGCGCCAGGTGCGGTTCTCCGAGGTGGGCAGGTCGTAGACGATGGTCGCGAAGGCCCGCCCGCGCGAGGTGAAGCACATGATGTAGTCATGGGTGTTGGTCAGGATCACGCGGGTGATGTAGTCCTGGTCCTTGAGCTTGGCCGCCTTGCGGCCCTGCCCGCCCCGGTGCTGGCTGTTGTAGGTCGAGATGTCCTGGTACTTGATGTAGCCCTCGGCCGAGAGGGTGATCACCACGTCCTGCCTGGCGATGAGGTCGGCCTTGTCGAAGCTGCCGGCGTCATAGGTGAAGTCGCTGCGGCGCGGGTTGCCGTGCCGCTCCTTGACCTCGATGAGCTCCTCGCGGATCACCTCGCGCATGCGCTCGGGGCGGGTGAGGATCTCAAGGTAGCCCTTGATGTCGGCGACCAGCGAGCGGTACTCCTCGGAGAGCTTCTCGATCTCAAAGTGGGTGAGGCGCACCAGCTGCATGTCGAGGATGGCGTTGGCCTGCTCGGCGGACAGGAAGTACTTCCCGTCGTGGTAGCCAAGGTGCGGGTCGATGCCCTGCGGGTTGCAGATGTTGTTGCCGTCCTCCCCGAGCTCAATGAGGGTGTTGATGTAGGAGCCGTCCCAGGGCTCGGCCATGAGGTTGTTGCGCGCGTCCTCGCGGTTCTCCGAGCCCTTGATGATCTCCACCAGGCGGTCGGTGTTGCCGCGGGCCACGATGAGGCTCTCGTCGATGAAGGCCTTGTGGCGGGCGCGGCGCAGCAGGAAGACGGTGCGGCGGGTCACCACCTCGCGCCTGAAGGAGAGGAACTCGCGCAGGATCTCCATCAGGGTGAAGATGCGGGGCTGGTTGTCGAGCAGCGCCACCATGTTGATGCCGAAGGTGGACTGCAGGTCGGTGTGCTCGTAGAGGTTGTTGAGCACCGCCTCCTCGTAGGCGTCGCGCTTGAGGTCGATGGCAATCCTGACCTGGTGGCGCTTGTCGGAGAGATCGTTGATCTCGGAGATGCCCTCAATCTTCTTGTCGCGCACCAGCTCGGCGATCTGGCGGACGATGCTGGCCTTGCTGACCGCGAAGGGGATCTCGTCGATGATGATGGTCTTGCGGTCCGAGCGGTCGGTCTCCACGTGGTGGCGGGCGCGGATCACGCAGCGCCCGCGGCCGGTGGCGTAGGCCTCGCGGATCCCCGCCTTGCCGAGGATGAGGCCGCCGGTGGGGAAGTCCGGGCCCTTGATGTACTCCATCATCTCCTCGAGGGTCAGGGCCGGGTTGTCGAGCAGCGCCACGCAGCCGTCAATGACCTCGCCGAGGTTGTGGGTGGGGATGTTGGTCGCCATGCCCACCGCGATGCCCGCCGAGCCGTTGACCAGGAGGTTGGGGAAGCGGGTGGGCAGCACCCAGGGGATGGTCTCGCTCCCGTCGTAGTTGGGGTAGGTGTCGACCGTCTCCTTGTCGATGTCGCTGAGCATGGTCTCGGCCATGCGGGTCATCTTGATCTCGGTGTAACGCATCGCCGCGGCGCCGTCGCCGTCGATGTTGCCGAAGTTGCCCTGGCCGAAGATCAGCGGCTCACGCATCGAGAACCACTGCGCCATGCGCACGATGGTCTCGTAGACCGCGACGTCCCCGTGCGGGTGGAAGCGGCCGATCACGTCGCCCACCACCTTGGCGGACTTCTTGGTCTCGCCCGAGGACCAGATCTTCTGGTCGTACATGTCATAGATGACGCGGCGGTGCACCGGCTTGAGGCCGTCGCGCACGTCCGGCAGGGCGCGATCCACGATCACGCTCATCGCATAGTTGATGAAGGACTGCTTGAGCTCGTCCTCCATCTTGATGGGGGTGACGGTGTCGGGCACACTCTGGGCAAGGGTCAGGGAATCATCCTTGGGGTCGGCGGCGCCGCCCTGCCCGGGATCGTTGGGTGAGGACATGCAAAATCCTTAGGTAAAAGAATAAGAAACTTAATTAAGGCAAAGCATAATTATAGCATTTAACCGGCCCGTTTTGCACCCTTGGGCGCAGGCGCGGCGCCACTCGCGGCCCCCCGCCCCCTTGCGGGGCAGCCCCGGGGAAAACATGACGGGGATCATCTTTTTGAGCAAGGGCCCATACCTGTGGGGCCTTGGTATATGGAATAATCTCGCCCATCAGGGGCGCGCGCCCCAGGAGGTGGACAATGGAAAAGCGGCTGTCAATCAAGGTCGACTGCAATGAGGACGCCATCGGGCGTCTCATCCCCTATTCCGTGGAGATCAGCGAGGGCATCTCCTCGCCCTTCAGCGCCACGCTGACCATGCTCTCCGAGCGGCCCGCGGACAGCCAGGCGCTCGGGGCCGCGCTGGGCAAGCCCGCCACCATCTCGCTTACGGACGGCAAGGCCAGGCGCCGCTTTCGGGGCGTCATCACCGCCCACCGCTTCCATGGCATCGCCTACCGCGAGTCCGGCAAGTCCGGGCAGCGCGACGCCTGCTGCTACACCATCACCGTGGAGTCGGCGCTCAGCCTGCTCCGCCACCAGCTCCACACCCGCTCCTTCGTGCGCCAGGGGGTGGTCGCGGTCATCAAGTCCATCCTCCAGGACTATGGGATTGCGCTCTGCGCCAAGGACCGGCTCATCGAGGAGGGCGACTTCCCCGACAGCCACGTCTACACCCAGATCCTCGAGAGCGACTACGACTTCATCTGCCGGCTCTGCCTGCTCAACGGCCTCAACCTGGTGGAGGACACCATGGACGACGAGCTGTGCGGGCAGATCTTCATCAGCGACGCCTCGAGGAGCTACCTGACCTACCTCGAGGCCCGGGAGGGGCGGATGGGCGCCCCGGTGCCCGGGGAGCACCGCTGCCAGATGCACGATCCAAGGGGGGATGGCTACATTTCCGAGGTGCGCTCCGGGGGGCACTACCGCCCGCCCCGGGACAAGGCCTTCACCCACTACGGCGACAGCGACCACGAGGACTTCTCCACCAGCTCCCTGTTCACCTGCTACGCCTACTACGAGACCATCAAGAAGAGCGGCTCCGACGACCTCGAGTTCGTGGACATGTCCGATGAGGCGCGCACCCAGCAGAGCGTGCGCGAGTGCCTCGCCCCGCGCGCGGAGTGGTCCTTCAGGACCACCGACCTCGGCGCCCGGGCCGGCTACATCGCCACCCTGGCGGGCTTCTACGGGGACAGCGGCCGCGACCTCGACCTTCTCGTGGAGCGCACCCGCCTCGCCTACAACGTCAACTACCCCGAGGACTTCGTCCTGCACCCCATGATCAAGGAGATTGAGGCCAGCGTGGAGGCCACCACCGACTGCGCCGCCCTCTCCCTCGAGGGCCGGCCAGACCGCCTGCCCACCCTCGGCGACGCCGGGGACCCCATGCGCCTGATGCCCCCGGGGCGGGCGCTCACCCTCGAGGGCTCGGTGTGCGACGCCGAGGGGCGCCTCGACCGCTTCGGGGAGGCGGTGCCCTGCAAGTTCGACCCGCCCCAGGATCCCTCCTTCTTCTACATGCTGCCCCGCGGCTCCATGACCCCGGTGGTGGTGCGCAACTCCGCCCGCGAGGGGGGCGAGGCGCTGGGCAGCTTCCCGCACGTAGGCGACCATGTGCTGGTGGCGGCCCTCGGGGGCCGGCTGCACCTCATGGCCTACCACCCGGTGCTGGGGCAGCTTGCCTACCTCGACAGCGCCGGCATGGGCACCTTCAACTGGCTCGAGGGCGCCCGGGCCCGGGGCTTCGGGCCGCTCACCAGCTCCGACCGCCCCGCCGACCCGGTCCAGGCGATCACCCTGGCCATCATCGGCAATGACATGGAAAGCTACATCGACACCTTCCGCTTCACCCACCGCGCCGTGACCGCCCGGCAGGTCTACGATGCCTACATCAAGGCCGGCTGCGAGCGGCTGCGGCAGGACTACCTCACCGCCCTCAGCGAGTACCAGGGCCTCAAGCACAACCTTATCGGCAAGTTCAACGGCCTCAGCCTCACCGGCAGCGAGCGCGAGTCCTACGAGCGGGCCCGCAAGAAACTCATCGCCGCCCACGAGGCCATCGAGCGCAAGGCCGAGGATCTCAAGAAGAACATGTTTGACCAGTACGAGCCGGGCGACTCGTACGGCGCCGAGGATTACATCTAGGGGGACAGAGCACCATGGCAGAGCAAGCGAGCCGCCTGGAGGGCGATACCGTAACCATCTCCGGCGAAAAGGGCATCAACGTCAAGACCAACTCCTCCGATGCCGATGTCGCCATCGCCAGTGGCGGCAAGGTCAGCATCACCGGCA
This sequence comes from Succinivibrionaceae bacterium, assembly GCA_024688225.1. Lineage (GTDB taxonomy): Bacteria > Pseudomonadota > Gammaproteobacteria > Enterobacterales > Succinivibrionaceae > JAILEI01. The sequence goes on from JAILEI010000057.1 coordinate 25,960, forward strand.
AGGAGATCAGCCTCAACGGCAGCTCCAAGATCACCTTCACCTCGGGGCGCAACTCGATCTCCATCAATCCCGAGAGCGTCAGCATCTCCTCGGAGTACTGGCCGACCAACGGCACCGGCGCCTTCTCGTCGAGCATCTCCGTCCACCCCTTCAACGGCGTGTCCATAGCCGGCCCCGCCATCAGCGCCTCCTCCAAGTTCAAGGTCTCCCTGACCGACGGCTTCGGGGCCGGCATCAAGGTCAGCCACGGCTCCAGCGAGATCAACGGCACCGCGGTCAAGGTCAAGACCATGAGCCATGGCGCCCTCGTCGACCAGGGCATCAACACCGGTGTCGAGGATCTCCGGGAGATCATGGCCGCCATCAAGATGGCCTGCTACGACCATGCGCCCGACGGCACCATCGACCCGAGCAAGATCAAGGAGTTCGAGGAGCACAACACCAAGGCACTGGGCGCCGGCAAGTGCGTCTCCAAGGGCGTGGCCGCCATCGTCAAGTACACGCGCAAGGTCAAGAAGGCGGTCAAGGACAAGAACTGGCGCAAGACCTTCGCCGAGAGCGACGACGTGCTCAGCCTGCTGGTGGGCATCGTCGACACCCTGCTCGACCTCTACGACCTCGCCGTCACCATCGTCTCGGTCGCCGCCCCCGACTGGTTCAAGTCCAAGGTCAACGACCATACCTTCTTCACCAACGGCGCGGCGATGCACCTCGCGGGCAACATCACCAAGCACGTGGAGGCCCAGGTGATCCTGATCGTCAACGCCTGCATGACCAGCGACCTGATGTGCTCCGAGATCAGCCTCAGGGGCAGTGGCGACATCACCATCAAGTCCTCCAACTCCACCACGGTGACCGGCAACGACAGCCAGGGCATCAACGTGCTCTACTCCGCCGCGGGCCTGGGCAACAACCTCACCCAGGCCGCGAACCTGTCCGCCAATGCCGGCCAGGCGGCCAATATCGGTAGCGGTGGCCAGGGTGGCGCCGGTGGCCTGGGTGGCGCAGGCCAGGG
>JAILEI010000062.1 GCA_024688225.1 Succinivibrionaceae bacterium
AAGGGCCAGAGCTCACAGTAGGCGCCAATCTCGCGCACCCGGCGCGCGATGAGCTGCGTGACCTGCGAGCCAAAGTCGAGGATCAGGATCCGCTCGGAGTGGATGTTCGAACTTGCCATGCTCATGCCCCTCCCTTTGCTAGGCGAGGTGCTGGTAGTTGGGGGCTTCCTTGGTGATGGTCACGTCATGGACGTGGGACTCACGGATGCCGGCGCCGGTGATGCGCACGAACTGCGCCTTGGTGCGCAGCTCGTCGATGGTCGCGCAGCCGGTGAGGCCCATGGCCGAGCGCAGGCCGCCCATCTGCTGCATGATGATCCCCGAGAGCGGGCCCTTGTAGGCCACCCGCCCCTCGATGCCCTCCGGCACCAGCTTCTCGGCGGCGTTGTCGCTCTGGAAGTAGCGGTCGGCGCTGCCCTTGGACATGGCGGCGAGCGAGCCCATGCCGCGGTAGGACTTGTAGGAGCGGCCCTGGTAGATCTCAATCTCACCCGGGGCCTCATCGGTGCCCGCGAGCATCGAGCCGACCATCACGCAGTTGGCGCCGGCGGCGAGGGCCTTGGCGATGTCGCCCGAGTAGCGGATGCCGCCGTCGGCGATCACCGTCACGTCCGAGCCCTTCATCGCCTCCACGGCGTTGGCCACCGCGGTCATCTGCGGGACGCCGCAGCCGGTGACGATGCGGGTGGTGCAGATGGAGCCCGGGCCGATGCCGACCTTGACCGCGCTCACCCCCGCCTCGGCAAGGGCGACCGCCCCCGCGGCGGTGGCGACGTTGCCGCCCACGATGGGCAGGCTGGGGTAGGCGGCGCGCACCGCGCGGATGCGCTCCAGCACCCCCTCGGAATGGCCGTGGGAGGAGTCCACCAGCAGCACGTCCACCCCGGCCTCGACGAGGGCGCGGGCGCGCTCCTCATTGCCGGGCCCCACGCCGATCGCGGCGCCCACGCGCAGCCGCCCGAGGGCGTCCTTGCAGGCGTTGGGCTTGTTGGCGGCCTTGTTGAAGTCCTTGCCGGTGATCATGCCCTTGAGGTGGAAGGTGTCGTCCACCACCAGCACCTTCTCGATGCGGTGGCGCTGCATCAGCTGCCGCACCTCCTCCTGGGAGGCCTTCTCGCCCACGGTGACGAGGCGCTCCTTGGGGGTCATGGCATCCGCGACCTTGGTGGAGAGGTCGGTGATGAAGCGGAAGTCGCGCCCGGTGATGATGCCGAGCAGGTTGTCCTGCTCATCGATGACCGGGAAGCCGCCGAAGCCATGGCGCTTGCTCAGCTCGATGACCTCGCGGATGGTGGCGCCGGGGTGCACCGCCACCGGGTGGGTGACCATGCCGCTCTCAAAGCGCTTGACCCGCAGCACCTCGGCCGCCTGGCGGTCGATGGGCATGTTCTTGTGGATGAAACCGATGCCGCCCTCCTGGGCCAGGGCAATGGCGAGGCCGGACTCGGTCACGGTGTCCATCGCGGAGGAGATGAGCGGGATGTTGATCCGGATCCCGGCGGTCAGGCGGGTCCCCAGGTCGGCAGAGCCGGGCAGGACCTTGGAATGGGCGGGAACCAGGAGCAGGTCATCGAAGGTCAGGGCCTCTTCAACAATGCGCAGCATAACAGCCTCCTCGTGTCGCATCGGAAAAATGGTCACACATTATAGCAAAAAGGCCTGTGCCGCGCCGTGCGTTGCAAGGGGCGCCACCCCAGATGGCGCGCAAGGAAAAGGGCCCCGCCGCGCGGGGGCGGCGGGACCCTTGCCTGGTTAGCAAGCCTGGCTAGTCGCGGCTGTTGCCCAGGTACTCCTGCTCATGCCCCCAGGCGGCGATGCCACGCTGGTCGGGCAGGCAGGAGGGGTCAAAGCGCGGCTCCCGCACCCCGCCGCGCTTTTGCGCGCGGTAGTCCTCGAGCGCCCGGAAGGCGTACTTGGAGAGCCGCACGATGGCGTAGAGGTTGGTGATGGTCAGGAGCGCCATGAACAGGTCGGCGAGATCCCAGACCAGCGAGAGCGAGGCGTAGGAGCCAAAGAAGATCATCCCCACCACCACCACGCGGAAGGCGGCCAGCACCTCGGGGCGCTTGTTGAGGTAGCCGATGTTCACCTCGCCATAATAGTAGTTGCCGATGATGGAGCTGAAGGCAAACAGGGTGATGGTGAAGGTCATGAAGTAACCCGCCCAGGAGCCCAGCTGCGAGGTCAGGGACTGCTGCACCAGGTTGATCCCGGTCAGCTCGCCGCCCACCTCGTACTGCCCGGAGAGCAGCACGATCACCGCCGAGGCGGTGCAGATGATGAGGGTGTCGAGGAAGACGCCGAAGGCCTGGATGAGGCCCTGCTTGACCGGGTGGGAGGTCACCGCGCAGGCCGCCGCGTTCGGCACCGAGCCCTCGCCGGCCTCGTTGGAGAAGAGGCCGCGCTTGACCCCGGTGAGGATCACCGCGCCGATGCCGCCCGCCACCGCCTGCTCGGGGTGGAAGGCGCTGCTGAAGACCAGCGCCAGCGTGGCCGGCACCATGTCGAGGTGCATGACCAGGATCACCGCCGCAATCAGCAGGTAGATGATGGCCATGATCGGCACCATCACCTCGGTGACCCTCGCGATGCGGTGCGCGCCGCCGAAGATCACCATCGAGGCGAACACGCAGATGGTCAGGCCGACGATCACGTTCTCATAGCCGCCGAGCAGATCCTGCAGGCCAAAGGCGCCCACGATGGCATGGGTGATGGTGTTGGACTGCACGCTGTTGTAGGTCAGCGAGAAGGTGATGCTGATGAGCACCGCGAACACCGCCGCCACCCAGGGCTGCCCGAGGGCGTTGCTGATGTAGTAGGCCGGGCCGCCGTGGTAGCCGCCCTCGCGGTAGGGCACCTTGTAGATCTGCGCCAGGGTGCTCTCGATGAAGCCGGTGGCCGCGCCGATGAGGGCAATCAGCCACATCCAGAAGATGGCGCCCGGGCCGCCGAGGGTGATGGCGATGGCAATGCCGGCGATGTTGCCGGTGCCCACGCGCGAGGCGGTGCTGATGCAAAAGGCCTGGAAGGAGCTGATCTCCTTGCCCTTGGGGCGATGGCCGGTGATGCCGTGGCGCAGCACCCTGAGCATCTCGGGCAGGTCCAGCAGCTGCACCAGCCTGGTGCGCAGGGTGAAGTACAGCCCGGCCGCCACCAGGAAGGCAATGACGAGGTAGGTCCAGAGGAATCCGCTTACCTCATTGATAAGTTGGTCTAGGGTGTCAAGCATGTTCTCTCCTCAATGGGGCCGGGCGGGCCCGGCCGCATGCAAGGCATTCTAGCACCCTGGGGCAAGGCCCCTGGGAACGCACTATGCAGGCCAAGGGCCTGCACCAAGGTGGTGCAGGCCCCCGGCCTGGGGTCAGGCGTCATCATCCTCCCCCGTGGCGCTGACCCCCTGGGCGAGGAGGATCTCGCCCGCATCGAGGGTGGCGGTCATCGCCACCCGGTAGGGCGTGGAGAAACTGAAGCTCCCCGGCGCGAAGGGCCGGAAGGAGGGGCGTCCCAGGCCCGCCGCCGCGGCGCTGCCGGTCTCAAGCGGGCGCTGCACGCGGCAGTACTCGCAGTTAATGCCCTCATCGCGCGCGCCGTCCAGGAAGGCGGCCATCAGCACCCGCACCCCGGTGTCACCCCCCTGCTCCCACGCCTCCGCAAAATAGGCCCAGGGACCGTTCGCCGCCGCGGCAGATCCCGCCGGGGCCGTGCCCGCCAGGAGCAGCCCGCCCGCTGGGCTGGTGGGCTGGGCACGATGCTGGGCGCCGGGGTTGGAACCAGGGTTGGAATCGGGGTTAGCACCTGAGTTGGACCCAGGGTTGGCGCCAAGGTCGGTGCCCGGGTTGGAACCTGGGTTGGTGCCCGGGTTGTCGCCCGTGCCCGGCTGGGCATCCGGGACGCCGCCCTCCCCTGTCCCGGGGAGCGGATCGGGGCGCGGCTCGCCCGCGATGGTGATGTTGCCCACCCCGGTGAGGCTGGCCGCATCGCTGCCCTCGCGCACAAAGTAGAAGGGGCGGCTGAGGCTGTCCCTTGCCTTGAGGCGATGCCCCCACACCCCATCGTGCACCGCCTCGCCGGTGTAGGCTTTTTCCACCGTGACCAGGCTGGCAAGGTCAAAGGCCAGGTTGCTCGCAAGGCCCGCATAGTCATCGTGCGAGAGGCCGTCGTAGGTCACCGTGAAGTCCTCGATGAAGAAGGGATCGTAGAACTCCTTGCGGGTGATGAAGTCGGTGCGATCGGAAATCAGCCCCTCGCGCCCGGGGAGTGCGCCCAGCGCCTCCTCAGGGTTCACGCTCCCCATGAGGCTGCCATTGTTCCGGCCCCACAGCGACCCAAGGCCGCCCACGGCATTGCCCACCACGTAGCCCTCGCTGAGCGCCCGGGCCTCGTTAAGGCCCACCAGGGTGCCCGCCACGGCATGGGCGGACTCCTTGAGCGCCTGCGCCGAGCGCGCCTCAAAGGCCGCGCTCACGTTGCAAAGCGCGGGGTTGGTGACACCCGCGCCAAGCTTGCCCGCCAGGGCGCCCGCGTAGAAGTCGCCGCGCGGATCCACCGCGCTGAAGGTGAAGTTCTCCACCTCCACATTGGTGATGCTGCCGCCCTTGATTTCCCCGGCGAGGGCGCCAAAGGCGCTCCCTGCGGCCGCGCCTGACACCGCGAGGGCGGCGTTCCCGATGCGCAGGTCGCGCACCGTGGCGCCATCGAGGGTGCCAAAGAGGCCGCCGCGGGTGGCGCTTGAGGTAAGGCTCGCCTGATAGGTGATGGCGCTGCCCGCCCCGTCGAGGGTGCCGCTGAAGGTGGCAAGCGGCACCGCGCTGACCGTCCCGAGGTCAATGTCATCGGCCAGCCAGAAGGACCCAGTGGGGTTGAAGCGCAGCGCCTCCAGCTCTGAGGCGCTGGCCACGGCCTGCGCGCCCTCGTGGATCACCAGGCCCGCCTCCCCCTTTTGGGCGTAGTCCGCCGCAAGGTCGCGCCCGGGCTGGGCCGAGGCGCCCACGTCCACCCGCCGCACCGAGCTGCGCAGGGTGAGGCGGGTGTTTTGCTCCGTGTTGGCCAGGGGGGTGGTGTCCGTATGCTTGATCCGATCGGGATCGCGCACCACGATCTGGCCGCCGTCCACCACTAGCGATCCTGTCTTGACCTCGCCGAGCAGGCGCACCCGCCCCATGCCCTTGCCGGTGGCGCTGAGCGTGCCGCTGGCCTTGAAGGCCTCGATGAGCTGCTCGTCAAGGCGCGCCGTGGACAGTCCGAGGTTCAGGGCCGTCACCCGGGAGCCCTCGGCGAGGCGGATCCCCGCGGGGTTGTTGATGTAGAGGTTGCCGGGGCAGCTCACCGATCCCGCAATCTCGCTGGGGCGCCCGCCCACCACCAGGTTCAGGTAGTTGTTCATGTCAAAGGACACCGAGCTGCCCGCGCCCACGTCGAAGGACTGCCACTTGATGACGTTGTTCGCGTCCGAGCTCATGATCGACATTCTGCTGTCGGATATTTTGTTGATGTATACATCGCCATGGAGCACCTCCGCCCCCTGCGGCAGCGCGGCGGCCGCCGCCCAGCCCGGGGTGAGCAGCGCCGCCCCCCACAGTCCCATCCTGATGCCTGAAGTGATTGAATTAAGTCTCATGATCCTGCCCCTTCCCTAGGCAAAAAAGTAACCGTAAAAAACCAGTGCCGAGCCGCACAGGGCGAGCGCCGCCGCCCCCAGGGGCACGGCCTCGGGCGCGAGATGGCACGCCATGGCCAGCCTAGGCGCACTCATAGGACAGCCTCAGCCAGACCTTGGCGCGATCCGCGTCTGAGACCAGCCGCTTGCCCAAAAGCGCGCTGCCCTCCAGATCCACCCTGAAGTTCCCGAGGCGCAGCTGCGCGTCAAGGCCCGCGCTCTTGACCGACTCCGACTCATAGTGGCGGTTGCGCAGCGAGGCGTAGTCCACATGCGGGCGCAGCAGCAGCCGCTGGTCAGAGAGCGGCCGCACCTCCAGCCCCAGGCCCACGCGCCAGCCCCCGTCGGCCACCCCCACGGAGCTGTCATAGCCGCCCACCAGGCCCGGCCCGGTGGCCACCATCTGCTCGGAGGACTCAAGGTGGCGCGAGGAGAGCTGCGCCTCAAGGCTGCCATAGAGCGCCAGCTGCGCCGTGAAGTCATGGGCGAGGTAGGCCTGGGCGTTGGCGAGGAAGTAGGCCCCGTCCTCGCGCAGCCCGTAGTCATCCTTGTTCCTAAGATCCCCGCCCACGGCCAAGAGCGAGGCCGCCCCGCGCAGCGCCTCGGTGCTGAAGGCATAGGAGGTGCCCACATAGCCCGCGGTGGTGGCGCGCCTGAACTTGAGGCCAAAGGCCTTGAAGCGGTCGGTGATCTCGCGGTGGCGCACCCCGGCGCTCAGGTCCCATTTCTGGGCGCGGTCGCGCCACAGCGGCTCCTTTACATAGAGCTCATAGGTGTAGGAGCGCCCGGTGGCCCCCAGCCTGCGGTAGGCCCCCGCGAGCTCGTAGTCGCCCACGCAGAAGGAGGCGCCCGCGATGGTGGGATGGGCGCTGATGGGGATCTCATAGCCGATGCTGGCGTTGATCTGCTTCTCGTTGGTGGTCGCGGCGAAGGCGCGCAGCCGGTCGGCGTTGCCGGTGAGGTTGTTGACGGTGAGGCTGCCGCCCGCGCGGTAGCGCCCCGAGGGCTTGTTGCCGTAGTTGTCGGCAAAGACCGAGAAGCCCACCTTGCGCTTGGGCAGCACGCTCACCTCCAGTGAGGCGCTGCCTGGCTCACTGCCCGGGCGGTAGGAGCCCGCCACGTCATAGAGCCCCGCATCCTGGTGGCGCAGCAGCACGCTCTCGAGGGCCGCGGACTGCAGCGGCCGGCCCGCCTCGCGGCGCAGCGCCGAGAACAGCCGCTCCACGGCGCCCGGGCGCAGGCCCACCCCATCGCTCACCGTGACCTCGTCGAGGGTGGGCGAGGCCACGGACACCAGCACCTCCCCGTTGCTTATCGACTGCTCGGGGAGGAAGGCCTTGGAGTGCGGGTAGCCGTGCCCCTGGTAGTAATGGGTGATTTCGTTGAGCACCTTCTGCAGCAGCGCCGCGGTGATCTCCTGGTGCAGGTAGGGCGAGAGCGCCTGCTGCACCTCATTGGCATCGGCGAGCAGCGCCGTGTCGACGCTCACCCGTGACAGGCGCATCTGCGCCGCGTTGCCCGACTGCCCCAGGGCGCACAGCGCGATCCCAAGGGCCAGGGCCAGTTTCCTGAGTTTCATGTCTTGCTCCATCGTTGCGATCGGGGGCCGCGCCCCGCAGTTTTTTTGCCCGGGGCCACCCCGGGTGCGCGCCCATTGTCAGCCGCGTCCCCAAGGGGCCGCCCATTAGGCTGGCAGCCGCGCCGGCCTAATGGATCCAAAAGGTTAAATTCACAAATATCAGCTTGAAAAACGGATGAAAAAAAATCAAACTTTTTTTACCCCCTCCCAAAGCCTGATAGAATGTGCGCACACCCAGTAACCAGCCGGCTTTCACAGGGAGGAAGCGCATGGCACTAGACCCAGAACCCCCGCGCAACGGGGACTTTGCGGGGTTGATTGAGAGCCTCTCCAAGAGGGGCCAGCAGCAGGGAGCCGCGCCCAGCGCCATGGTGGACGAGAAGCCCCACGCCCATGAGAGCGTCGCCGAGAGCTTCGCGCGCCTCAAGGCCGAGATTGCGAGCGGCACCACGGTGGGTGACATCAACGCCGCCAACGCACAGGGCGAGCTGCTCAACCACGAGGGGCACCACCACAACCTCTACGAGCCCAGGCACGACTACGCCAAGCAGGCCAAGAGCGCCGCGGGGCGCAAGAAAAAGGAGGCCGGGGAGGAGGTCGAGACACGCAAGGGCTACCTGCCCCAGACCCTGCTTGCCATCATCGCCGTGGTGGCCGTCACCCTGGGGCTGCGCGACGTGTTCGCCCCGATGATGGAGGAGGACAGCCTCTACGGGATGATCATCTGCGAGATCGGGATGGTCTTCATCCTCTCGCGGGTGGTGGCGGCCTTCCTCAACTTCGGCCGCCCCAATAGCGACGGCCAGCCCCAGAAGCCCATCTCCGCGGTGGGAATGGGGGCGCGCATCCTCGTGGGCATCGTCGTGGGCCTGCTTACCATCGTCGCCATCGACGACGCCTTTTTCCTGCAGCTTGACGATGACACCATGAGCCTCGTGATGGTGGTGCTGATCCTGCTGATCGTCATGGGCGCCGCCGTCCTGCGCTTTAACAAGGGGGAGAGCAACAAATGAGTGCTTCACTGCTGTGGGTGGTCGCCACCCTGGTCATCATTGGCGCGGAGATGCTGCTGGGCAGCATCTTCCTTCTCGCGGTCGGCGCGGGCACCCTGATGGGCGCCGCCACCGCCTTCCTCGGCGGCGAGGCCTCATTGCAGGTGGCCGTGGCCGGCGTGGTCGCCGTGATCGGCGTGCTCATCGCCAGGCGCTACCGCCGCGCCCACCGCCAGGATCTGGTGGGCAGCAACGATCTTGACGCCGGGCAGTCCGTCACCGTCACCGAGGTCGCCGCCGACGGCAGCGCCACGGTGCGCCACCGCGGCGCCAACTGGCGCGCCACCCTCGAGGGCGGCGCCCCCCTCACCCCCGGTTCCTACACCATCAAGGAAACCCGCGGCACCATGCTGGTGCTCGCGCCCCAGCCCAACCCCACTGATAAGCAAGGAGAGTAAACATGGAAGACTACAGCTGGATGGTCACCGCCCTGGTGCTGTTCATCATCGCCGTCATCTTCGCCGTCAAGTCCATCAAGGTCATCCCCCAGCAGAGTGCCTGGGTGATCGAGCGCTTTGGCAAGTTCAACAAGGTGCTGAACCCCGGGCTCAACTTCATCATCCCCTTCATTGACCGCGTGGCCTACCGCCACTCGCTCAAGGAGATCCCGCTCGACACCCCCAGCCAGGTCTGCATCACCCGTGACAACACCCAGCTCTCGGTGGACGGCGTGCTGTTCTTCCAGGTCACCGACCCGGAGCGCGCCTCCTACGGCACCTCCAACTATGTGGTCGCCATCACCCAGCTGGCGCAGACCACCCTGCGCTCGGTCATCGGCCGCATGGAGCTCGACAAGACCTTCGAGGAGCGCGACGCCATCAACAACCAGGTGGTCGCCGCCATCGACGAGGCCGCCCTCAACTGGGGCGTGAAGGTGCTGCGCTATGAGATCAAGGATCTCACCCCGCCCGCCGTCATCCTGCAGGCCATGCAGCAGCAGATCACCGCCGAGCGCGAGAAGCGCGCCCTGATCGCCGAGTCCGAGGGCCGCAAGCAGGAGCAGATCAACCTCGCCACCGGTGCCCGTGAGGCCGCCATCGCCCAGTCCGAGGGCGAGAAGCAGGCCGCCATCAACAAGGCCGAGGGTGAGGCCACCGCCACCCTGACCGTGGCCAACGCCACCGCCGAGGCCCTGCGCAAGATTGCCGAGGCCACCGAGCAGAAGGGCGGCAACACCGCGGTCAACCTCAAGATTGCCGAGCGCTATGTCGACGCCTTCGCCAACATCGCCAAGGAGGGCAACACCCTGATCGTGCCGAGCAACCTCAATGACGTCTCCGGCATGATTGCCTCGGCGATGCAGATCGTGCGCGCCACGGGGAACAAGGCGCAATGAGCGAGCAGGAGCCGCGGGAGCGGCGCTCCCTCCTCCATGGCGCCTGCGTGGTGGCGGGCCTCATCGGCTCCGCCCTGACCTTCCTGCGCAACCTCATCGGCAACACGCTGATGGTGCTGGCGCTGGGTCTCATCCTCGCCTGCATCATGGCCGCCGACGATCTCGCGGGCAAGGTCGGGCTCGGGGAGGGCGAGCCACAGCCGCCCGCCAAGGCAGGGCCCGCCGATCCCGGGATGGTGTACTTCTGCCTCGATGGCACCATCAGCGAGCGCCCCTTCTCGGGCGATCGCCTCGAGCGCCTCAACCGCGAGCTCGCCTCGCGCCTCTCGCGCCGCAGCGAGCATGAGCTGTGCGCCATCGAGGCCGCCCTGGCGCAGGCCGCGGACGATGAAAAGGTGCGCGCCGTCCACCTCGACCTCACCCTCACCTCAGGGCTGACCATGGCGGTGGCCAGCCGCCTCGGCAAGGCCCTCGACGCGTTGCGCTCAAGGGGCAAGAAGGCGATCGCCTACGCAGAGTACTTTGACCAGGGCACCTACCTCATCGCCGCCCACTGCGACGAGGCCTACTGCGACCCGCTCGGGGAGGTCGGCCTCTCCGGCATCGGCATCGAGTCACTTTATTACGCGGGGGCGCTGCGGCGCTTTGGCCTCACCCCCTATGTCTTCCGCGCCGGCGAGTTCAAGTCGGCGGTCGAGCCGCTGCTGCGCGACTCCATGTCCGAGGGGGTGAAAGCCGAGTGCCAGGAGCTCGCCGACGGGCTGTGGGGCCTCTACGAGCGCGAGATCCTGGCGGCGCGCCAGATCAAGGGCCCGCTGCTCGAGCCCGCGCCTGGGCTGGTGGCGCGCCTGAGGGGGCATGGCGGCAACCTCGCGCGGATGCAGCAGGAGCAGCGCCTCATCGACGGCGCCCTGCCCTATGAGGAGCTGATGGCACGCCTTGCCAGGGAGTACGGCGCCGATCCCGAGGATGAGGCATGGCCGCTTGAGACCGACTACCGCGACTACCTAAGGCCCGCGCGCAACAGCGCCAAGGATGCCCCCCGGGTGGCGGTGATCTACGGCCTTGGCACCATCACCTCCTACACCGAGCGCACCTCAGACTTCACCGACGAGAACCTCCTCGAGGTCATCGACAGCGCCGACCTTGACGAGCAGGTCAGGGCGGTGGTGGTCTACCTCGACAGCCCGGGCGGCGAGGCCCTGGCCTCGGAGAAGATCCGCCGCGGCCTGGAGCGGCTGCGCGCGCACGGCAAGAAGGTGGTGGTCTCCATGAACGGCACCGCCGCCTCGGGGGCCTACCTCGTGGCCATGGGCGCCGACCGCATCCTCGCCACCCCCTCCACCATCACCGGCTCGATTGGGGTGTTCGCCACCATGCTGGGGGCGCACCACCTGCTCAACGAGTATGGGGTCCACCAGGACGGGGCCAGCACCCATGAGTTCGCGCAGGCGGCCATTGCCGCCCCCCTGGGGGAGCAGGCCGGCGCGGCGCTGCAGCTCTCCATCGACAGCTTCTACCGCTTCTTCGTGGACACGGTCGCCGCGGCCCGCCACCTCGATCCCCAGGGCTTCCATGACTGGGCCGAGGGCCGGGTGTTCCTGGCCGGGAAGGCCAAGGGCCTCGGGCTCATCGATGGAATTGGGGACTTCTCCGACGCCCTCGCCGCGGCCGAGGAGCTCGCGGGGATTGGGCGCGGCAAGGCGCAGGTGGTGACCCTGCACCCGAGCTCCGCCGATCCCCTAAAGGAGCTCTCGAGCATGTTCCTCGGATCCACGATCGGGATGATGCTGCCCCAAAAGGCGCAGCTGGCCATCGCCCGCCTCACCGCCATCCTGGGCGATCAGGGCGGCAGCGCCCCCCAGCCCCGCCTGATGGCCATCAGCCCGCTGCAACCTCGGATCTAGTCCCCCTAGCAACAGCCCCGTCCCGCTGCCGGCCCTGGTGACAGGCGGCGGGGCTTGCCTTGCCGCCCTCATGGGCAGGGGTGGCGACGGGGACCAAGGCGAGGCCCAGCCCAGCCCTCCCCCATCGCCGTCACCACCGCCCCAGCCGAGGAAACTACGATTGAGGGGCGCCAGCACCTGGCCGGGACGGTCGAGGGGCTGACCACCGCCATCATCAGCGGCCGCTACTCTGACTGGGTCAGCGCGGTCTATGTGGAGAACGGGACCGAGGTGGCACGCGGGCAGACCCTGCTTGGCACTGACCAGAACGAGCTGTCCAACGCCCTGCTCATTGACCTCGCCAAAATGGGCATTGGGTCAGGCCTTGATCCGGCCACGGCGCTGGCAAGGGCGGGGCAGAGGCGTTTCAGGCCCATAATGATGACCACCATCGCCATGGCCTTCGCCATGCTGCCCGTGGCGGTGGGCATCGGTGACGGGGGTGAGGCCCGCGCCCCCATGGCCCATGCCATCCGGGGCGGGCTCATCACCTCCACCGCGCTGACCCTGGTGGTGATCCCCTGCCTGTATGCCATGATTGCCGGTCGGCACCGCGGCGCGATGGGATCAGCAAGGCCAGCCTGCACCGCATCTACTCGACCAAGGAAAACCTGCAGAAGACCATCCTCGGGCGGATCCTGTGGGTCCTTGACGAGGCCTGGCAGATCACCTGCGGGCGCGACGGCGACTTCTTGGCCACGCTAAGGCGCCTGGTGGCCTTCCATTGCGAGCACAGCACCTATGTGCTGTTCCTCGGGCACGGCGAGTTCTTTGCCATGTTCGGGGACCAAAGGCTCGATGACTACTACGATGAGCTGGAGGGCTTTTTCCGGGAAGGGCAGCGCCAGGGCTGCATCACCCTGGACCTCGACGCGGGCACGGTGGCCGATGTCTTCATCAGCCT
>JAILEI010000065.1 GCA_024688225.1 Succinivibrionaceae bacterium
CGGCTGAGGAGGCTGCCGCGCGGAAGGCAGCCGAGGAGGCTGCGGCGAAGCAGGCGGCAGAGGAAGCTGCCGCGCGGAAGGCGGCTGAGGAGGCTGCGGCGCGGAAGGCGGCAGAGGAAGCTGCGGCGAAGAAGGCAGCCGAGGAAGCGGCGAAAAAGGCGGCAGAGGAAGCTGCGGCGAGGAAGGCAGCTGAGGAAGCGGCGAAAAAGGCGGCCGAGGAGGCTGCGGCGAAGCAGGCGGCCGAGGAAGCTGCCGCGAAGAAGGCAGCGCAGGCTGCAGCCCGCAAGGCTGCCCGGGAGGCGGCAGCCAAGAAAGCGGCCGAGGAAGCTGCGGCCAAGAAGGCCGCCAAGGAAGCGGCCCGCAAGGCCGCTGCAGAGAAGGCGGCAGCGGAGGCAGAGGCGAAGCGAGTTGCCGAGGAAGCTGCCCAAAAACAGGCTGCTGAAGAGGAGGCGGCCCGGAAAGCCGCTGAGGAGGCTGCCCAAAGGCAGGCTGAGGAAGAGCGGGCCAAGGCCAAGAAAACCCAGGACAAGCCCCACCGCCCCTCCTTCTTTGAGCGCCTCAAGAAGACCCGTGACAACCTGGCCGCGGGCTTTAGCGCCTTGTTGCGTGGCGGCAAGATTGACGAGGATCTTTACGAGGAGCTGGAGACCGCGCTGCTGACTGCGGATCTGGGTGTGGAAACCACCGAGAAGGTTATCGAGAGGCTGCGCGAGGAATCCCACCTCTATGAGCTGGCGGATGCCGCGGCCCTCAAGGCCAACCTGCGCAAGATCCTGGTGGAGATTGTCCGTCCCTGTGCCGTGCCCTTGGTGCCGAGGCGCGAGGAGGGACCCTTTGTCATCCTCATGGTGGGGGTGAACGGGGCCGGCAAGACCACCACCATCGGCAAGCTTGCCCAGCAGTACCAGGGGCAGGGCCTCAAGGTGATGCTGGCCGCGGGGGATACCTTCCGCGCTGCCGCCGTCTCGCAGCTTGAGGAATGGGGTGCCCGCATCGGGGTGCCGGTCATCGCCCAGGCCACGGGCTCGGACAGCGCCTCGGTGCTCTATGATGCGCTGCAGGCCGCGACCGCCCGGCATTACGACGTGCTGATCTGTGACACCGCCGGGCGCCTGCAGAACAAGGATCACCTCATGGAGGAGCTGCGCAAGATCGTGAGGGTGATGGGCAAGCAGGGCAGCGGGGCGCCCCATGAGGTGATGATGGTGCTGGACGCCGCGACTGGGCAGAACGCAGTCTCGCAGGTGCGCATCTTCAGCCAGGCGGTCAGCCTGTCCGGCCTGGTGGTTAGCAAGCTGGACGGCTCGGCCAAGGGCGGCATTGTCTTTGCCCTCTCCGATGAGTTCAAGCTGCCGATCCGCTACGTGGGCATTGGCGAGGGGGTGGACGACCTGCGCGAGTTTGACGCCGGGGCCTTTGTGGATGCCCTGTTTGAAGCCGATCATGAGTGACAGCGCGGCGACTGACGCAACCCAGGGGGAGGCCTCCCCGGGCATGATGCTGGCCCCGGTGGGCAGCATCGAGAGCTATGTGAAGACCGTCAACCGGGTGCCGATGCTCGACGCCGACGACGAGCTGGCGCTGGCGCGACGCCTTCGGGACTACAACGATCTTGATGCGGCGCGCCGCCTCGTCATGTCCCACCTGCGCCTGGTGGTGAGCGTGGCCCGCGGCTACTCAGGCTATGGGCTGCCGCTCTCCGACCTGGTGCAGGAGGGCAACATCGGCCTCATGAAGGCGGTCAAGCACTTTGACCCGGAGGTGGGGGTGCGCCTGGCGGCCTTTGCCGTGCACTGGATTAAGGCGGAGATCCATGACTACGTGATCAAGAACTGGCGCGTGGTCAAGATTGCCACCACCAAGGCCCAGCGCAAGCTGTTCTTCAAGCTGCGCCAGAGCAAGTCCCACCTCGGGTGGTTCTCCGACGAGGAGCGGCGGATGGTGGCCGACGACCTGGGGGTGACCTCCCGAGATGTCGCGGAGATGGAGACCCGCCTCTCCGGGCAGGACATCGGCTTTGATCCCGATGTCGACGCCGATGAGGACTCCTCCTTTGCCCCCTCGGCCTACCTCGAGGACAAGGGCTCGGACTTTGCGCACAACTTTGAGGTCCGGGACTTCGAGCACCATGAGCACGTGCGCCTGGCGCAGGCGCTGGAGGCCCTCGATGACCGCAGCCGCGACATCGTCAGGCGCCGCTGGCTCACCGAGCCCAAGGCCACGCTGCAGGAGCTCTCCTCCCAGTACAAGGTCTCGGTGGAGCGCATCCGCCAGATTGAGAGCTCCGCCCTCGCCAAGATTAAGGCCCACATGCAGGGGCAGACCATCGACCGCTAGCGGCCCTTTGCCCAGAACAAAGAAGGGGGATCAAATGATCCCCCTTGGTGTCTCTATCTCAACTGGTTGGCGGCTAGAAGTAGATCTGCACCTTCATGGTGGCCGGCGACAGGGCGGACTCCATGGCCTTCTGGCACTCCTCGGCCTTGAACTTGGCGCTCAGCAGCGGCAGCGGGTCAACGATGCCGCGCTCGAGGGCGGTCACGGCCGGGCCGAACTCGTCATAGAAGCGGAACACCGCATTCCAGTGCAGGCCCTTGTTGGCGAAGTTGGCGAGATCCTTGGGCTGGCTGTTGGTGCCAAACATGCCCAGCTGCGAGACGGTGCCCTCCGGGTGGACCATCTTCATGGCGCTGATCGCGGCAAAGCCGTTGCCGGTGCACTCGAGGGCGACGTCGAAGCGGCCCTTGTGCTCGCACCACTTCTCAATGGTCTCGGGATCATCCTTGGAGTTGCAGGCCTCATCGGCACCCATCTTGATGGCGATGTTGAGCGGCTCCTGGCGGATGTCGACCACGGTGATGTGGCCGGCGCCGCAGGCCCGGGCGGCGGCCACGGCGAGGCAGCCGATCGGGCCCGCGCCCATCACCAGCACGTCCTTGCCCATGATGTCACCGGCGCGGTGCACGCCATTGTAGGCAACGCCCAGCGGCTCGCCGAAGGCGCCCACCTCCGGGCTCATGCCATGGACCACGTAGCACTGGGCCTGGTGGACCACCACGTGCTCGGCGAACAGGCCCTGGGTGTGGGGGAAGGTGGCGGCGGAACCGAGGTGGTGCATGTCCTCGCAGTAGGTGTACATGCCCTTCTGGCAGTTATGGCACTTGAAGCAGGGGCGGGCGGGGCGGATCACCACCATGTCGCCAGCCTTGATGCCCTGCACCGCGGAGCCGACCTCCTCGACGATGCCGCAGCCCTCGTGGCCGATGACGATCGGTTCGCGGACCACGATCTGGGAGCCAATGCCGCCCTCGCTGTAGTAGTGCTGGTCAGAGCCGCAGATGCCTGCGTTCTGGATCTTGACCTTGACCTCGTTGGGATCCTTGATCTGGCCCTCAGGAATGTCCTCAAAGCGCAGATCGCCCTTTTGGTGCAGCACGCATGCCTTCATGTCAAAAACCTCTCTTGGTGTGGAACGATGGTCCCATTGTAAGGGCAAAAGTGGCAGGTGCGCGGGTTTGGCAAAAATATTTTTATTATTTTTGCTAACTGGATCGAAATTTTAAAATTAACTTGTTTGTATACAGTATGTTAAAAGATCCTTGTATACAAGTAAACTTGCACACCAGTCAGGCCTGATGGTTGCGGTCCAGGCTGTTGTGGCGGATCTGCACCAGCCGCCCTGAGGCCTGCAGGGCCTCGCCGAGGCGCTGGGCGATGTAGACGCTGCGGTGGTAGCCGCCGGTGCAGCCGATGGCGATGGTCAGGTAGCTGCGGTGGCTCTGCTCCACGGCGGGCAGCCACTTGAGCACCAGGCGCTCGATGTCCTGCTCGTACTCGTCCACCTCTGGGTGGCGCTTGAAGAAGTCCACGATGGGCTGCTCGAGGCCGTTGTAGCCGCGCAGCTCACTCTCCCAGAAGGGGTTGGGCAGGAAGCGGGTGTCAAAGACCAGGTCGGCGTCCGGGGCAATGCCGTTCTTGAACCCAAAGGACTCCACTACCACGATCAGGGCGTGGGTGGGGCTGCGCCGCACCAGGGTGGCAATCTTGCGGTTGAAGTCATGGATGGACATCGCCGAGGTGTCAATCCTGAGGTCGGCGTAGGCGCTCAGCGAGGAGAGCAGCGAGGCCTCGGCGCGGATGGCCTCGTTGAGCGGCAGGTTGGCGCGCGAGAGCGGGTGGACGCGGCGGGTCTCGGAGTAGCGCTTGATGAGCACGTCGTCCTGGGCGTCCACGTAGATGACGGTCATGAGGAAGCGCGGATCGTCCTTGATGGCGAGGTAGTGCTTCTCGAGCTGCGCCACATGGCGCGGGGTGGGCAGGTTGCGGATGTCGATGGAGACCGCGAGCTTGGGGTAGTCCGCGGTGGCATGCTCGAAGAGGGCTCCGAGCAGCGCGACCGGCAGGTTGTCGATGCAGTAGAAGCCCAGATCCTCAAGCCCCCGCAGGGCCACGGTCTTGCCCGAGCCCGAGCGCCCGGTGATGATGATGAGCTCAACTGGCTGCCTGTCCATGCCTTGATCCTCCTGCCTGCTACTCGTGGGGCGCGCCCGCGGTCCCGTCCTGCATGCGCTGGTCGATGACGGCCAGGATCTCCGCCAGCTTGCCTGGATCGTGCCGGGTGCGCCGCAGCGCCTTTACCAGCTCGGGA
Organism: Succinivibrionaceae bacterium; assembly: GCA_024688225.1. Lineage (GTDB taxonomy): Bacteria > Pseudomonadota > Gammaproteobacteria > Enterobacterales > Succinivibrionaceae > JAILEI01. Next base: position 4,649 of record JAILEI010000065.1, read on the forward strand.
TCGCCCAGCAGGTGGGAGAGCCGCTCGAGCATGGCCTCGCCGCGGTCCACGGGATCGCGCGAGGAGAAGAAAAAGGTCAGCGCCACGTCCACGGAGCTGGGCTCGGAGTCAATCAGCCCAAAGGGCACGGGATCCTCGAGGATGCTGAGCACCGCGAAGCTCTCATCGATGACCGTGGAGCGCAGGTGGGGCAGGGCCACCCCCTCGGCGATGACCGTTGAGCCCCGCGACTCGCGCAGGTTGAGGGCGCGGGTGATGTCCTTGAGGGCCATCCCGCTCTTGCCCATGCCGCAGCGCGCGATTTCCTCGAAGAGCCGCTTCTTGCTGAAGCAGACCAGCGGGGAGAGGATGAGGGTCGGGGGAAGTGAGGTGAAGGTGGCGCCCATGGTGCTGAGCCCAGGGAAAGGGGGATCCCCCGGCGGGGGATCCCGCGGCAGGGTGCCGCTATTCCTGCTTGAGCTTCTCCTTGTACTTGACGAGCTGGCGATCGACCTTGTCAATCAGGGCGTCGATGGCCGGGTACATGCTCTCGGCGGTGGCCTCGGCATGGAGGGTGCCACCGGCGAGGGAGAGGTCGGCCTTGGCGATGTGGTCGAGCTTGTCCACGGTCAGGGAAACCGTGATCTTGGTGATGAGCTCGCCCTTGCGCTCCAGCCGCTTGAACTTGTCGTTGACGAAATCGTTCAAGGCATCGGTGACCTTGATGCCCACTCCTTGGATGTTTATCTGCATAGGTGTTCGTCCTTAATCCGCATTGGCGGTTGTGGATGTCATGCTTGGTTGCGCGGGCCCAGGGCCCGTCTCGACCTAATATAGTATAAATTTTGCGAAAAGGCAGGCCCGGCCCCCAAAAGTTTGAGCGCGGACAAAAGGTTGCGGCCGGCTAGACGAGCTGCTTGCGCTGCGAGGAGGAGGCGATGCCCAGCGACTCGCGGTACTTGGTGACGGTGCGGCGCGCCACCAGGATGCCCTCCTCCTTGAGCATGTCGGCGATGTGGCTGTCGGAGAAGGGGCGGCGCAGGTTCTCGGTGGAGATGATCTCCTTGATGCGCGAGCGGATGGCGGTCGAGGAGGCGGTCCCGCCCGAGTCGGTGCCCACGCTGGAGGAGAAGAAGTACTTGAGCTCGAAGGTGCCGCGCGGGGTGTAGATGTACTTCTCGGTGGTGACCCTCGAGATGGTCGACTCGTGGCGCTCCACCTCCTCGGCCACGTCATGGAGCACCATGGGGTGCATGAAGGTGGGGCCGCGCTCGAGGAAGTCGCGCTGGTGGTCAACGATGCACTGCGAGACCCTGAGCAGGGTCTCGTTGCGCATGCCGAGGCTCTGCAGCAGCCAGTTGGCCTCCTGGAGGTTGTCCTTGAAGAACTGGCGGTCGCGCTCGTTGCTGGCGCGGTTGGCCAGCTGCTGGTACTGGCTGTTGAGGCGCACCTTGGGCAGGGCGTCGGGGTTGAGCTCCACCCCGTAGCTGCCGTCGCGGCGCCGGTAGGCGATCACGTCGGGGATCACGAAGTCCGACTTCTCGCGCACCACCCCCTCGGCCGGGCGCGGGCGCAGCGACTTGATGAGCAGCGAGATGTCCCGGAGGGTGTCCTCGGTCACCGACAGTTTGGAGCAGAGGCTGCGGAAGTCATGGCTGGCCAGCAGGCTGAAGTGCTGCTCGACGGCCTTAAGCGCGAGGTCGCGGTGCGCGGTGCCCGCGGGGAGGTCGCGCAGCTGCAGGAGCAGGTACTCCCTGACGCTGCGCGATCCCACCCCCCGCGGGTCGTAGTGCTGGATGAGCTTGAGCACCGCCGCCGCCTCCTCAAGGAGGGTGGTGCCCTGCTCATCCCCCTCGAGGGCCGCGGTGAGATCGGGGTACTCGGTGCGCAGCGGGGCGATGATCTCCCCCAGGTCAGCGGAGAGGTAGCCAGAGTCGTCGATGCCGTCGATGATGCGCTCGGCCAGCAGGCGGTCGAGGCCCTCCAGCGGGGAGAGGTTGAGCTGCCACATCAGGTGATCCTGCAGCGACTCGGAGGTCTCGCCCTCGTAGACGCTGTCGTTGCCGACCGCCATGCCCTTGCTGCCCACCCCGGCGTACTTCTGGTCATCGAGCGGCGACTCGGGGCGTTGCTCCTCCTCGCGCCGCGGCTCGTTGCCCTCGCCAGTGGGCAGGGCGTTCTGCATGGTGATGTCGGTCATGTTGACCGAGCTGTCGTTGTCGAAGGGGTTGTAGTCCTCGCCCTGCTGCTCGCGGTCGCGCAGCTCGTCGAGCGACTCCATCTGCGAGGAGCTCTGGTCGCTGTCGTCAAGGTCGAGGAGGGGGTTGCGGTCCACCGCGAGGCGCAGCTCCTGCTGGAGCTCGATGCTGGAGAGCTGGAGCAGGCGGATGGCCTGCTGGAGCTGCGGGGTCATGGCCAGGGTCTGCTGCGCGCGGATTTGCAGCGTGTTAGAGATGCCTACCATGTCCAATGACCTCCTGTTGCGGGCGCCGGGGATCCTGCCCTCTCCCCCGCCCAAAGGGCTAGGGGCAAGTATAGCCCAACCTCCCGCGGCCCTTGTTGCGCCAGATCACATGGTGAAGTTGTCGCCGAGGTAGACTTCCTTGACCTGCTGGTCGGCCAGCACCTCCTGGGGGGTGCCGCAGGCGATGAGCCCGCCGTTGTTGACGATGTAGGCGTAGGAGCACACCGCGAGCGTCTCGCGCACGTTGTGGTCGGTGATGAGCACCCCGATGCCGCGGTTGCAGAGGTGGGAGATGATGTCCTTGATGTCGGCGACCGAGATGGGATCCACCCCGGCGAACGGCTCGTCGAGCAGGATGAACTTGGGATCGGCCGCCAGGGCGCGGGCGATTTCCACCCGGCGGCGCTCGCCGCCCGAGAGGCTCATGCCCACGTTGTTCTTGAGGTGGGAGATGCTGAACTCCTCAAGCAGCTCGTCGACGCGCTGCTCGCGCTCGCCCTTGTTGACGTTGGGGATGAGCTCGATCACCCCGAGCAGGTTCTCGCGCACCGTGAGCTTGCGGAAGATGGAGTTCTCCTGGGGGAGGTAGCCGATGCCCAGGCGCGCGCGCTGGTGCATGGGCAGCATGGTGATGTCGCGGTCATTGAGCAGGATCTGCCCGCCCTCGGAGGCGGTGATGCCGACGATCATGTAGAAGGAGGTGGTCTTGCCGGCGCCGTTGGGGCCGAGCAGCCCGACGATGCTGCCGCTTTTGACGCTGAGGCTGACATCCTGCACCACCACGCGGCGCTTGTAGGTCTTGCGCAGGTGCAGCGCCTTGAGCTCGTTGATCATGCCGCCCCGCTATCCCTGCCTGCCGCCTGGGCCCGCTGTGGCGGGCGCCTTGCTGCCCGGCGCCGCCGCGGGCCCGGCCTTCGGGGCCGCGGGCTGCTGCTTGCCCTGGCCCTTGTCCTGCCCCTTGTCCTTGCGCATCTCGGCGGGGATGAAGGTGCTCTGCACGCGGTTGCCCGGGTCAACGGTGTTGGTGGCCTTCATGCGCTCGGTGAGGGTGTTGTAGATGACCCGCTCGCCAGTGAGCCGCGAGCTGCCCTGCCAGATGACGGCCTTGCCCTGGAGGATGACGTCGTTGCTCTGGGGCAGGTAGGTGATGACCGAGGAGTTGGAGTTGACCACCTTGCCGTCGTCCATGGTCTGCTCGAAGGTGGCGGGGGCGCCGTAGCCGATGATGGACTTGAGCTCATCGTTCTCGTCGCGCCGCACCTCTACCTTGTCGGCGTGGATGATGATGGATCCCTGGGTGCCGATCACGTTGCCCTTGAAGATGAGGAGGTTGGCCTTGAGATCCGCCAGCTGCTCGTCGGAGACCACGTGCACCGGCTGCTCGCGGTCGCTCTGCAGCGCCAGGGCCGTGCCCGGCAGGCACAGCAGCAGCGCAAGGAGACTAGCGTTTTGAAGGGAAGTAAACCGCATGCGGGCCTCCATTGGCTCCATCCTTGAGGGTGTAGGTTTCATCGTTGAGGTTGCCGTGGAAATCCTTGCCCACGTCCTGCCAGCCACTGCTGTAGACGCGCACCTCCGCGCGGGTCTCCATGGTGCCGGACTGGGTGTGGAGGGTCATCTCGTCGGTTTCGGCGCGGTTGATGGGCGCGGGCCTGAAGAGCGGCACCAGCACCACGTTGCCCCTCATGAATATTTTATCATTGACCAAAACATCCGCAAAATCCGCGTTGAGCTGCCAGCGCTCGGTGTCCTTGCCCCCCTCGTGCCGGTAGTGGACGAGCCGCGGGCGGTCGAGGGCCAGGGTGCCCGCGCGCTCGTGGTAGACGGCGTGGGTGCTGTCGAGGGCGTTGGCGAGCACCCCCTCGGGGGTGAAGCTCTCGCCGTGGTAGTTGTCGGCGACCAGGGTGGGCAGGCCGCGGACGCTGGTGCCCCGGTCATCCTGCAGGGCCAGGCGGTAGAGGCCAAAGCTCAGGGCGAAGGCGAGGAGCGAGAAGGCCAGGGAGCGGGAGGGCACGAGCCTCATTGCGGGCCCCCCAGGGACAGGGCGGGATCCACTGGCCCGCCGTGCGGGCCCAGGCGACCCTGCGCGATGAGGATGAGGTCGCAGATCTCGCGCACCGCCCCATGCCCGCCGGGGCGGTGGAGGGTGAGGTCGGCGATGGACTGCATGTAGGGGTGGGCGTCGCTGGGGCAGGCGGTGAGCCCGCAGCTGCCAAAGAGGGGCAGGTCGTTGAGATCATCGCCCACCGCCGCCATCAGGGCCGGGTCGATGCCGCTCCTCTCCCCCAGATCCGCCACGGCGCGGGCCTTGTCGGCCACGCCCTGGAAGAGGTAGGGGATGCCCAGCTCCGCGGCGCGGCGCGCCACCAGGCGCGAGTTGCGGCCGGTGATGATGGCCGCCTCCAGCCCCGCGCGCCTTAGGGCGCTGATCCCGTAGCCGTCCTGGGCGTAGAAGCGCTTTTGCTCCCCCTCCGCGCTGTCCAGCAGGATGCCCCCGTCGGTGAGGGTGCCGTCGACATCGAGGCACAGCAGGCGCACCTTGGCCAGGCGCCCCAGGAGGGCGGGGGGGACGAGGCCCCAGCAGGTCAGCAATGCCCCAGTCATGTTCCCTCCGCAGCGCCTGGGCCCCGGCGGGGCCGCGATGGGGCCATTATAGGCCATCGGTGGCCCCCCTGGGGGGCAGTGGCGGCCACCCTGTGCTACAATCGCCGCCTGTAGTTCGGGGCAACCTAGGCTGGTGGCAAATGGCGGGTGATCAAGCGCTGATTGAGGTTTCGGGGGTGCATTTCGCCTATGGCGGGCACCCCATCTACCGTGATCTCTCCCTCACCATCCCCCGCGGGAAGATCACCGCGGTGCTCGGGCCCTCGGGCACCGGCAAGACCACCCTGCTGCGCCTCATCGGCGCGCAGCTGCGCCCGGACCAGGGCACCATCCGCTTTGACGGCACCGACGTGCACGCGCTGCCCCGCGGCGAGCTCTACGAGCTGCGCAAGCGCATGAGCATGCTCTTCCAGAGCGGCGCCCTCTTCACCGACATGGACGTCTACGCCAACGTGGCCTTCCCGCTGCGCGAGCACACCGCCCTGCCCGAGGAGATCATCCACACCATGGTGACCATGAAGCTCGAGGCGGTGGGCATGCGCGCCGCGGCAGCGCTGATGCCCGCGGAGCTCTCGGGCGGCATGGCGCGCCGCGCCGCGCTGGCCCGCGCCATTGCCCTCGATCCTGAGCTCATCATGTACGACGAGCCCTTCGTGGGGCAGGATCCGATCACCATGGGGGTGCTGGTGCGCCTCATCAGCAACCTCAACTCCTCCCTCGGGATCACCTCGGTGGTGGTCACCCACGATGTCAAGGAGGTGCTGGCCATCGCCCACCAGGTCTACATCCTGGCCGACGGCCGCGTGCTGGGCGCGGGCACCCCGGAGGAAATCGCGAGGAGCGCTGATCCCCGGATCCGGCAGTTTGTGAACGGCGACTACGACGGCCCCTACAGCTTCCACCTGCAGGGCGGGCGCTCCTACCTGGAGGATCTGTGAACATGCCGCAAGACGCGCTGGCCTTCCTTGGCCGCTATGCCCTGCAGCGCCTCGCCGCGCTGGGCCGCTCGACCCTGATGCTCTTCAACGCCCTCTCGGGGGTGCCGCGCCCCATCCGCCACTTCCGGCTGCTCACCGCTCAGATCCACTTCATCGGCGTGCAGTCGGTGATCATCATCGTGGTCTCGGGCGTGTTCATCGGCATGGTGCTCGGGCTGCAGGGCTTCAACATCCTCAAGAACTTCATGGCCACCGGCTCGCTGGGCACCCTGGTGGCGCTCGCCATCATCCGCGAGCTGGGCCCGGTGGTGGCCGCGCTGCTGTTCGCGGGCCGCGCCGGATCGGCGCTCACCGCCGAGATTGGGCAGCTCAAGGCCTCCGAGCAGCTCTCCTCCCTGGAGATGATGGCCGTTGACCCGCTGCGCCGCATCATTGCCCCGCGCTTCTGGGCGGGGGTCATCAGCATGCCGGTGCTCGCGCTGCTCTTCTGCATGGTGGGGGTCTATGGCGGCAAGCTGGTCGGGGTGGACTGGCTGGGGCTTGATGACGGGATTTACTGGTCGGGCATGCAGGCGAGCGTGGAGCTGGCCGGCGACCTGGGGGGCATGGCGCTCAAGGCGCTGGTCTTTGGCCTGGTGTGCACCTGGATCGCGCTGTTCAACGGCTATGACTGCAAGCCCACCTCCAGTGGCATCAGCGCCGCCACCACCGCCACGGTGGTGCAGTCCTCGCTGGCGGTGCTGGGGCTTGACTTTGTGCTGACGGCACTGTTGTTCTAGGAGCCTTGTGATGAAGACTAGACGGACCGAGATCCTGGTGGGGCTGTTCATGCTGCTCGGCATCATCGCCGCGGTGGTGCTCTCGCTCAAGGTGGCGGGGCTGGTGCTGGACAGCAGCTCGGACACCTACACCCTGAAGGCGCGCTTTGCCAACGTGGGCTCGCTCAAGCTGCGCGCCCCGGTGCGCGTGGGCGGGGTGCTGATCGGGCGGGTGGAGCGGATCACCCTGGACGGGGAGTCGCTTACCCCGGTGGTGGAGATGGCCATCTCCACGCGCTACGATCACCTCTCCAGCGAGTCGCAGGCGGCGATCCTCACCGCCGGCATCATCGGCGAGCAGTACGTGGGCGTCACCCCGGGCTTCTATGACGAGGACATGGGCACCACCTACCTCAAGGATGGCGACACCATTGAGAACACCAACTCCGCGCTGGCCATCGAGGAATTGCTGGGCAAGTTCCTCTACAACTCCTCATCCGACAAGTAGCGTCCCTGGATTGGCACAACCAAAAACAGAACCAAGCACAGAAGAAGGAAACAACGAAGATGATTAAGCAGACCCTGGCGGCGGCGGCCCTGTTTGCCGCCACCCTCCTCCCGGGCAGCGCCCTGGCCGTGGACACCTCCGACCCCTGCCGACTGGTGAGCGCGGTGGCTACCGAGACCATGGACGAGATCAAGGCCAACCGCGAGCGCCTGGGTGACAAGAGCTTCACCCGGGACCTGGTGCGCCGCAAGATGATGCCCCACGTGGACAGCAAGTATGCCGCCTTTAGGGTGCTGGGCAAGCACCTCGAGAAGACCACCAAGCAGGAGCGCGAGGACTTCACCGCCGCCTTCACCGACTACATCGTCAAGTCCTATGCCGAGGTGATGGGCAAGTACGAGCACCAGGAGCTCATCCCGCCCAAGTGCGACAAGGGCCCGGGCGACGCCAAGCAGACCGCCGAGCGCTTCTTCATCCACGAGGATGGCAAGCAGGACTATGAGGTGGTGTTCAAGATGCGCAAGAACCCCAAGACTGGCGAGTGGAAGGCCTTTGACATGGTGGCCGAGAACATCTCCATGCTCTCCACCAAGATCTCCGAGCTCGATCCCATCCTGCAGAAGGAGGGGGTGGGGGCCGCCATCGAGGCGCTGCGCAAGTCCACCGCCTTCGAGGCCAAGCGCTAGCCGATGGCCGCGCCCTGCCTCACCGCGCTTACCGCGTCAACCGTGCCCGGCCTCTGGGCGCGGCGGGAGTCGCTCTTCGCGGAGACCTCGCTGGATCTCGGGGGCCTGGAGGCCATCGACAGCGCCGGGGTGGCGTTCCTGGTGCACTGGACCAAGGCGATCAAGGCGCGCGACCCGGACGCGACCCTGACCCTTGAGCACGTTCCCGGCCAGGCCATGCGCCTCATCAACACCTTTCGCCTCAACCGCTTCTTTGAGCTGGTTGCCTAGGAGGAGACCGCATGCGCCACCGCAGCACCATGGGGGAGAACCAGCACTTCGAGGGCTTTGACGCAGAGCCCGAGGAGGAGAGCCGCAGCGCGCAAAAGCGCGCCGCGCAGGAGGTGCGCCGCCTCGCCGAGCGCATCTGTGACCTGGGCGCCCAGGCCTACTCCCACCTCGATCTTGGGGATCCCCAGCTGGAGGCGGCCATGGCGGAGGCGCGGCGCCTCAAGCCCCACTCGGACTCGAGGCGCCGGCAGCTGCAGTTCGCGGCGCGCCTGATGCGCGAGATGGATCTGGGCCCGCTGCGCGAGCAGGTGCGGCTGTTGGGGGCGTCCGCGGCCACCGATCCTCGGACCACCCGCCTCGAGCGGTTGCGCGATCAGCTGGTCGCGGGGGGAATGGGGGCGATTAACGCCCTGTGCGCGCAGCGCCAGGGCCTTGACCGCCAGCGGCTGCGCGCGCTGGTGCAGCGGGCCGCCGGGGAGGCCTCGGAGGGGCAGCGCCAGGGTTACCGGGCCCTGTTCCAGTACCTGCGCGAGGCGCTGGGCGACGCGGAGATCCCCAGCATCGGCGACTAGCTAGCTGGTCCCGCCCACCGTAATCTCGTCGATGAGCAGCGTGGGCTGCCCGAGGCCCACCTCCACGCCCTGCCCGGCCTTGCCGCACATGCCCACCCCGTCATCCATGGTGAGGTTGTCCCCCACCATCGACACGCGCTGCATGACCTCCGGCCCATTGCCAATCAGGGTGGCGCCCTTGATGGGGGCGCCGAGGCGGCCGTTCTCGATGAGGTAGGCCTCGGAGGCGGCGAAGACGAAGCGCCCCGAGGTGATGTCCACCTGGCCGCCGGTGAAGTTCACCGCATAGATGCCGCGCTTGGCCGCGGCGATGATTTCCTCGGCCCCGTACTTGCCGGGCATCAGGCAGGTGTTGGTCATGCGCGGCAGGGGCAGGCAGTTGTATGACTCGCGGCGCCCGTTGCCCGTGGCGGGCATGCCCATCAGCATGGCGTTCTGCCGATCCTGCATGTAGCCGCGCAGGATCCCCTTCTCAATCAGGGTGGTGCGCCCGGTGGGCGTGCCCTCATCATCAAAGGTGGAGCTGCCGCGGCGGCTGGGCATGGTGCCGTCATCGATGATGGTGCAGTGCTCGGAGGCCACCCGCTCCCCGATGCGCCCGGAGAAGGCCGAGGAGCCCACGCGGTTGAAGTCCCCCTCCAGGCCGTGTCCCACCGCCTCGTGGATGAGCACCGCCGGCCAGCCCGCGGCGAGCACCACCGGCATGGAGCCCGCCGGGGCGGGCACCGACTCCATGTTTACCGCCGCCACGCGCACCGCCTCGCGCGCCAGGCGCTCGGCCTTGTCGCCCTGAAGCAGCTCGGGGAGCAGGAAGGCGCCCCCGGCGCTGGCCCGGCCGTCCTCGCGCCGCCCATGGCTTTCCATCACCACGGTCACGCTGAGGCTGACCATGGGCTTGAGATCCTCGCGCATCTCCCCGCGCTCGTTGATGATGAGGCGCGCCACGTGGCGGCAGGAGAGCGAGGCCATGACCTTGGTGACGCGCGGGTCGGCGGCGCGGCAGAGCCGGTCGATGCGCTCCAGCAACGCGGTGCGCTCGGCCCTTGACAGGGAGTCGCGCGGATCCCCGCCCACATAGAGCGGGGTGGCCGCGCAGGGGGCGATGCGCACCGGCGCGGTGGCGCCAGGCCCCCCGGTGGAGATGGAGCGGGCGGCCAGGCAGGCCTCGCGCAGCGCGGCGGCGTCGATGCGGTCGGAGTAGGCGAAGCCGGTCTGCCCCTCGCGCACCGCGCGCACCCCAAAGCCCTTGCTGATGCCAAAGTGGGCGTCGTTGATGATGCCCTCATCAAGGCTGAAGGTCTCGCTGGAGGATCGGGAGAAGAAGAGATCCGCAAAGCTGAGGTTGCGCCCGAGGAGCAGCTCCATGGCCCCCAGCGCCACCCCCTCGTCGATGTCAGTGCCGCCCCACAGCAGGTCACGCGCGCCCATTGCTCACTCCTTAGGGGTGGGGTTCACTTCCATGCCCAGCCCCTCCAAAACCATGCGCAGCTGCGCCAGCGGCAGCCCCACCACCGAGGTTACCGATCCCTCAACCCGCTCCACCAGCATGGCCGCGAGGCCCTGCACCGCGTAGGAGCCGGACTTGTCGAGCGGCTCGCCGCTTGCCACATAGCGCCTCAGCAGCGCGTCGGGGGCGCGGGTGAAGGTCACGCGGCTCTCCACGGTCTCCACGTGCGCCTGCCCAGGCGAGAGCACCGCGAGGCCGGTGAAGACCTCGTGGGTGCGGCCGCACAGGCGCCGGAGCATCTGGAAGGCGTCCTCGGCGTCGCGGGGCTTGAGGAAGATCTCCTCGCCCAGGGCGACCACCGTGTCGGCCGCCACCACCACCGCGCCGGGATGGTGGGCGAGGACCGCCTCGGCCTTCTCGCGGGCCAGGCGGGCCACCAGGCTGGCGGGGGACTCGCCCTCGCGGCGCCCCTCATCGGTGTCCGGGGCCTCAATGGTGAAGGGCAGGCCCAGCTGCGCCATGAACTCACGGCGGCGGGGCGAGGAGGAGGCCAGGATGAGGCGCATCAGCGATCCACCCTCACCAGGTCGTTGGGCTTCTTCTCCCCGTCGCTGACCCCCAGGGTGCGGGAGAGCAGCAGGCAGATGAGGTAAAGCAGCGGCCAGCACAGCGCGGTGACCAGCGAGGGCACCCACAGCGAGGCGCTGTAGGAGGTCTGCCCCAGGGCATGCTCCACCCAGTAGCTGACGATGTGCGCCACGGTCCCCACCAGGCCGATGACCACCATCTGCTGCCAGAGCACATAGCGGTCGAAGTGCCGGAAATGGGTGGCGATGACGTAGATCAGGATGGCGTAGGTCAGGGCGTTGAACCCCAGCGGCGATCCGCCGAGCAGGTCAAGCAGCAGCCCGCAGAACCAGGCCATCTCCATGTTCACCGGGCGCTGGTCGTAGATGGCAAAGTAGATAAGCAGCAGCGACAGCAGGTCGGGGCGGTAGGGATCGATCTCCTCGGGCAGTCTGAGGATGGAGAGCACCAGCGCGATCAGGGTGAGCGGGATCAGCATCAGGTAGGGGGAGCGGGTCTTGACGCTGTCAGTCATGGCTGCGCCCCCGTGGCCTGCGGGGCCGGCACTGGATCCAAGGTGGCGGCCGGGGCGGGATCCTCACCCCCGTTGCCGGGGCGGGGCTCCGGCACCGACATGGTGCTGATGAGCTGCTCGAGGCGCTGCTGGCGCAACAGCAGCTTGCTGTCGGTGGGCTGCTTGGCCCGGACGCTGTCATCGCCGTCCTCGGCGGACTGGTACCAGAACATCAGCACGTAGCGCATGCGGTCAATGTCGACGATGGGCTTGGCCCTGATCACCGCGAAGGGCTGGTCGTCGCTGAAGCCCACCGAGGTCACCACCGCCACCGGGTAGCCCTCGGGGTACACGCCGCCGAGGCCCGAGGAGACCATCATGTCGCCCTGGCGCACGTCGGAGCTGCGGGGGATGTTGCGGATCAAAATCTCGTCATGGCTGCCAGTGCCCTCGGCGATGCCGCGGATCTGGTTGCGGGTGTCCACCACCGGCACCGAGCTCCGGGGGTCGCAGATGAGCAGCACCATCGAGGAGGCGGAGCTGGTGGAGATGACCTGCCCCACGAGTCCGATGTCGGTGAGCACCGGCATGCCCACATAGACCCCGGCGTTGGCGCCGCGGTTGACCCTAACCCGCTGCAGGTAGGGGTTGGTCTCGACGTCGATGATCTCGGCGAACATGCGGTTGGCGCTCTCGCGCAGGGGGGAGTTGAGCAGCTTGCGCATCGCCTCGTTCTCGAGCTCCACGGCATGGAGGCGGGTCAGGTCGGCGCGCTGCAGGTAGTTCTCGCTGGAGAGGCGCTCGTTCTCATCGATGAGCTCGCTGCGCGAGCGGAACTGCGAGGAGACCATCTTGGAGACTGAGCTTGGGGAGTTGGCGAAGACCAGCAGGGGGTAGAGGGCGCTCTCGAGGTAGTAGCGGAACCCGTCCATCACCTTGAGCCTCAGGTCCGCCGCCATGATGGCGATGGTGAGGATCAGGACGAAGACAAAGCGCAGGCTGAGGAAAAAGCTGGACTCTTCGGGGCGTTTCAACTCGGGTGCATCCTACCTAAATCATGGCCACCAATTTAACCCATGCCCCCCGGCAAAGCAAACGCCGCGCCCCCGAAGGGGAGGCGCGGCGTGCTGGGCAGGGCCAGGGTCGGGATCCTAGTCGAAGATCTCGTTGTCCTGGGAGTCGTAGAGCTCAAGGGCCCTGCCGCCGCCGCGCGCCACGCAGGTGAGCGGATCCTCGGCGATGGTGACCGGGATGCCAGTCTCCTCGCGCAGCAGCTTGTCGAGGTTGTGGAGCAGCGCCCCGCCGCCCGAGAGCATCATGCCGCGCTCGGCGATGTCGGCCGCCAGCTCGGGGGGCGACTTCTCGAGGGCGGTGCGCACCGCGCTGACGATGCCCTTGATCGAGTCGGACAGCGCGTCCAGGATCTCGTTGGAGTTGAGGGTGAAGGAGCGGGGCACGCCCTCGACCACCGAGCGGCCGCGCACCTCCTTCTCGTGCATCTCCTGCTCGGCGTAGGCCGAGCCAATCTCGATCTTGATCTGCTCGGCCGTGGCCTCGCCGATGTCGTAGCGCTTGGTGTTGCGCACGTAGTCGATGATCGCCTGGTCAAAGCGGTTGCCGCCGATGCGCACGCTGCTCGAGTAGACCACGCCGTTGAGGGAGATGATTGCCACCTCGGTGGTGCCGCCGCCGATGTCCACGATCATCGAGCCCGAGGCCTCGGAGACCGGCAGGCCGGCGCCAATGGCGGCCGCCATCGGCTCGGTGATGAGGAAGACCTCGCTGGCGCCGGCGCCCTCCACCGACTCACGGATGGCGCGGCGCTCGACCTGGGTGGCCCCGCAGGGCACGCAGACCAGCACCCGCGGCGAGGGCTTGAAGGGGAAGATGTGGGATCCGCTGAGCACCTTGTCGATGAAGTACTGGAGCATCTTCTCGGTGTACTGGAAGTCGGCGATCACGCCGTCCTTCATCGGGCGAATGACCTCGATGTTGTCCGGGTTGCGCCCCAGCATCAGCTTGGCGGCCTTGCCGACCGCGTCCACCTTGCGCTGGGAGCTGCCGCTGCGATCGATGCGCACCGCGACCACTGAGGGCTCATTGACAACGATGCCCTTGTTCTTTACATAGACGAGCGTGTTGGCGGTTCCCAAGTCGATGGACAGGTCGTTGGAGAACATGCCGCGTAGTTTTTTGAACATTACTGTGCCTGATAAGTCCGGTTGCCGGATCCCCTGGCGCCGTGGCGCTCAGGGCTGAAACCTTGCTACATCCCCCCAGCAGGGAAAGGGCGTGGCGAGCAATTATAGCATGGCCCGCGGGGCGTTGCTTGGCACCGCGGGCGCTGATCCTAGAACGGCAGCTCGTCGTCCTCGGCCCCCTTGCTGTCGGGGTTCTGCTGCTCGGCGCGGCCCGCCGGGGCGCCGCCAAAGGCGCCCTGGGCCGGGCGCTCGTCAGGGTTCTGGAACCCCTCGCCAGGGGCGGCGGGGCCGCCGAAGGCCCCCTGGGCCGGGGACTGGTAGCCGCCCGAGGGCTGGCCGTAACTGCCCTGGGACTGGTAGCCGCCCGAGGGCTGGCCATAGCTGCCCTGGGACTGGTAGCCGCTCCGGCCCTGGCCGAAGCCGCGGCGCTGGGACTGCCCCTCGTCATCATAGCCCTGGCCCTGGCCGCGGGACTGGCCATAGCCACCCTGGCGCTGGCTGCGCTGGTAGCCGCCCTCACCCTGCCCCTGTCCCTGGGGGCGCGAGCCGAGCATCTGCAGCTCATCGGCGTAAATCTCGACGATGTTGCGCTTGATCGGGTTGCCGTTCTCGTCGTGGAGCTTGTTGTCCTCGTAGGAGCGGCTGCGGAGGCGGCCCTCAATGTAGACCTGGGACCCCTTGTGCAGGTAGTCCTGGGCGACCTTGGCGAGGCGGTCCCAGAGCACCACCCGGTGCCATTCCGCATACTCGCCGCCGTTGCCCTGGCTGTCGCGACGGTACTCGTTGGTGACGAGGCTGATGTTGGCGACATTGGTGCCGTTCTTGGTCTGGCGAATCATCGGCTCGTCGCCGAGGTTGCCAATGAGGATTACCTTGTTAATTCCGCGTGCCATTTATGGTTCCTTGACTGGCCGTCCCCTGGGACATCCCGGGCAGCCGCTAATGCAAAAACAAGTGCGTATAATATCAGATCTTTGCCTGATGGACCCATGCGCATGGCCAGGCCCTGGGCACGAGGAGGAAGCATGGAGCAAATTCGGATCCGCGGCGCGAGGACCCACAACCTCAAGGACCTGTCGCTGGACCTGCCGCGCGATCGGCTGTGCGTCATCACCGGGCTCTCGGGATCGGGCAAGTCCTCGCTGGCCTTCGACACGCTCTATGCCGAGGGGCAGCGCCGCTATGTGGAGTCGCTCTCCTCCTATGCCCGGCAGTTCCTGCAGCTGCAGGACAAGCCCGACGTGGACTCCATTGAGGGCCTCTCGCCTGCCATCTCCATCGAGCAGAAGTCGACCTCGCACAACCCGCGCTCCACGGTCGGCACCATCACCGAGATCCACGACTACCTGCGCCTGCTCTATGCCCGGGTGGGCACGGCGGTCTGCCCCGAGCATGGCATTGAGCTCAAGGCCCAGACCGTCACCCAGATGGTCGACGCCACGCTGGCCCTCCCCGAGGGGTCGCGCTACATGATCCTCGCCCCAGTGGTCAGGGGGCGCAAGGGCGAGTACCGCCAGTACCTCTCCGACCTCTTGCGCGACGGCTTCGTGCGCGCCCGCATCGACGGGGAGATCTGCGACCTCTCCGATCCCCCCGACCTCGCGCTGCGGGTCAAGCATGACATCGACATCGTGGTGGACCGCTTCCGCATCCGCCCCGACATCCGCCAGCGCGTCGCCGACTCCCTCGAGACCGCGCTCAAGTACGCGGACGGCCTGGCCGTGGCCTGCCCCATGGACGAGCATGAGAAAAGTGACGAGCTGGTGTTCTCGGCCCACTACTCCTGCCCGGTCTGCGGCTATTCGATCCCGGAGCTCGAGCCGCGGGACTTCTCCTTCAACAACCCCCATGGCGCCTGCCCGGAGTGTGACGGCCTCGGGGTGAGGATGGTGTTCTCGGAGAGCAAGATTGTCCCCAACCCTGAGAAGTCGGTGCACGAGGGGGCGATCGTCGGCTGGGACCGCCGATCCTTCTTCTATTACCGCCTGCTCGAGGGAGTGGCGAACCACTACCACATCAACCTCCACAAGCCGTTCCGGGACCTTACCCCTGAGGAGCAGGGGCTGCTGCTCTACGGCACCCATGGCGAGAAGGTGAAGATGACCTTCTCCTCGCCGAGCGGCAACGTGGTCGAGACCCGCAACCGGAGCTTCGAGGGGGTGGTCAACAACTACCTCAGGCGCCTCCATGACACCGAGTCCGACGAGGTGCGCGACGATCTCACCCGCCTCATGACCGCGCTGCCCTGCCCCACCTGCCATGGCGCGCGGCTGCGGCGTGAGTACTGCCATGTCCTGGTAGGGCACAAGTCCCTGCCGGACCTGTGCCGCCTGTCCATCGCCGAGGCGCTGGCCTTCCTCAACGGCCTGGAGCTTGACACCCAGCAGGAGGCCATCGCGCGGCGCCTCCTCAAGGAGATCAAGGCGCGCCTCTCCTTCCTCATGGACGTGGGCCTTGGCTACCTCAGCCTCGCGCGCAGCGCCGAGACCCTCTCGGGCGGGGAGGCGCAGCGCATCCGCCTCGCCAGCCAGATTGGCGCCGGCCTGGTGGGGGTGATGTACATCCTTGACGAGCCGAGCATCGGGCTGCACCAGCGCGACAACGAGCGGCTGCTGGCCTCGCTCAAGCACCTTCGGGACCTGGGGAACACCGTGGTGGTGGTCGAGCATGACGAGGACACCATCCGCAGCGCCGACCACATCGTGGACATCGGCCCCGGGGCGGGCGCCCATGGCGGGAGGGTGGTCGCCCAGGGCAGCGTCGCGGACATCATCGCCGCCCCGGAGTCGCTCACCGGCGACTACCTTGCCGGGCGGAAGCGCATCGGGATCCCCGCCTCGCGCAAGGCCCCGGATGGGTTTATCAGGCTCCTCGGCTGCGAGGGCAACAACCTCAAGGGCGTGGACGTGGCCTTCCCCCTCGGCTGCCTGGTGGTGGTGACCGGGGTATCGGGATCGGGCAAGTCCACCCTGGTCAACGACACCCTGGTGCGCATCGCCGAGCGCCGCCTCAACGGCGCCACCGTGACCGATGATCCGGCGCCCTACCGGCGCATCGAGGGCCTGGAGCGCCTGGACAAGCTGATCTGCATTGACCAGAGCCCCATTGGGCGCACCCCGCGCTCCAACCCGGCGACCTACGTGGGCCTGTTCCAGGGCATCCGCGACCTCTTCGCCGCCACCGAGGAGGCGCGCGCGCGTGGCTACGGCCCGGGGCGCTTCTCCTTCAACGTCAAGGGCGGGCGCTGCGAGGCCTGCATGGGCGACGGCATGATCCGCGTCTCGATGAACTTCCTGCCCGACATCTTCGTCAAGTGCGAGCAGTGCGACGGGCAGCGCTACAACCGCGAGACCCTCGAGGTGCGCTACAAGGGCAAGACCATCGCCGAGGTGCTGGACATGACCGTCGAGGAGGCGCATGAGTTCTTCGCCCCCATCCCGGCGCTCGCCGGGCGGCTGCAGACCCTCATCGACGTGGGGCTGCCGTACATCCGCCTCGGCCAGGCCGCCACCACCTTCTCCGGCGGCGAGGCGCAGCGCATCAAGCTCTCCAAGGAGCTTTCGCGCCGCGGCACCGGCAAGACGCTCTACGTGCTCGACGAGCCCACCACCGGCCTGCACTTCCATGACGTGAAGAAGCTCCTGGAGGTGCTGCTGCGCCTGCGCGACCAGGGCAACACCGTGGTGGTCATCGAGCACAACCTCGATGTCATCAAGACGGGCGACTACCTGATTGACCTGGGGCCCGAGGGCGGCGACGGCGGGGGCATGGTGGTGGCCACCGGCACCCCCGAGGAAGTGGCCGCCAACGGGGCCTCGCACACCGGCAGGTTCCTCCGGGAACTGCTCAAGCGCAACCATGGGGGGAAATAGCATGGCAGAACTCACCGAGCGCGAGCTCAGCGCGGTGCGGGCGCTCAATCCCGAGTACCGCGCCTTTTTCTTCAGGAACCACGCCCAGGACGGCGTGTACATCCTGGTCAACGCCGAGGGGCCGTACCTCATCGAGGACACCGAGCCCGATGAGGAGGGGCGCCTGAGCACGGTGCTGCCGGTGTGGTGCGACGCGCGCCTCGCCGAGGGCTACGCCCAGCTGGTGCCGGATCTGGGGCTGCGCGCGCAGCGCATCGAGGCCGGGGCCTTTGGGCGCGAGTGGGTGCCGATGCTCAGGGAGCAGGGGGCGCTGCTGGGGCTCATGCCGCTCTCGCCCGAGGATGAGATGGAGGTGGACGACCCCACCCCGTTCTAGGCCGCGGCGGCGGCCCGGGGCGGCCGCCGCGCGCAGGCGTGAGGCTTATTTGGGATATCAAGCAAGAGAGGCAAGCATGCACATTCATATCCTTGGGATCTGCGGCACCTTCATGGGCGGCATCGCCATGATCGCCAGGCAGGCGGGCTTTGAGGTCAGCGGCTCCGACGCCAATGTCTACCCGCCCATGTCCGATGAGCTGCGCGCGGCGGGCATCGAGATTGGCGAGGGCTTTGGGGCGGAGCAGCTGGACCGGCGCCCGGACCTCATCGTGGTGGGCAACGTGATGCGCCGGGGGATGCCGGTCGTGGAGCGCATGCTCAACGAGGGACTGCGCTATGTCTCCGGGCCGCAGTGGCTCGAGGAGCACTACCTCCTCGGCAGGCACGTCCTCGCGGTGGCCGGCACCCACGGCAAGACCACCACCTCCTCCATGCTCGCCTGGGTGCTGGAGCAGGGGGGGCTGAGCCCCGGGTTCCTCATCGGCGGGGTGCCGCAGAACTTCAGCGTGGGCGCGCGCAGCAGCGACAGCGACTACTTCGTGATTGAGGCGGACGAGTACGACTGCGCCTTCTTTGACAAGCGCTCCAAGTTTGTGCACTACCACCCCACCACCCTGATCATGAACAACCTTGAGTATGACCATGCCGACATCTTCGCCAATGTTGGGGAGATTCAGCGGCAGTTCCACCACCTGGTGCGCACGGTGCCCGGCAAGGGGCTCATTGTCTCGCCTGAGGGCAATGCCCGGCTCGAGGAGGTGCTGGCCATGGGGGCCTGGACCCCCGTGGAGCGGGTGGGGGGCGGCGCGGGGCTGCACGCCACCCTGTCAAGGCCCGACGGCACGGTTGCCGAGATCTTCGACGGGGCGGAGCGGGTGGGCACCCTGGAGTGGGAGTGCACCGGCACCTACAACGTGCAGAATGCCCTGATGGTGATGGCGGCGGCGCGCGGGGTGGGCATCCCCCTCTCCCGCAGCATCAGCGCCCTGGGCTCCTTCCGCCTGCCGAGGCGGCGCATGGAGCTCAAGGGGAATGCCGGCGGGGTGGCGGTCTACGATGACTTTGCCCACCACCCCACCGCCATCCGGCTGACGCTCGAGGGCATGCGCGCGCATGTGGGCAAGGAGCGGATCCTGGCCATCTTCGAGCCGCGCTCCAACTCCCTGAAGATGGGGGCCAACCGCGAGGAGCTCGGGGGCTCGTTTGCCAGCGCGGACGAGGTGCTGGTCTACGCCCCGCCGTCCATCACCTGGGACGTGGAGGGCCTCGCGGCGACCTGCCCGCGGCCCCTGCGCGTGGCGCGCGACTTTGGCGAGCTGCTGTCCATGGCCGTGGCCGCGGCCACCCCGGGCACGAAGGTGGTGGCGATGAGCAACGGCTCCTTCAACGGCATCCACGGCAAGCTGCTCGAGCTGCTGGCGGCGCGGGAGCGGGGCGCCTAGCGGCCCGCGTCACTCATGGTAGGGGGGCAGGCCCTTGAGGGCCTGCTCCTCGTCCTTGCGGTTCTTCCACCAAATCTCATAGGCGTTGACCACGTTCTGCCAGAGGATGTAGCAGCAGGGCGCCACCGCCACCGCGGGCGAGATGTAGGCCACGGTGATCCAGATGCAGAACATGTTGTTCTTCTGCCCATAGGCCTGGCCCGCCGAGATGGGCTCTTGCTCCCCCTTGCCGATGAGGCGCCCCAGGCGGAACTGCCCGAGGGTGCAGGCGAGGCTCACCGCGGCGAGGATCAGCAGCTTGGCCGCCCCCTGCCCGGAGTTGACGATGTTGGAGACCGCGGTGGCCGCCAGCACGGTCAGGGTGAAGCCCCAGACATAGAAGGAGGCGTCCTTGAGGCGGGTGAGGATGAGGCGGTGCAGCGGCTTGATGCAGTAGCGGGTGAGGAAGGCCAGGAACAGCGGCAGCACGATCACCGGGAAGATCTTGGCGAGGATCATGGTGAACTGCTCGAGGAACGAGAAGCTGAGATCGTTCTCGATCAGCGGGAAGACAATGGGGATCATGGTCGCCGCGGCAAGGTTGCTCAGGATCACGAAGGTGGTGAGCGAGGACTCGTTGCCCCCGATGCGGCTGGCGACCACCGCCGCCGCGGCCGCGGTGGGGCAGATGATGCACACCACCAGGGCCTTGAGCTCGAGCTCGACGGGCAGCCCCGGCCAGAAGTGGACGGGCAGCGCCACCGCCAGGCACATGAGGTTCTGCGCGAGCAGCACCATCCAGTGCCAGCGCCTGAGGCGCATCTTGGCCGGATCGACCTTGCAGAAGGCGAGGTAGAGCATCAGGAAGATTAGCCAGGGCAGCGCGGAGAGCGCTGCGCCGCGCGCCATGGCGCGGTAGGGCCAGAGGGCCTCGACATTGTGGAAGAGGGCGTAGGTGCAGGATCCCACGACCAGGGCCAGGGGCAGCACCAGGGTGCGCAGGCGGTTGAGGTTAATCTTCATGCTGGATGTTGCTGGGCAAGGGGGCGGCAGGGTTAAACTATCGAGGCACATTGTAAGGTGAGTTTTGATTTAGGCAAGGGGGTGCACATGCCTGGTGCGGATGATTTTGGCGCGGAAGTGGCAAGGGAGCGCGAGCGCCTGCTGGGGGTGGCGGACCAGGCGGTGCGCTGGGCGCGCCAAAAGGGGGCGACCGCCTGCGAGTTTGACGTGGGCGCGGGGCACGGCCTCAGCGTGACCAGCCGCCATGGCGAGGTGGAGAACGTGGAGTTCAACCGCGACCATGGCGCCACCATCACCACCTACCTCGGCCAGCGCAGCGGCAGCGCCTCGACCACCGACCTCAGCGGGGGCGCCATCCAGGAATGCATCGAGGCGGCGCTGCAGATTGCCTCGTGCACCGACGAGGACGACTGCTCGGGGCTCTGCGATCCCGACCTGCAGTGCACGGACTTTCCTGACCTCGGGCTGCTCTATCCCATTGTCACCGATCCTGACGAGGCGGTGCGCCGCGCCGTGGAGCTGGACCGGCTGGCGCTCGGGGGCCTGGGGCCGGGGCTCAAGGACAGCGATGGGGCCAGCTTTGACAGCCACCTCTCCTGCACGGTGCTCGCCAACTCCCAGGGCTTTTGCTCCGCCATCTCCTCCGCCATCAATTTCAGCGATGTCACCCTGCTCGGCGAGGAGGGGGGGCGCATGCAGCGCGGGAGCGGCTACAGCGTGGCGCGGGACTTTAACCGGCTCTACAGCCCGCAGCGGGTGGTTGACGAGGCGGTGCGCCGCACCCTGGGCAAGCTGGGGGCGCGCAAGATCAAGACCGGGGAGTATGCGGTGATCTTCACCGAGGGGGCGGCCCGCTCACTGTGGGAGATCCTGCGCCGCGCCATCTCCGGTGGCGCGGTCTACCGCGGGCTCACCTTCCTGGCCGGGGCCCTGGGCACCCCCATCCTCCCGGGGTGGGTCACGGTGCGCGAGGATCCCCTGGTGGCGGGCGGCCTTGCCAGCGCCTGCCACGATCGCGACGGGGTGCGCACCCGCCCCATGGAGCTGGTCAAGTCCGGGGTGCTGCAGCACTACCTGCTCTCCTCCTATTCCTCGCGCAAGCTGAAAATGGTCTCCAACGGCCATGCCGGGGGGCGGTACAACTGCTTTGTCACCGCCGACGCCGCCCACACCCGCAGCCTTGAGGGGCTGATGGCCGAGGCCGGGGAGGGGATCGTGGTCGAGTCGCTGATGGGGCAGGGCATCAACCTGGTGAGCGGCAACTACTCGCAGGGGGCGAGCGGCTATTACTTCAAGGGCGGGGAGCGGCAGTACGCGGTGCAGGAGATCACCATCGCCTCCAATCTCCGGGACATGTTCAGGGATCTGGCGCTGCTGGGCGATGACACCGATGAGCGCTGCTCCATGCAGTGCGGCTCGGTGCTGTTGCCGCGCATGAGCGTCTCGGGGACCTGAGGGGCGGCCCGGGGCCGCCCCCCTGGCGGCTAGCGGGACTTTCCCCCGCACTCAAGGTAGGGCGCAAAGGCGCTGCTATGGCGGATCTGGGCCTTGCCTGAGGCATCGAGCTCGATGGCCAGGATGGGCACCTGCTCCCGCTCGGCCCACTCGAGGGCGCGATCCGCCCCCATCACCAGCAGCCCAGTGTCCAGGGCATCGGTGGCCAGCGCGGTGTCGGCAATCACGGTGACGCTCACCGTGCGGTGATCCACGGGATATCCGCTTGCGGGATCGATGGCGTGGGAGTAGAGCTTGCCGGTCTCCCGGTCCAGGAAGTAGTTGCGGTAGGAACCCGCGGTGGAGAGCGCCTTGCCCAGCGGGCAGGCGGGGATCATCACCCGGCGGTCCTCGGCGGTGGGATCCTCAATCCCCACCTTCCAGGGCTCCTTGCGCTCGTTTACCCCCTTGGAGCGGATGGCCCCCGCCACCGCCACCATGTAGTTCCCGATGCCGAGGCGGTCGAGCTCCCCGGCGAGCAGATCCGCCCCGATGCCCTCGCCCACGGTGGCAAGGTCGATCCTAACCCGCGGGTCGCGCTTGCGGATCATGGCCCTGCCCCCCTCGCGGGTGAGGGTGAAGGCGTCGGGCCCGGTGAGGGCCCGGGCCGCGTCGATGTCCTCCTGTGAGGGGGCATGGGCGTCATCCCGCCCCCGCTTGCCAAAGCCCCACAGCTCCACCAGCGGCCCGACGCTGATGTCGGTCGCAAAGCCAATGCGCCGCTCCTCCTTGAGGGTGCCCTCGATGATGCCGGCCAGGAAGTCGGAGATCCCCTGGGGATCCGTGGAGGCCCTGGCATTGAGCATGGAGAGCTCTGAGCGCTCGTCAAAGGTGGAGATGGCGTCCACCACCTTCTTGAAGGTGCGCTCGGAGAGCTCGCGGAGCGCCTCCTCGCCGCCGGGGAAGCCCCCGGGGAGGGTCACCGCGTAGTAGGTGCCCATGGTCTGCCCCGCGACCCGCAGCGCGTGGGGGACGTCGGTCTGCGCCGCGCTGGCGCTGGGCGCCTTGCCCTCGCAGCCCATGAGCAGCGCGGGCAGCAGCAGGGCCAGGGCAATGCCAGGCAGTCGCATCCTAGACCTCCTTGCAGTCAATCCGCCCCTGCCCCTTGCAGGAGGAGGGGGAGGGCACCGCGTCGGTGCCCTTAAGGTCGCAGTTGCGCTTGCAGGTGGCGCAGGTCATGCCCTCGAGGATGGCATTGGCCTCGCCCTCGCCCACCAGTGGCTTTTTCTTGAACAGCAGGCTGATGGCCAGCATGCCCACGAACAGCACGAAAAATATGAAGGAAATGGCGTAGATGAGCATTGTCCTAGTCCCCCCTGGCCAGATTTTCCCCATTATAAGGGATTGGGGTGCCACGGGGGCAGGGGGCAAAAAGGACTGGGCCCGGGGGCGGCATGCCGCCCCCGGGCCCTTGGTGTGACTAAGCGCTAGGCCAGGGTCACGATGGAGGTGCCGGTCATCTCCTTTGGCTGCTCCATGCCCATCAGGTAGAGCATGGTCGGGGCGATGTCGCTGAGGCGGCCGCCCTCGCGCATGGTGGCCTTGCGGCCGACGTAGATGAGCGGCACCGGCAGGTTGGTGTGCGCGGTGTAGGGGGTGCCGGTCTCCAGGTCGCGCATGCGCTCGCAGTTGCCGTGGTCGGCGGTGATGAGGCACTCACCCCCCACCTTCTCGAGGGACTTGACCACGCGGCCGATGCAGCTGTCCACGGCCTCCACGGCCTTGATCGCCGCCTCGTAGACGCCGGTGTGGCCAACCATGTCGCCGTTGGGGTAGTTGCAGATGATGACGTCATAGGCCTGCGACTCGATGGCGGCGCACAGCTTCTGGGTCAGCTCCTCGGAGCTCATCTCCGGCTGCAGGTCGTAGGTCGCGACCTTGGGGCTCTGGATCAGGGTGCGCTCCTCGCCGGGGAACACCGTCTCCACGCCGCCGTTGAAGAAGAAGGTGACGTGGGCGTACTTCTCGGTCTCGGAGATGCGCAGCTGGGTCTTGCCATGGGTGGAGAGCCACTCGCCGAGGGTGTTGGTCAGATCCTCGGGCGGGTAGGCGCAGGAGGTCTTGATGTCCGCGGCGTACTGGGTGAGCATCACGAAGTCGCTGAGCGCCACCACCTTGCCGCGCTCGAAGCTGTCAAAGTCGCGGTTCACGAAGGATCTGGTGATCTGGCGGGCGCGGTCGGCGCGGAAGTTCATGAAGATGAGGCTGTCGCCGTCCTCCATCGGGGCGGGCTCGCCAATCACCGAGGCCTTGACGAACTCGTCGTTCTCATCGCGCGCGTAGGCGGCGTCCAGGGCGGCGTCGGCGCTCGCAAAGGGCGCAAACTCGCTCTTGGCCTGGGTGAGCAGGTCATAGGCGGACTGCACGCGGTCCCAGCGGTTGTCGCGGTCCATCGCGTAGTAGCGGCCCACGATCGAGGCAAAGCGCCCCACGCCGAGCTCCTTGAACTTCTGCTCAAAGGCCCTGATGTAGTCATGCGCCGAGCGCGGCGGCACGTCACGGCCGTCGCAGAAGCCGTGGAAGTAAATCCGCTTGGCGCCACGCCTTGCCGCCAGCTCGAGCATGGCGAGGATGTGATCCTGGTGGCTGTGCACCCCGCCCGGGGACATCAGTCCCATGACATGCACCGCGTGGCCGCCGGCCACCGCCTTGTCCACCGCGGCGGTGAGCGCCGGGTTCTCGAAGAAGTCGCCATCCTTGATGGCCTTGGTGATGCGGGTCAGCTCCTGGTAGACGATGCGGCCGGCGCCAATGTTGGTGTGGCCGACCTCGGAGTTGCCCATCTGCCCCTCGGGCAGCCCCACGTCAATGCCGGAGGCGCTGATGTCAGTGTGGGCATAGCGCTCGCACAGGCCGTCGAGCACCGGGGTCTTGCCATTGGCGACGGCGTTGAACTGGGTTTCGGGGTTGTCGCCCCATCCGTCCATGATAATGAGGGCCAGGGTTTTCTTAGCCATAGGGTATCGCTCCAACGTGTTCAGGGGACCTTGCGGCGCGCTGCCGCAAAACCCCCTTATCTTACTACCTTTTTGCGCCTTGCCGCCTCGCGCCTTGCCGCAGCCCCGGGCCGGGGGGCGCGGGGATCCGCGGTGGCGCGGCCCATTTTTGCTATCCCCTTGTTATGAAAGGCCTTGGCCGGCAGGGACGGGTTTCCGGGGCCCTGAGGTGCCGCACGGCGCGCGCGGGGGCAAAAATGCGGGCCAGTGTGCTAAAATCTGCAACTTGGATTTGGCGCCCGCAGGCGCGGCAAGGGAGTTCAGGCCACCGTGGAAGACATCGGCACGCTCGAAGAGTTCCAGAGATTCTTCACCAACCATTTCGTCATGTGCGTCATCTGGGCGGCATGCCTCGGCGGGATCATCTACATCCAGGCGCGGCTGCTGATCGCCAGGGTGCCCAAGGCCACGGTCAACATGGCGGTGCTGATGGCCAACCATGATGACGGCACCTTTGTCGACCACCGCAGCCCGGAGCAGTTTGCCCAGGGCCACATCACCAACGCGGTGAACCTCACCGCCCTTGAGATCAAGCAGGAGCGCCTGCAGCAGATTGACCGGCGCAAGGACGCCCCGGTGATCCTGGTCGGGCGTGACAAGTTTGACGGCGACAGCTTCAACTGCGCAAGGTTCCTGAAGAAGTTCGGCTTCACCAAGGTCTACATCCTCGAGGGTGGCATGGCCTCCTGGACCGAGCAGAACCTGCCCGTGACCACCAAGAAATAAACCAGCGGGGGGCGGGTGCCGCCCCCCATCCCAGCAAGCAATGAGGATTTAGCAATGTCCGATCAAAACACCGCCCCCGCGGGCTCCCAGGACCACTCCAAGGATCCGTACTTTGACGTGATCCGCGTCTATGCGCGCGACAGCTCCCTGGAGTTCCCGGGCTCTGCCACCATCTTCGCCCAGGAGTGGAAGCCCGAGATCAAGGTGGGCTTTGAGGTGCGCAACGCCAAGATTGCCGATGACCAGTACGAGGTGGTGCTGCGCATCACCCTCAACTGCACCGTGGGTGACAAGACCGCCTACGTGGTGGAGGTCAACCAGGCCGGCCTGTTCGTGATCCGCAACGTCCCCGCCGACGGCCTTGAGTACCTGATCGGCGCCAGCGCCCCCAACATCCTCTTCCCGTACGCCCGCGAGTTCGTGGCCAGCCTCGTCAACCGCGCCACCTTCCCGCAGGTCAACCTTGCCCCGCTCAACTTCGAGGCGATGTTCCGCGCCAAGAAGATCCAGGAGCAGCAGCAGGCCGCGGCGCAGGCCCAGGCCGAGGGCGCTGCCGCGCCCAAGGACGAGACGGTCCAGTAAGGGGCCATGCCCGGCTTTGACCATGCCTTGAGCGTGCTGGGCGCGGGATCCTACGGGACCGCGCTCGCCATCTCCTGTGCCTCCAAGGGCCTCAAGGTCATGCTGTGGGGGCACCGTCCCGAGCACATTGAGGCCATGCGCAGGCAGCGTTGCAACGAGCGCTACCTGCCGGGCGTCCCCTTTCCCGGGACCCTGGGGCTCACCGCCTCCCTAAAGGAGGCGGTCGGCGCCTCGGATACCCTGCTCATCGTGGTGCCGAGCGCCAACTTCCACGAGACCCTCTGCAAGCTCTCCCCCTTCCTTACCCGCGGGCACTCCATTGCCTGGGCCACCAAGGGCCTGGAGTATGGCACCGGGCGGTTGCTGAGCACCCTGGCCGCGGAGACCCTGCCCTTCCCGCTGCCGCTCGCGGCCATCTCGGGGCCGACCTTCGCCGGGGAGCTGGCGTGCGGGCTGCCCACCGCCATCGCGGTGGCGGCCACCGAGCCGGGCCTGGCCGGGCGCATCGCCGAGCTGATGCACACCCCCACCTTCAGGATCTACGAGAGCAGCGACATCATCAGCCTGCAGCTGGGCGGGGCGGTCAAGAACGTGATTGCCATCGGCGCCGGCCTCTCGGATGGCCTCGGGTACGGGGCGAACGCGCGCACCGCGCTCATCACCCGCGGCCTTGTGGAGATGATCCGCCTCGGGGTGGCGATGGGCGGCAGCGACCATGGCTTCATGGGGCTCTCGGGCCTCGGGGACCTGATGCTGACCTGCACCGATGACCATTCCCGCAACCGCCGCTTTGGCTACATGCTGGGGCAGGGCATCCCGGTGCCCGAGGCCCTGGCGGCCATTGGACAGGTGGTAGAGGGGCACGTGATGAGCGGGGTGGTGGCGCAACTGGCCCGCAAGCTGGGCGTGCAGATGCCCATCTGCGACGAGATTGACGCGGTGGTCAACCAGGGCAAGGACGGCCATGAGGCGGCGCGGGCGCTGCTCACCCGCGCGCTCAAGAGCGAGTAGGCCTAGCCGAAGGTCTCGGCGCTGACCTCATGCTGGGTGACGTCCACCACCTCCTTGATGAGCCCGGGGAAGGCCTGCCGCAGGTGCGACTCAATGCCCTCCTTGAGGGTGATGCCCACCATCGAGCAGCCATTGCAGCCGCCGCTGAAGCGGACCTTCACCACCCCGTCGTCGGTGGCCTCCACCAGCTCCACCGCGCCGCCATGGGCGGCCAGCTCCGGGGAAATCACCCGCTGGATGAAGCTGCCCAGGCGCTGTGAGAGCGGGGCGTCCTCGGGGAGCTCCTGCCGCTTGAGGTTGGGGGCGTGGAAGGTGAGCAGATCCTCGCCCTGCTCATCCTTGCCGAGATCGATGACCGAGTCCTCAAGGTAGGGCATCTCCGCGTCGTCGATGACGATCTCAAAGCCCTCCATCCTGAAGTGCTGGTCATCCTTGGTGATGTAGTCCTTGGGGCAGTAGAGGATCCCGCACTCCACCCCCGGGGTGCCGGGGTTGGTCACGGTCAGGCGGATGGCGAGGCCCTCCATCTGCTGCTTGTCGATGATCTTGCGGAAGTAGGCCTGCGCGCTGTCGCTGACGCTGATCTTGCTCATGTTCTTGGTTCCCTGCCTCAAAACAACCTTGCGATTATACACCCTGCCAGGGAGGGCCGGCCTGCGCCGCGGGCCAGGCGCCCAGGGGCGGCTTTTCCTCACCTTTTGGCGCAATAGGGCATGATCGGGGCCCCCTTTTGGGATAGAATTGTGCGGTTGGGATTTCCCTAGGGGAAGTGCCAGAGAACGCAACCAACGTGGAGAAAGATATGAGCCTTTTTGACCAGCTCGGCCTCGCGCAGTACGGAATCGCCAGTGCCTCTGAAGTTGTCTACAACCCCTCCTACGAGGATCTCTTCAAGGAAGAGACCGTTGACGGCCTGACCGGCTACGACGTGGGCACCCTGACCGACACCGGCGCGGTCAACGTGATGACCGGCATTTACACCGGCCGCTCGCCCAAGGACAAGTTCATTGTCGAGGATGACGTGTCCACCGGCAAGGTGAACAATGGCAAGGGCGGCCAGGGCAGCGTCTGGTGGAACAGCGAGGGCTTCAAGAACGACAACAAGCCCCTGAGCGCCGAGTCCTGGAAGGTTCTCAAGAAGCTGGCGGGCGAGGAGCTCACCGGCAAGAAGCTGTACGTGGTGGACCGCGTCTGCGGCGCCAACCCCGACACCTGCCTCAAGGTCCGCTTCATCATGGAGGTGGCCTGGCAGGCGCACTTCGTGACCAACATGTTTGTCGCCCCCTCCACCCCGGCGACCCCCGAGGGCTTCAACCCTGACTTCGTGGTGATCAACGCCTCCAAGGCCAAGGTCACCAACTACAAGGAGCTGGGCCTCAACTCCGAGACCGCGGTGGTCTTCAACCTCACCGAGCGCACCCAGGTCATCCTCAACACCTGGTACGGCGGCGAGATGAAGAAGGGCATGTTCTCGATGATGAACTACTACCTGCCGCTCAAGGGCATTGCCGCCATGCACTGCTCCGCCAACACCGACAAGAACGGCGAGAACACCGCCATCTTCTTCGGCCTCTCCGGCACCGGCAAGACCACCCTCTCCACCGATCCGAAGCGCCTGCTCATCGGCGATGACGAGCACGGCTGGGACGACAACGGCGTCTTCAACTTCGAGGGCGGCTGCTACGCGAAGGTCATCAACCTCTCCCAGGAGAACGAGCCGGACATCTGGAACGCCATCAAGCGCAACGCGCTGCTTGAGAACGTCACCGTCAAGGATGGCAAGTGCGACTATGCGGACAAGTCGGTCACCGAGAACACCCGTGTCTCCTACCCGATCAACCACATCACCAACATCGTCAAGCCCGTCTCCAAGGGCCCTGCCGCCAAGCGCGTGATCTTCCTCTCCGCGGACGCCTTCGGCGTGCTGCCGCCGGTCTCCATCCTCAACAAGGATCAGACCAAGTACTACTTCCTCTCCGGCTTCACCGCGAAGCTGGCGGGCACCGAGCGTGGCATCACCGAGCCGACCCCGACCTTCTCCTCCTGCTTCGGCGCGGCCTTCCTGTCGCTGCCCCCGACCACCTACGCTGACGTGCTGGTCAAGCGCATGGAGAAGTCTGGCGCCTCCGCCTACCTGGTGAACACCGGCTGGAACGGCACCGGCAAGCGCATCTCGATCAAGGACACCCGCGGCATCATCGACGCGATCCTCGACGGCTCGATCGACAAGGCCCCCTCGAAGACCATCCCGGTCTTCTCCTTCAAGGTCCCGACCGAGCTCCCGGGCGTCGATCCGAAGATCCTCGATCCCCGCGACACCTACCAGGACAAGGCCGAGTGGGACAAGCGCGCCGCCGATCTCGCGGGTCGCTTCATCAAGAACTTCAAGAAGTTCGAGTCCCTGGGCGGCGACCTGGTCAAGGCCGGCCCGCAGCTCTAGTGCCTGCCTAGCCTCAAGCTAGGAATTCTGGCAAGATCCGGCGTGAGTCCCATGCCGGATCTTTTATTTTGGGGAAAAGCAATGAAAAAGCCGTTTGTCACCCGCGAGGGCTATGACCTGCTCAGCCAGGAACTCAGGCACCTCTGGGAGGATCGCCGCCCCGAGGTGACGCAGAAGGTGGCCTGGGCCGCCAGCCTTGGGGATCGCTCCGAGAATGCGGACTACCAGTACAACAAGCGCCTTTTGGGCCAGATTGACCGCAGGGTGCGCTTCTTGCGGGGCTGCCTGCAGCGCCTCAAGGTCATCGAGTACAACCGCCAGCAGGAGGGCCGGGTGTTCTTTGGCGCCTATGTGGAGATCGAGTCCAACGATGAGGATGCCGTGATGCGGCTGCGCATCGTGGGCGGGGATGAGATCTTCGGGCGCAGCAACTGCATCAGCGTGGACTCGCCGCTTGCCAAGGCGCTCCTGGGCAAGTCCGAGGGGGATGACGCCGAGGTGATGGCCCCGCGGGGGCGCCGCTCCTGGCATGTCAGCAAAATCTCCTACCGCAAGCCCAGCTGGTTTGAGGATGAGGAACCGCAACTGCGCGACCTCGGCGCAGACGATCTCGAGGTGGAGGTGGAGGAGATCCCGGAGGAGGAGCGGCGGCGCCTCGAGCAGGAGTACCTGAGCACCCTGGTCAAGTAGGCGCCGCCCAGGCGGGGGCTAGACGCCCCGCTGCCTGCGGTAGGCGATGAGATCGTCGATGCTCACCACGGTCAGGTCATGGAGCATGGCGAAGGTGCACACCCGCGGCAGCTTGGCCATGTTGCCGTCCGGGGCGCACAGCTCGCAGAGGATCCCCGCGGGGGAGAAGCCGGCGAGGCGCGCGAGATCCACCGAGGCCTCGGTGTGGCCGCCGCGCTCGAGCACCCCGCCCGGCCGGGCCACCAGCGGGAAGGTGTGGCCGGGGGCCACCAGGTCCTGCGGGGTGGAGCTGGGGTCTACCAGGGTGCGCACCGTGGCCACGCGGTCATGCGCCGAGACCCCGGTGCCCACGCCGTGGGCCGCGTCCACCGAGATGGTGAAGGCGGTGCCATAGGCAGAGGTGTTGTGGGAGACCATCATGGTCAGGCCGAGGGCGCGGGCGCGCTCCTCGGTGACGCACACGCACATGATCCCCGAGCACTCGCGGATCAGGAAGGCCATCTGATCCTCGGTCACGGTGTCGGCGGCATAGATGAGGTCGCCCTCGTTCTCGCGATCCTCATTGTCCACCACCATGATGCCGCGGCGCTCGCGCAGTGCCTCAAGGGCGGCCTCCACGCGCTCGTTGCTGTCGGCGCCGAAGGTGGAGAGCAGGCTGGTTCTGGTCATTGTTACCCCCTAGGTCAAGCTGGCGCCCACTCGCGCCTCAGTCATGGTGCGCCGCATCGTGGCCACGGCCTCGGAAAGGCCGCAGAAGAGGGCGCGGGCGATGATGCTGTGCCCGATGTTGAGCTCGTGCATCTGCGGGATGGCCGCGATGGCCCCCACATTGTGGTAGTTGAGCCCGTGGCCGGAGTTGACCTTGAGGCCCAGCGAGGCGGCATAGGCCGCGGCATCCTTGATTTTCTGCAGTTCCTGCCCGATCGCCGCGCTGCCCTGGGCGTTGGCGTAGGCCCCGGTGTGCAGCTCGATGACCGGGGCGCCGGCGCGGTGGGCCGCGTCAATCTGCGCCTGCTCCGGGGCGATGAACAGCGAGCACTCGGTGCCCACCCGGGAGAGGCGCTCCACGGCGCGGGCCACCCGGTCAAAGCCCCCCACCACATCGAGGCCGCCCTCGGTGGTGACCTCCTCGCGGCGCTCGGGCACCAGGCAGGCGCACTGCGGGGCCAGGGCCTCGGCGATCGCCAGGATCTCGTCCGTCACCGCCATCTCGAGGTTGAGGCGGGTGGTGATGGTCTCGCGGATGATGCGCACGTCACGATCGGTGATGTGGCGGCGATCCTCGCGCAGGTGGGTGGTGATGCTGTCCGCGCCCGCCATTTCCGCCACCGCGGCCCCCGCCACGGGATCGGGGTAGTTGGTGCCGCGGGCGTTGCGCACCGTGGCGATGTGGTCAATGTTGACCCCCAGCAGGATGGGTTCCATTTCTCTATCTCTCCTTCCTGCCCCGCGCGGGGCAGGGCGGGAATTATAACTACTTTGCGCTGTCCCTGGCGCCCTCGCCGATGGTGCTGATGGCGGCAGGCGGGGCCTTGAGCATGAACAGGATCACCAGCGCCGCCACCACCGCCGGGGCAACCGTGGCCAGCAGGGCCTCGGCGAGCCCGATGCGGTCCCCCAGCCAGCCGGTGAGCACTGACTCGATGTAGCCGATGCCGAAGGTGAAGCCCAGCACGGTGGAGGAGGCCAGGGCGGCGTTGCCCGGCATCAGGCGCTGGGTCCAGACGATGGCGGCAGGGGTGGAGCCGTACATGCCGGCGCCGGTGATGAACAGCGCGGCCATGGCGTCCCAGGTGGTGCCCGGCCAGAGCAGGAAGTAGACCGCGCCGGCGAGGGTGATGAGGTAGCTCAGGGCGATGCCCATGCGCAGGCCAAAGCGATCCGAGAGCGATCCGGTGGCGAGGCCGCCCACCACCGAGCCCAGCAGCATCACCACCAGGGCGCTGGCGCTCTCCACCCCGCTGTGGCCGTGCGAGGAGAGCAGGAGCGGCAGGTAGACCACCATGGCGCAGTAGCACCAGGAGCGCAGCGAGATGGAGGAGGTGAGCAGCAGCAACTCGCGGTTGTGCATGATCTCATGCATGTTGAGGCCCTTGGCCGCGCCGGGCGGCGGGGCGACATTGCGCTCGCAGCGGCGCACGTAAACCAGCGCGACAGTGATGAGCGCGGGCAGCACCAGCCACAGCAGCTGCTCGGCGCCCACCGCCTCGATGAAGGCGGCGAAGATGAGCGGCGCCACCGCAAAGCCGATGTTGCCGCCGGCGATGAAGATGGAGGTGGAGAGGGTCTCATGCCCCTTGGGAATCACCTCGACCAGGATCTTCGAGCAGATGGGGTGGAATCCCGAGGCGCAGATCCCCGAGAGCAGGATCACCGCCACCAGCGGTACCAGGCTGTCGACCGCCCCGATGAGGCAGGCAAAGAACCCGCCGGTGATGATGGAGAGCGGCATCAGGAAGTTGATGGGCTTGCGGTCGGCGGCGAGGCCCAGCGGCATCTGCAGCAGGTTGGTGGTCACCGAGTAGATCATGAACAGCACCCCGCAGGCGCTGTAGGAGATCCCAAACTTCACCGCCAGGACCGGCAGCATCACCGGCAGCACGTTGCAGTAGAAGTCACTGGTGAAATGGCACAGCCCCATCAGGAAGACGTTGCCATAGTTGCGGTCCGGGCCGCGCCTTGCGATTGCTTCGGTCATTGTGATTTCTCGCTAAGAAGTTTGTCCAGTTCCGCGGCGCCGATGACATAGCGCCGCCCGCAGTGCTCACAGTTAATCTCGGCCTTGCCCCTGGCGCGCAGCGCGGCAAGGTCCTGCCTCGGCAGCATCCTGAGGGTGCCAAGGCAGCGGTCGCGGGAGCAACCGCAGCGAAATGAGGCCCCCTGGAGGGGGAAGATCCGCACCCGCTCGTGGGCGTAGAGCCGCGAGAGGATTTCGGTGGGGGGCAGGGCGGCGAGCTCGGCGGTGGTCAGGGTGGCCGCCAGGGTGGACAGGTGCCCCAGCGACTCCGCGGCGCCGTCCCCCGCGCCTGGCAGGGCCTGCAGCATGATC
Organism: Succinivibrionaceae bacterium; assembly: GCA_024688225.1. Taxonomy (GTDB): domain Bacteria; phylum Pseudomonadota; class Gammaproteobacteria; order Enterobacterales; family Succinivibrionaceae; genus JAILEI01. The sequence continues at coordinate 37,839 of JAILEI010000065.1, forward strand.
CCCCCCGCCACCGGCAGGGCGGGATCGCAAAACAGCAGCACCCGGGTCATGAGCTGGGCGGACTGCTGGAAATGGCCCTCGAGGCAGGCGGCGAAGTCCGGCTGCCCGGTCGGGGTGATCCCCTGCCAGGGGCGCTGCGCGGTGTCGCGGGGGAAGATGGTGACCGCCAGCAGGCCGTCCGCCCCGCACAGCGTGGCAAAGCCCTCATCGCTGCCCAGGGTGGCGCCCTCGCGCAGCGCGGCGGAGCCATAGAAGGAGAGATCCTCGCGCACGTTCAGCACGGAATAGGAGAGCGGCGCGGACTTGCCGCCCTGCAGCTGCAGCATCAGCTCGGAGTGATCCTTGAGCGAGGCGCCCAGCATCACCGCCGCCACCGCCTGCTCCAGCAGCTGCCGCTGCAGCGGCCCGGGACGGCCGTGCCCCAGGAGCGGCCGCAGGCAGCCCCCGAGGGCCACCAGCTGGCCGTTGACCTCATGATCCTCTACGAGGAAGCGCATCGCCCCCTCGGCCATGGCACCCATATTTCTGACTATCCTTCCAGGTTGCGCATTTTCAGGCCCCGCAGCTCGCGGCGCTCCTTCTTGGAGGGGCGGGAGTCGGGGTGGGGGACGGCGAAGGCGGCGTTGCGGCGCAGCTCCTGCTCGCGCTCGCGCCGCGCCACGCTCTCCTCGGTCTCGCGGTAGAGCGCCGCGGCCACCGTGGCGCTGCCGCGCGACGAGCTGAGCGCCAGCACCTCGACCTCGCGGCGGCTGTCGCCCTGGAGGAAGCGGATCCTGGCCCCCACCTCCACGGCGCGCGCGGGCTTGCCGCGGGCGCCGTTGTAGTCGACCTTGCCGCCCTCGATCATCTCGCGGGCGATGGTGCGGGTGCGGTAGAAGCGCGCCGCCCACATCCACTTGTCAAGGCGCACCTTGCCATCGTCTTCCGCCATTGCGAGGACTCCCCAAAAGAAACTAGAATCTGCGATTATACCCCATTGCCCGCAGGCCAATGGGCCTGCATAAGGAGGATCAGGAAATGGATCTCACCCCGCTGCGCCAGGACCCACCCCGGGTGCTTTCCCGGCGCGCCTTCCGCGGTTCGCGCTTTTTGCGCGTCGAGCAGGTGGACCTTAAGTTCAGCAATGGGGTGGAGGCCACTTATGAGCGCATCATGGGGGGCCGCGGGGCGGTGATGCTGGTGCCCTTTGACGGCGAGCGCTTCCACCTGGTCTCCGAGTACGCGGTCGGGGTGGAGGGCTATGCCCTGGGCCTTGCCAAGGGCAAGATTGACGCGGGCGAGACCCCGGCGCAGGCGGCGGCCCGCGAGCTTGCCGAGGAGCTGGGCCTCGGGGCGCGGCGCCTGGTGCCCCTGAAGTCCCGCATGAGCGTCGCCCCCGGGATGATGACCCTCACCATGTACCCCTTCCTGTGCACCGATCTCTATCCCCACCGCCGCCCAGGCGACGAGCCCGAGCCCATCCGGGACATCGCGGTCACGGCCGAGGAGCTGCGCGATCTCATCTTCACCCCGGACTCCCCGCTCGAGGAGTCGCGGGCCATCGCCGCCCTTACCCTGGCCATGGGCAGCCTTGGGCTGCTGTGAGCCCTCGCGCACCACAATGGTGCGGGGTGGGGAGGGCCCCTGATCGGAAGGCGGCGTTCTTTGGTAATATAGGCGCTCAATCCGTGATCCGCCCCCTGGGCGGGCGCCAGACTTTCAGGTTGTTTAGATATGAATCAATTACTGACCGGCCTCGAGCCCTCCTGCGACGACTACCAGGAGATCCTGTCCGACGCGGCGGCCATGAAGGCCAATCCCGCCGCCTTCTCCGAGCGCCTCAAGGGGCGCAGCGGCGTCATCATGTTCGAGAAGCCCTCCCTGCGCACCCGCACCACCTTTGAGCTTGCCTTCTTCCGCCTCGGCGGCCACGGGGTCTACCTCGACCTCAAGGACGGGGAGCTGGGCAAGCGGGAAACCATCGCCGACTACGCGCGCAACCTCACCCGCTGGACCGACTGCCTGGTGGCCCGGGTCTTCGCCCAGCGCACCCTCGAGGAGCTGGCCAGGCACGGCACCGTGCCGGTGATCAACGCCCTCTCCGATCTCTACCACCCCGCGCAGGCCATGGCCGACTTCCTGACCGTGCGCGAGCATCTCGGCGAGCTGAGGGGGCTGCGGCTTGCCTACCTCGGTGACGGCAACAATGTCACCAACTCGCTGCTCATCGCCGGCGCCAAGCTGGGGGTCAGCGTCACCTGCTTCTGCCCGCGCGGCAGCGGCCCGGACGTGCAGGCCTACAATGACGCCCTGGAGGTGGCCAAGGCCACGGGCGCGTGCCTTGAGGTGCGCGACGATCCGCAGAACATCGGCGGCTTTGACGCCATCTACACCGACACCTGGGTCTCGATGGGCGACAACACCCCGCTGGACAGCGTGATCGGCCGCTACGGCCCCTACCGCATCGACCAGGACCTGCTCGACCGCTCGGGGGCGCGCATCGTGCTGCACTGCCTCCCGGCCCACCGCGGCTACGAAATCACCGATGAGGTGATGGATGGCGAGAAGTCGGTGGTCTTTGACGAGGCCGAGAACCGCCTGCACATCCACATGGCGGTGCTCGACCGCTACATCAACCGCAATGCCTAGGGCGGCGGCGACTTTTTTAGGCTTTTGAACACTCAAGAAAAAGGACGGAGTTTGCAAGATGATCAAGCATGAGAAGAAACAGTACCGCAAGGTGGTGCTCGCCTATTCCGGCGGCCTCGACACCTCCACCATCGTGCCCTGGCTCAAGGAGAACTATGGCTGCGAGGTGGTCTGCTTTGTGGCCGACATCGGCCAGGAGCGCGACGACCTCGAGGGCATCGAGCAGAAGGCCAAGGACTCCGGTGCCTCCAAGTGCGTGATCAAGGACCTGCGCGAGGAGTTTGTCCGCGACTATGTGTTCGAGACCTTCAAGACGGGCGCCCTCTATGAGGAGTCCTACCTGCTGGGCACCGCCATTGCCCGCCCGCTGATTGCCAAGGCGATGGTTGAGGTGGCGCTCGCGGAGGGCGCGGACGCCGTCTCCCATGGCGCGACCGGCAAGGGCAACGACCAGGTGCGCTTTGAGAGCGCGGTGGCCGCCCTCGCCCCGCAGCTTGACGTGATCGTCCCCTGGCGCATCTGGGACCTCGAGTCCCGCGAGCAGCTCCTGGCCTACCTCGCCGAGCGCCACATCCCCTGCAAGGCGACCCTCAAGAAGATCTACAGCCGCGACGCCAACGCCCTGCACATCTCCACCGAGGGCGGCGAGCTCGAGAACACCTGGAGCGCCGCCTCCGAGAACTGCTATGTGTGGACCAAGTCCCCGCAGGAGGCCCCTGACCAGCCCGAGAACGTGGAGCTGACCATCAAGGACGGCATCGTCACCGCGGTCAATGGCAAGGAGCTCAGCCCCTTCGCCGTGCTCGACACCCTCAACGAGATCGGCGCGCGCAACGGCGTGGGCCGCATTGACATCGTCGAGAACCGCCTCGTGGGCATGAAGTCCCGCGGCAGCTACGAGACCCCGGGCGGCACCATCATCCACAAGGCGCTGCGCGGCATTGAGCAGCTGGTGCTCGACAAGACCACCCGCCAGTACCGCGACCACATGGCCATTGAGTTTGCCCAGCTGGTCTATGACGGGCGCTGGTTCACCAGGCTGCGCGAGATCATGCAGGCCGCCGCCGACGAGCTGGCGCATGAGGTCAACGGCCGCGTGGTGGTCCGCCTCTACAAGGGCAACGTCGACGTCATCCAGAAGGAGTCGCCCAACAGCCTGTTCAACTTTGACTTCGTCACCTTTGGCGAGGATCAGGTCTATGACCAGAACGATGGCACCGGCTTCATTCGCCTCTACTCGCTGCCCGCGCGCATCCGCGCCATCAACGCGCAAAAGCGCGGCGCCAAGTAGCGTGCAGTGCTGATGGGATCCTGCCCTCGCGCCTGGGGGCAGGATCTTTTGCTTTTTTAAGGAGATAGGAAAATGGCTCTTTGGGGTGGCAGGTTCACGCAGGATCCCGACGCAAGGTTCAAGGCATTCAATGACTCCCTGCGCTTTGACTACCGCATGGCGCAGGAGGATCTGGAGGGCTCGGCGGCCTGGGCCAGGGCCATCTGCAAGGCCGGGGTGATCAGCGAGGGGGAGCTCTCACGGCTCACCGCGGCAATCGGGGAGCTCATGGACGAGGCCAGGTCCGACCCGGACGCCATTGCCCGCGCCGGGGATGAGGACATCCACTCCTACGTGGAGCGGCGCCTCATCGAGAAGGTGGGGGATTTGGGCAAAAAGCTGCACACCGGGCGCAGCCGCAACGATCAGGTGGCGCTCGACCTCAAGCTCTGGTGCCGCCACGCCACCGATAGGATTCGGGGATCGCTCACCGCGCTGCAAAGGGGCCTGGTGGCCGCCGCGCGGCGCCACGAGGGCCAGGTGTTCCCGGGCTACACGCACCTCCAGCGCGCCCAGCCCATCACCTTTACCCATTACCTGCTCTCCTACGTGAACATGCTGGAGCGGGACTACCAGCGCCTGGGCAACGCCCTGGCGCTGATGGACTCCTGCCCGCTGGGATCGGCGGCCCTCGCGGGCACCGCCTACCCCATTGACCGCGAGGCGCTGGCCCATGACCTCGGGTTTGCCACGGCCACGCGCAACAGCCTGGACGCGGTCTCGGACCGCGATCACGTGATGGAGCTGCTCTCCTGCGCCTCCATCTCCATGGTCCACCTCTCGCGCCTTGCTGAGGATCTCATCATCTACAACAGCGGCGAGGCCGGGTTTGTGGAGATGTCCGACAAGGTCACCTCGGGATCGTCGCTGATGCCGCAGAAGAAGAACCCCGACGCCTGCGAGCTCATCCGCGGCAAGTGCGGGCGCGTGGCGGGGGCGCTTTCAGGCATGCTGATGACCATGAAGGCCCTGCCCATGTCCTATGACAAGGATCTGCAGGAGGACAAGGAGCGGCTGTTCGACGCCCTGGACACCTGGCATGACTGCCTGGATCTCGCGGCCCTGGTGGTTGAGGATCTGGGCCTGCGCGGTGAGGTGGCGCTGGACGCCGCCAAGGGCGGCTGCGCCAACGCCACGGAACTGGCCGACTACCTGGTGGGCAAGGGCATTCCCTTCCGCGAGGCCCACGGCATGGTGGGGCGCCTGGTGCTGCTTGCGATCGGGGAGGGCAAGGGACTCGAGGATCTGTCGCTTGGGCAGATGCGGGGCGTGTGCCCGGACATCGGCGAGGACGTCTACCCCTGCCTGGAGGTGGGGGCGGCGATCGCCAAGCGCGATGTCAAGGGCGGCGCCGCGCCGGCCCAGTCCCGCGCCGAGCTCGGGCAGTGGGAGGCCACCCTCGCCGCCCGCTAGTCCCCCGTGGACCCAAACCCGCCCTCGCCCCGCGCGCTGGGCGGGAATTTTGTGCACACCTCAAGCGCCACCCGCTCCACGGGCATCACCAGCAGCTGCGCGATGCGCATCCCCACCCTGATGAGGAAATCCCCCTGGCCGCGGTTCCACAGGGGCACCATGATGGGACCCTGGTAGTCGGAGTCGATGACCCCGGTGAGGTTGGCGAGCACAATCCCTGACTTGGTCCCCAGCCCCGAGCGGGGGACGATCAACCCGCAGCGCGTGGGCTCCCCAAGGTAGAGGGCAATGCCGGTGGGCACCAGCAGGGTCTCCCCGGCCGCGAGCAGGGTGTCCTGGGGCAGCATGGCCCTAAGGTCAAGCCCCGCGGAGCCAGCCGTGGCGTAGCCCGGGAGCGGGAAGTCCCGCCCCAGGCGCGGGTCGAGCACCTTGGCCTGCACGCTGCCCAAGGCTACTTGCCCTGGCGCTTGGCGGCGCCCTCGAAGAAGAGTCCCATGAGCAGGTCGGCAAGCACGCGCTTGGGGGTCACCCCGAACGCGGCGACCCGGCCCTGGTGGTCGTAGACCGTGACCGCGTTGTCATCGCTCCCAAACCCAATCTTGGGATCCGAGACGTCATTGAGCACGATGAGGTCGAGGCGCTTTTGCTCGAGCTTGCGCCGCGCGCGCTCCTCCCCGTTGCCGGTCTCGGCGGCAAAGCCGACGGTGTAGGGGCGGCCCTGGCTGAGGGATCCCACGGTGGCGACGATGTCGGGGTTCTTGACCAGGCGCACCGAGATCTCGTCCCCGAGCTCCTCCTTGGTGAGCTTGGTGTCGCTCTCCCGGGCGACCCGGTAGTCGGCGACTGCCGCGCAGCCGATGAAGAGATCGCTCTCGCGGACCCGCTCCTCCACGGCCTGCAGCATCTCCTGGGCGCTGCGCACGTCGATGCGCCGCACCCCCTGCGGGGTGGGGAGATCGACCGGGCCCGCGATGAGGGTGACCTCGGCGCCGTGGCGGCGCGCCGCCTCGGCGAGGGCAAATCCCATCTTGCCGGAGCTGCGGTTGGAGAGGTAGCGCACCGGGTCGATGGCCTCCACTGTCGGCCCCGCGGTGATGAGCACCCGCCTGCCCACCCCGTCGGCCTTGGGCAGGAGGTGGGTCTGGGCGATTTCGAGCGGGCTCTCGGGCGCGGGCAGCATGGTGTTCTCGTCAAAGCCCAGGCGCGCAAGGTTGCGGCGGTTGAGCAGGGCGTCGATGAAGTCGACGATTTCCTCGGGCTCGCTCATGCGGCCCTCCCCGCTGTCCCCGCAGGCCAGGGCGCCGCTGGCGGGCCCGACCAGGTGCAGCCCGCGCGAGCGCAGGATCTGCAGGTTTTGCTGCGTGGCGGCATTGCGGTACATGTTGGCGTTCATCGCCGGGGCCAGCACCACCGGGCAGGTGGCGGCGAGCGCCGTGGCGGTGAGCAGGTTGTCGGCAAGGCCGCAGGAGATCTTGGCGAGGGTGTTGGCGGTCGCGGGGGCGATCGCCAGGACGTCGGCGCGCTTGGCGAGGTTGATGTGGGAGATCTCGCCTGGGTTGTCAAACACCCCGCGGCACACCGGGCGGCCGGTCAGGGCCTCGAAGGTGGCCGGGCCCACGAGGCGCGCGGCGGCCTCGGTCATGATCACCTGCACCGCCGCGCCACGGCCGATGAGCAGGCGCGCGATCGTGCAGGCCTTGTAGGCGGCGATGCCGCCGGTGACGCCCAGCACGACACAGCGATTCTTAAGAGTCTGTTCCATGCTTTCCCTCCAGGAAACCAAAGGGCCCGTGCGGGGTGAAGCCCCCCGGGCCATGCCCCTAATACATGGAGCCTTGGGCGCTGATCTTCAAGGGCGCGGGCGCGCCTTGCCAATTGCACTGCAGAAAGTCTTGATCGGCGCTTTGCTATTGGGCTATAATCCTGCGCTACCGTTGGACGGTCGGGCGGGATTGCGCCTTGCCGCACCATGGACAAGATCTTGGGGCTGGCCGGCGCCGCGCCGCCTCCCCCAAGGCCAGGGTGCCCCCTGGGGGCCAACACGGAATTAGTGGCGGGCATGCGGCTGCCCATGATGATTTGGAGTGTGGATTAGCATGTCCAGAGTTTGCCAAGTAACCCATAAGCGTCCGATGGTGGGCAATCACCGTTCGCACGCCAGGAATGCGGCCAAGCGCCGTTTTCTCCCCAATCTGCACTACCACCGCTTCTGGGTGGAGAGCGAGGGCCGCTTTGTGCGGCTCAGAGTGAGCGCCAAGGGCATCCGCATCATCGACAAGAAGGGCATTGACGCCGTGCTTGCCGACATGCGCGCCGAGGGTCAGAAGGTCTAGAGGATTAAGCCATGGCTAAGTCAAAGAAGGGCGCGGTTGAGAAGATCCGCCTCAATTCGTCGGCGGGTACCGGCCATTTCTACACCACCACCAAGAACCGTCGCAATCTCCCGGGCAAGCTCGAGATGATGAAGTACGATCCGGTGGTGCGCAAGCACGTGCTCTACAAGGAAGGCAAGATTAAGTAGCCCTTCCCAGGATCATGACACGGCCCCATGCCCAGAAAGGACGTGGGGCCTTCTTTTTGCGGAGGGGCGAGCATGCCTGAATTGCCTGAGGTTGAGGTGACCATGCAGGAGATTTCACCCCTGCTCATGGGTGCCACCATTGAGGGGGTGTGGAGCAGCGGCAAGGATCTGCGCGAGCCCATTGGCCCCGGGGTCATGGCCCTGGTGGGGGCCAGGGTGCTTAGGGTGTCGCGCCGCGCCAAGTTCATTGTGGTGGAGACCAGCCAGGGGATCCTGCTCATGCACCTGGGGATGAGCGGGCACATGCGCATGCCCGGGCGCGGGGAGGAGCGGGAGCGGCACGACCACTTTGAGCTGCAGCTAAAGGATCGCCACAGCCTGCGGCTCAACGACACCCGCCGCTTTGGCCTGGTGCGCTATTTCCGGGACCTTGGGGAGCTGGGGGCCTACCCCGCCTTCGCCGCCCTGGGCCCTGAGCCCCTGGGGGAGGGGTTCACCCCCCGCACCCTGCACGCGGCGCTTCGGCGGCGGCACCTGCCCATCAAGCAGGCCATCATGGACAGCAAGGTGGTGGTTGGGGTTGGCAACATCTACGCCTCCGAGTCGCTCTTTGCCGCACGGCTCGACCCGCGCCGCCCCGCCAGCTCGCTCACCCCCATCGAGTGCGGGCGCCTGTGCGCCGCCATCAAGCGGATCCTCGCCGAGGCCATCCGGAACAACGGCACCACCTTCGACAGCTTCAGCGATGCCCTGGGGGACATTGGGCACTATGTGGAGCAGCTGCGGGTCTATGGGCGGCGCGGCCGGGCCTGCCCCAACTGCGGGCGGGCCATTGAGTCGGTCACCCTGGGCGGGAGGAGCACCTTCTTCTGTCCCGCCTGCCAGCGCTAGGCCGGGCCCGCCCCGCGCGCCCTGAGATCCGCGAGGATTTCCTGGGGCACGAAGGGCGAGACGTCGCCCTGGTGGCGCAGGGTGTCGCGCACCAGGGTGGAGGTGATGAACGAGAGGCCGGGGCGGGTGGGCAGGATCACCACCTCCAGCGCAGGCAGGAGCGCGCGGTACATGCCAGAGAGGTGCAGCTCATAGTCAAAGTCGATTGCTGAGCGGGCCCCGCGCAGCAGGGCGTGAGCCCCCAGGCCGCGCAGCAGGTCGACCGTCATCCCGGAGTAGGGGCGCACCGAGACCTGGGGCAGCCCCTGGCAGCAGCGGCGCATTAGGTCGCAGCGCTCCTCGAGGGAGAACAGGGGATCCTTGGCGGCGCTTTTTGCCACCGCCACCACCACCTCGGAAAACAGCGTGGCGCCGCGCGCGATGAGATCGAGGTGCCCCAGGGTGGGGGGATCGAAGGTGCCGGGAAAAACCGCCTTAGTCATGGCTTGCTCCTGTGTTGCCGCAAAGGGCCCGGTCCACCATGGCGATGGCCTCGGGGATGCCGATGCGGCCCATGGCGTGGGGATCGCGCACCCGGTAGCGCCAGGGCCGGGGGCGGTCACCGAGCTCCGCGCTGGCGCAGCGCTCATAGGCGCTCACCTCAAGGTGGCGGTAATTGTAGGCCCCCACGCGGTTGGGATCGTGGACGGCGAACAGCCCCACCACCGGGCGGCCCAGCGCCGAGGCCAGGTGCATGGTGGCGCTGTCGGGCGCGAGCAGCAGGTCCACGCAGCTGACCACGTAGGCGAGCTCGCGCAGCGAGGTCTTGCCGCAGAGGTTTAGCGCCGCGCCGCCTAGGGCATCGTTGATCCCCTGGCAGAGCTCGAGCTCGGCCGGGGCCCTCCCACCCAGCAGCGCCACCCCCATTCCCCGGCCGAGGGCATGCCGCGCCACGGCGGCATAGCCCTCCACGGTCCAGTTTTTCTGCGCCTTGGCCGAGCATGGGGCGATGGCCATGATCCCCTGCCCAGGCGCCCCCAGGCGGGAGCGGGCCTCGCTCCGGCGCCCCGGGTCCAGGGCAAAGTCCCAGCGGGGGGTGAGGCCGGGGAACCCCAGCGCCGCGGCGAAGGCCAGGTACCCTGAGAGCACATGGGGCGAGGCGGGGGCGGCGATGGTCTCGTTGACAAAGAGGCGCTGCCCCTCCCGGGAGCGGGGGGCGTCATAGCCGATGCGCCGGGGGCAGGGGAGGGCCAGGGAGAGCAGTGAGGCCCGGAGCGAGGTTTGCATGTTGAGGAGCACGGCCACCTTCCTGCCCCTGAAGGCCTGGCGCACCCCCAGCCAGGCCCGCGCGAACCCCCGGGAGAAGTCGGCCTCCACCAGGGGCACCAGCGGCCTGCCCCCCTCATCCCGGAACAGGGGGGCAAAGCGCCCGTCAAGCAGCCAGCTGATCCTCACCCCCTCATCCCTAAGGGCGCACAGCACCCCAAAGGCGTTGATGCAGTCGCCCAGGGCGGAGAGCCGCAATGCCACCACCTCGGCCCCTGATTGTGCCATCCTACGGTCTCCTCGGAACGCCAAAACCCAAGCGCTATGCTATCATGCTAGACTTGCTGCGACCAATGTGCCGGGGGCGGGGAACATGAAGAGTAACTTGCGCATGCCAGTGTGGCTGTCAGTGACCACGCTGCCGATTGCGCTTTATTTTGCCTCCTTCTATGCGGTTCCGGGCGAGCCTGCCTACGCCACTGCCTACATGTACATCACCGCGGCGGGCTGGCATGCCCTGGTCTACGGCGGTGCGATGGCGGCGCTGGGCATCATCATGTGGGTGCGCCGCGGCGGGGTGGGACTTGCCGGCTTCATCTACCTGTCCCTGCTCACCACCCTGGCCTTCATCGCCCTGGCCACGGACGCCAAGGTCTACTCCATCTGGCGCTTCCACCTGAACTTTGCGATGCTGGACCTGCTCATCAACGGCGATGGGCAGATCATCTCCTTCACCCCCGAGACCATCCACTCCATCCTCATTGAGGCAGCGCTGGTGGCGCTGGCCTCCACGGCAGCGGTGGCGGCGGCGCTGTTCCTCAATGCGCGCGCCCGGGTGGGCAAGCCCTTCCTGCTGCTGCTGCTGTGCCTGGTGGCGGGCAATGCCACCCATGCCTCCTGCGCGGTGTTCAACATCACGGCGATTACCCAGTACCAGAGCCGCCTGCCCCTGTACCGCCCCCTGACCGTGATGTCCTTCCTCATCGACCAGGGGCTGGTCTCCAAGGATCGCCTGAGCAACCGCAGCGTGGAGGTCACCTCCGGCGGGCAGTTCAACTACCCCCGCCACCCCCTCGCCTACAACGGGGCGGGGCAGCGCCTCAACGTGCTCATCCTGGCGGTGGACGCGCTGCGCAGCGACATGCTGGACCAGGAGGTGATGCCCCGCCTCTTTGGCTATGCAGGCTCTAGTTACCGGTTCCTCGACCACTACTCGGGCGGCAACTCCACGCGGGCGGGGATCTTCTCCCTGTTCTACGGCATTCCCGCCTCTTACTGGCAGGTGGCGCTCTATGGCTCGCGCCCGGCGGCGCTGGTGCAGGCGGTGCGCGACAATGGCTACCGCCTCGGGGCCTTTGCCTCGGCCCCGCTCTACCGACCGGAGTTCCACCAGACGGTGTTCGCCGGCGAGCGCAACCTGCGCGTCGAGTCCCCTGGGGAGACGGTCTTCGAGCGGGACCAGAGCTGCATTGATGACTTCGCGAGCTTCATTGACGCCTCGCCCGATCCCTTCCTCTCCTTCATTTTCCTCGACAATGTCCATGGCTGGGCGGTGCCGGAGGGCTTCCCCCAGCACTTCACCCCCGCCTACTCCGAGGCCAACCACATGGAGCTGGGCCCGGACGCCGATCCCGTGCCTTTCCTGAACCTCTACAAGAATGCCTGCCGCTACGCCGACCAGAACATCGGGAAGATCATTGACCTGCTCGAGGAGAAGGGCATCGCCGACCGCACCGTGGTCCTGGTCACCTCCGACCATGGCGAGGAGTTCAACGACAACGGCCTCAACTACTGGGGGCACAACAGCAACTTTACCCCGGCCGAGATCAAGATCCCCCTGGTGGTGCACTGGCCCGGGCGCGGCAGCGGGGAGGTGCGGGAGCGCTCAGTCTCCTACGATGTCTCCACCACCCTGATGGAGGATGTCTTTGGGGTGAGCAACCCCCGCGAGGACTATACGGTGGGGCAGAACCTCTTTGACCTGCGGCCGCTGCCCTTCTTCCTCTCCGGCTCCTACCTCGAGAACGCCGTGGTGGAGCGGGATCGCATCGTGCTCATCGATGAGATGGGCATGCTGCAGTTCAAGGATCTCTCCTACCGCGACAGCCCCAACCGGGAGCGCGGGGAGACCATCATGGGCGCCCTTAGGCAGATGTCACAGTTCGTCAAGCCCGAGGAGCGCCAGGAACCCCTGCCCTGATGGAACCCCGGATCATTGAGCCGCGCCCGGGGGTGCGGCTGCTCGTCTCGGGTCGCCTCAGGCAGGATGCCCCCTACGAGCATTACCTGGACTTCCTCGATCCCGCGCGCGCCATGCGCCTTGATCCCGCCCACACCCTGGCCGGTGGCCGCGGCACCACGGTGCTGTGCCGGATCCATGGCCATGACCTGGCGCTGCGCCATTGCCGCCGCGGGGGGCTGTGGGGCCGGCTGATGGGCGATCGGTACTGGCGCTGGGGAGCGGGGTCGCGGCGGGCCTTTGCCGAGTTTTCGCTGCTGCTTGATCTGCGGGGGCTGGGGTTGCCAGTCCCTGAGCCCTACCTCGCGCGGGAGGAGGCCAGCGGACCCTTCCTGCGCCAGGATCTGGTGGTGGGGCGCCTGGTGGGCGCGCGCGACCTTGCCCACCTGCTCGCCGAGCGGCCCCTTGCCCGCGGGGAGTGGGAACTCCTGGGGCGCACCCTGGGGCGTTTTTTTGCCTGCGGGGTGGTGCACACCGACCTCAACCTGCGCAATGTCCTGCTGCGTGGCGATGAGGCCTTTCTCATCGACTTTGACAAGTGCCGCCGCGAGCGGTCCCTGGGCGCGGCACAGGTGGAGGCCATGCTCTCCCGCCTCAGGCGCTCCTTCCTCAAGGAGCGGCGGCTCCGGCCCGGGCTGCACCTCGACCTTGAGGGCCTGGAACTGCTCATTGATGGTGCAAGGGCGCACCAAGGCGGTGCCGGGGCTTGATGGGCCAAGGCGTCTCTGACATAATCCCGCAGTATTTTCCCAAGTGCCGGCAAGCTAAGGATCGGATCCCATGAAGACTGTGGTTTTTGTTGATCACCCCAGCTTTGACCTCTCGGCGGTCAACCGCCGCCTCGTTGAGGAGCTGCGCAAGTATCCCGATGAGTTCCTGGTGCACAACCTGCAAAGCTGCTACCCCCGCGGCAGCATTGACCGGGTGGCCGAGCACTCGCTCATTGACAACAACGGCACCCTGGTCCTCGAGTTCCCGCTGTACTGGTTCAGCACCCCGCCGCTCATGAAGTCCTGGATGGACACGGTACTTGAGCAGGGCTGGGCCTATGGGCGGGCCCACCACCTCGAGGGGCACAAGGTGGCCCTGGCGGTGACCTGCGGGGGCAGCGCCGCGGACTACAGCGCCTCAGGCGCCCACCAGCACCCCCTGGAGGACTTCCTGCTGCCCCTAATCCACTCCCTTGAGTACTGCAAGGCCGAGTATGTGGGGCTCTTTGCCTGCTATGGCGCCCTCTCCTCCCCTGAGCGCCCCCTGCCGGCGCCCGCCCTGGCGGAGTGGGCCGCATCCTACGTGGGGTTCCTGCGCGAGCGTCGCATGGACGCGCCTGCCGTGGGCGCGCCGGCCCGGCGCTAGAGCAGCTCCCCGAGGGCGGACACGGTCCTGGCCACCCCCCCGCGCG
>JAILEI010000076.1 GCA_024688225.1 Succinivibrionaceae bacterium
CCCCGCAGCCCGCGGCCGCGGCTCCCGCCGCGGCGGACACCGCCGCCGAGCCCAACGCCGCCAAGGTGATGCGCTCGCCGATGGTGGGCACCTTCTACCGCTCCGCCAGCCCCAGCGCCGACCCGTTCGTCGAGGAGGGCCGCGAGGTCAAGGAGGGCGACACCCTCTGCATCGTTGAGGCCATGAAGATGATGAACCAGATCCAGTCCGACCGGAACGGCGTCATCAAGCGCATCCTGGTCGAGAACGGCTCGACCGTGGAGTTCGACCAGCCCCTGTTTGAGTTCGAGTAGGCGGCCGCCACGATGAAGCTTGATAAAGTCCTTATCGCCAACCGCGGCGAGATTGCCCTGCGCATCCAGCGCGCCTGCCACCAGCTGGGGATCAAGACGGTGGCCATCCATTCCACGGCGGACCGCGACCTGATGCATGTCAAGCTGGCCGACGAGACCATGTGCATCGGCCCCGCCGCCGCCAAGGACTCCTACCTCAACGTGCCAGCCATCATCGCCGCCGCCGAGGCCACGGGCGCCAGCGGCATCCACCCTGGCTACGGCTTCCTCTCCGAGAACGCCGACTTTGCCGAGATGGTGGAGAACTCCGGCTTCGTGTTCATCGGCCCCCAGGCCGACACCATCCGCCTCATGGGCGACAAGGTCTCGGCCAAGCACGCCATGGAGCGCGCCGGGGTGCCCTGCGTGCCCGGCTCGCCCGGCACCCTGGGCGACAGCATTGAGGAGAACCAGGCGCTGGCCGCGCGCATCGGCTACCCGATTATCGTCAAGGCCGCGGGCGGCGGCGGCGGCCGCGGCATGCGGGTGGTGCGCAGCGACAAGGAGCTCGGGGAGGCGATCGCGCTCACCAAGCGCGAGGCCGACATGTTCTTCAACAACCCCGCGGTCTACATGGAGAAGTTCCTCGAGAACCCCCGCCACATCGAGTTCCAGGTGCTCTCCGACGGCCAGGGGCATGCGGTGTACCTCGGCGAGCGCGACTGCTCCATGCAGCGCCGCAACCAGAAGGTCCTCGAGGAGGCGCCCGCCCCCTTCATCTCCGATGAGCAGCGCAAGACCATCGGCAGCGCCTGCGCCAAGGCCTGCGTGGACATTGGCTACCGCGGCGCCGGCACCTTCGAGTTCCTGTTCGAGAACGGGCGCTTCTACTTCATTGAGATGAACACCCGCATCCAGGTCGAGCACCCGGTCACCGAGATGATCACCGGCGTGGACATCGTGCGCGAGACCCTCAATGTCTGCGCCGGCCGCCGCCTCTCCATCAAGCAGTCCGACATCAAGATCACCGGCCATGCCTTCGAGTGCCGCATCAACGCCGAGGATCCCCGGACCTTCATGCCCTCCCCGGGCACCATCAACCGCCTCCACGTCCCCGGCGGCCCCGGGGTGCGCTGGGACAGCCACATCTACCAGGGCTACACCGTGCCGCCGCACTACGACTCGCTGGTGGGCAAGCTGCTCGCCCACGACGACACCCGCGAGCTGGCGCGGCAGCGCATGCTGCAGGCCCTCGACGAGATGGTGCTGGAGGGCATCAAGTCCAACATCCCGCTCCACCGCGACCTGCTGCTTGATCCCAACGAGATCAAGGGCGGGATGAGCATCCACTACCTCGAGCGCATGCTGGCCGCCAAGGAGGCGGTGGAGCAGTCGCAGCAGGCGGGCGAAAAATGAGGATCGGCGCCACCGAGCTTAGGGCCATCAGGGCCGACATCACCACCCTCGGTGACGTGGACGCCATCGTGAACGCCGCCAACCAGAGCCTGCTCGGGGGCGGCGGCGTCGATGGGGCCATCCACCGCGCCGCCGGCCCAGGGCTGCTCGAGGAGTGCCGCGGGCTGGGCGGCTGCCCCACCGGGGAGGCCCGCATCACTGGTGCCTACCGCCTGCCCTGCCGCCAGGTCATCCACACCGTGGGGCCCATCTGGCGCGGTGGCAACCGTGGCGAGCCTGAGCTGCTCGCCTCCTGCTACCGCAACTCGCTGCTGCTGGCCCATGGGCATGGCCTGGGCTCAATCGCCTTCCCCGCCATCTCGGCCGGGGTTTACGGCTATCCCATGGAGCAGGCCGCGAGCGTGGCGATCCATGCCGTGGCCGAGTTCGCCCGCAGCGAGGGCGCCCCGCCGCGGCAGGTCACCTTCGCCCTCTTTGATGAGGCGGCGCTTGCCTGCTACCTCAGGATCCTGGGTGCCCTGCCCGGGGACTGACCCGAAGGAAAAAAGTGAGGGGGGCGCGCCTTGCGGCGCGCCCCCCTTCATTTTGCCAGTTGATCCCCGGCGCTACTTGCCGGCCTTGGCGCGGTCGGCCAGGATCTTGGCAACCTCGGCGCGGGCCGCCTTGAGGTCGGCGATGTACTCATCGCTGGTGGCCAGCATCGCCACGCCCACGCTGGCGATGTACTTGGAGGCCTCGGTGTCGCTGTGCCAGTGGTAGCCGGAAATCACGCGGCTGTCGCCATACGCAAAGCCCATCTTGAGCAGCTCCTCGCCTGCCTCAGGGTTGACCGCGCTCAGGACCAGGGCCACCGCCCAGCCACGGATGGTGTGGCCGGAGGGGTAGGAGCCCTCAGTGGCCTGATCCGCCTCGAAGGCGGGCATCAGGGTCTTCTCCTTGAGCGCCACGTAGGGGCGCAGGCGCTTGTAGCCATCCTTGACCTGCTGCAGCAGCGGGCGGACCGTGGCAATGGTCCTCTTCACCAGGCGGAAGGTGTTGGGGGTGTTCTGCTCGTTGATCTCAATGCCGAACGGCTTGCTGAAGACCCCGGCAATGTCCTCGGGGCTGACCCCGCCATGCACTATGGCAGCGTCAGCAAGCGCCTTGTCCTTGCGCATCTGCTTGCCCCACTTGTGCCAGGCAAGGTCGGCGCGGTAGTCCGCGGCCTCATTGATGTTCTTGCTGTCCTTGCTGGGCGGGGCGGGCATGTACTCCATCGCGCTCGGGGCGTCCTTCACGCTGTAGTAAGGAATCGGCTTGCCCTTGCTGTCAGATTTGGCCTGGTTGTCACCAGTGGCGCACCCCTGGAGCAGGAGAGCGACCACTGCGGCGCCCAGTAAGCTTTTAAGTTTAAGGTTATGGTTCATGATGTTCCCCTGTGGCGGCCGGACCTGACCGGCCAAACTTGACTAGAGCCCACGACGCAGCGCCTGGTCCCTAACTTCCAGCAGTCCGTCCCCGCCATACCAGGCCGGGACAGGACGGCTGAAACTCCTGAAGTCGGCGCAGATGCGATCGCTCTGCGCCTGCATTGCCCCGCGTGCCGCCGGGCATTTCCTAATCCTCCTGCCGCAGCGCCACACTGAGTACAGCGCGCACTGCATGGCATACTGCAGCCAGAACTGCGGGGGGACATTCTGCGAGAAGTAGGCGTCGATCACCCCCGCGCAGAAGAGCGGGTAGCGCCCCGCGTCCTCGCACTCCAGCAGCACAAAGTCCTCCGACAGGTCCCCCATGCCATAGGCAGGGGAGGGCAGCAGCTTCACCACCCGATCTTCAGCGCTAACCGCCAGGTTGTCAATCCTGAAGGCCCCGTAGCGCATCACCGCCTTGTACAGCCGCAGGTGGTCCTGGCGGCGGCTGATGGCGCTCACCGCCGCCTCATCGTGCTCCACGTGGGGCAGCGAGGACAGGTACTCCGCAATGCGGTCAATGCTCCGCTTCTGCCTGAGGGCGGCGCGCTTGGTGAGGCGCTCGTCAACCGCGTGGGTGTGGGCCTGGAGCAGGGCCCGCCCCGCGCGCTTGCCCATCACATACTGCCACAGGGCATCGGCGCCCCTGAGGAACTCCTCCATGAGGATGATGTCGCCGCTGCCGTAGGCCGCGCTCACCACCCCGTCCCGCTCCTCGCAGGATATGGGCTCGAGCACATGGTCGCGGGCGTCCGGGTAGAACAGGCGCGCGCTCTTGAAGCCCTGGCTGATGCGCCGCTGGGCGCGCCGGTCCCCCTGGATCACCAGGCACATCCGGTCCATGGCGCGAATGCGGCGGTACTCAAGGCCATGCTCATCGGTTTTCAGCAGCTTGTAGGCAATGTCCATCTTGGTCATGCGTGCGGGTGCGCGCCCTCATAAACCTGGTGCATGCGCTCGGAGGCGACATGGGTGTAAATCTGGGTGGTGGTCAGGCTCGAGTGCCCCAGGAGCAGCTGCACGGTGCGCAGGTCGGCGTCATGGTTGAGCAGGTGGGTGGCAAAGGCGTGGCGGAAGGTGTGCGGGGAGGGCAGCGGGCTCAGGCCCACCGCCTTGGCATAGGCCTTGACCCGGTACCAGAAGGCGATCCGGGTCAGGGCCCCGAGGCCCTTGCCCGAGAGAAACACGTTCTGGCAGGACTGGTCAGGATCCCTCAGGCGCCTCAGGGTGCCCACGTAGGTGTTGATCCAGTAGGTGGCATTCTCCCCCAGCGGCACCATCCGCTCCTTGCCGCCCTTGCCCTTGAGGCGCACGCATCCGCTGTCGAGGTGCAGGTTGGAGAACCTGAGCCCGCACAGCTCGCTGACCCGCAGCCCGGCCGCGTAGACGGTCTCGAGCATCGCCTTGTCCCTAAGGCCCACGTGGGTGGTGATGTCAGGGCAGTTGAGGATGGCGTCCACCGCGGCCTCGCTGAGGTCATGGGGCAGCGCCATGCGGGGGTGGGGGTTCTCAATGCCGGCGCTCGGATCGTCCTCCCTCAGCCCCTCGGCCAGCAGGAAGGCGCAGTAGCGCCGCAGCGAGCACATGAAGCGGGCCATGGTGCGCAGCTGCTTGCCCCCGCAGGCCGCGAGGTAGGCGCGGATGTCATCGCCGCTGAAATGGATCCCGTCGCCGCCCCGCTCCCCCAGGAACCCGCAAAACTCGCCGATGTCGGTCTCGTAGGCATGGACCGAAAGGGGCGCGAGCTGGCAGTCCAGCCGCAGGTAGTCGTCAAAGAGGGTGCCGCGGGGGCCGGCCTCGATCATTTGCCCAGCCTGGTCACGCGCGCGTAGGATGAGCCGCCCCGCTCAATGAGGCAAAAGCGGTAGATGCCGTCCTTGTCCACATGCAGGGTCAGCTCCTCAAAGCGGGAGTTGCCATTGAGGCGCACGTCCGCCGAGCCCTGGCGGATCACCCCGGGCGGATCGGCATAGCCGTAGTTGCTGCCCCGGCTCCAGGCGGCGTCGGCGAACTTGAAGCGGTAGGGGGTCCAGTCCGCGCGCAGCGGGGAGTCGGCGCACAGCCCCTCCGCCCCGTCGATGTGGCGCAGCAGGTACTGGCTGCTCACGGCGTAGTCATTCATCTCGCCCCTGAGGTAAAGCGCGCCCGAGGATGGGGCCGCCTCCTGAGCGCCCCAGTCAGGAACCTCCTGCTGGCTGCTCATGGGGGCTGAGGAACCGCCGCTGGAGCACCCGGCAAGCGCCAGGACCAGCAACGGGAACAGGAAAGACGAACTGGGATTTTTCACGCCGCACCTACCCTTGGGAAAACAATCCGGCCGGCCAAAAACACCGGCCACTGGG
Source organism: Succinivibrionaceae bacterium (assembly GCA_024688225.1). Lineage (GTDB taxonomy): Bacteria > Pseudomonadota > Gammaproteobacteria > Enterobacterales > Succinivibrionaceae > JAILEI01. The sequence continues at coordinate 5,482 of JAILEI010000076.1, forward strand.
CAATTCTAGCATAGTATGATGGTGCCCATGGAGGAGGCAGACCCATGGCAAAACCCTATACGGTGGGAATCACCGGCGGCATCGCCTGCGGCAAGAGCGTCGCTGCGGCGGTGCTGGCCGCCCAGGGGGTGGCCGTCATCGACGCCGACCAGGTGGCGCGCGACCTGCAGCGCAAGGGGGCGGCGCTCCACGCCGCCATGGCCCGGGAGCTCGGGCCCTCCATCCTGCGCCCGGACGGGGAGATCGACCGCCCGCGGCTGCGGGGGCTGGCCTTCTCGGACCCACAGGTGCTGGACACGCTCAACCGCCTGTCCCACCCCCTGATCCGGCAGGAAATGGAGCGCCGCCTCGGCGCCGCCCCCCCACCCTACGCCGTGGCGGTGATCCCGCTGCTCTTTGAGACCGGCTGCGAGGCCCTGTGCGACCGCATCCTGGTGCTGGACGCGGCCGAGGAAAGCCAGGTGGGGCGCATCATGGCGCGCGATGGCTGCGACGAGGGCCTCGCCAGGCGGATCATTGCCCGCCAGCTGCCCCGGCAGGAGCGGGTGGCAAGGGCCGATGATCTTTTGGTCACCGACACCATGGGCATAGAAGAAACTCGCGCCAGCGTGCTAGAATTGCACCATCTTTATCTGCAGTTAGCCAAGGGGCTGCCCCCCTCAGCGGCGGGGGCGTGATCCCCCTGCCCGCGGCCCATGCCGGGCATTTGGAAAAGGTGCAATGTTAGTCTTTGATTTCCCCATGAACCCCAAGGCGAGGACCTACCTCAAGTTTGAGGACACCTTCAAGCGCGCCGAGGACAACCGGGAAATCAAGGATCTTCCCCAGACCATGGCGCTGATCCGGGCGGTCATCGACTACATCGACCTGGTGGACGGGGCGGGCGCGCTCAAGATTGACATCCAGAAGGATCTCGAGAAGATCGATGCCATGCTCAGGACCTGGCAGCAGGATCCGGAGAGCGATCCCGGGCTGCTTGGCGAGCTGCGCGAGCGCATCAGCGAGTCCCGGGCCGCAGTGGGCAGTTTCACCCGCCAGCACACCGTGCTGCAGACCGACCCCCTGATCGAGACCATCAAGCCGCGCATCATGACCCCCTGCGGGATCAATTGCTTCGACACCCCGCTGTTCGTGTTCTGGATGACCCTCAAGGCCTCCGAGCGCCAGGCCTGCGCGGGCCGCTGGCTGCAGGAGCTCAACGCCCTGCGCACCCCCATTGTCACCATCCTCTACCTGTGGCGCCTGTGCGCGAACTACCAGCGCCGGGTCGCGCAGGGCGGGTTCATCCAGGAGACCACGGATCCCTGCGACATCATCGAAATCAAGTACCCCTCCACCGTCCGCGGCTACCCGGTGGTGTCGGGGTTCCAGTCCAACATCAACGTCCGCTTCATGCCCTACGAGAAGGGGGCCACCGTGGGCGACATTGAGTTTGAGCTTGCCTACCTGCGCAGCTCACTGCAGTAGCGGATTGCCCCGGACATGCTCAAGGATCTCCTTCCCGAGGAAGCGCTCGAGGGCCTGGGCGAGCGCCTGAGGAGGATCGCCCCCCAGGGCGCCCCCGCCCGCTGCCCCCAGTGCGGCAAGGAAGTCGATGCCGGCCCCGGCAACCCCTTCCGCCCCTTCTGCTCGCGCCATTGCCGCCTGATGGATCTCGCGGCCTGGGCCGACGAGCGGCGCTACATCCGCGCCGACGCCGCGGAGGTTGACGAGGAGCAGTGGGCCGCCGGCCCGGATCCCAGCGCCGGGCCAGGAGTTAACCATGGATAGAACGCAGTGCCGGACCACCGTCCTCTCCTGCGCGGTGGCTATTGCCCTCTACGCCCCGTCGTCCAGCCTTGCCGAGCCGCCCAGCCCGGTGGCCTCGCAGCGCGTGCTGGAGACCATTGACGCCGCCCGCGCCGCCACCACCGAGGTGCTGCGCCAGCGTGAGGAGCGCCGCAGCCAGCAGTCCCAGGCCAAGACCAAATCACAGGCCACTGGCAGCAACACCACAGGCAGCAACACCACTGGCAGCAGCATGCCAGGCACCAGCCAGGGCACGGACCAGTCCCAGGTACAACTGGGCACCCGCGCCACCCCCACCCCTGGGCAGGATGATGGCCGGGGGGATGACGTGAGGGCCACCGCCCTGCCGATCCCAAGGCATGGCTTTGCCCGCACCGCCCTCGGCACCCTCAACCTGACCGGCGTGGGCGAGGGCAGTGCCATGGGCCCTGGCACCGCCTACGGGCAGGTCACCGTGCCCGAGGATCGGGCCGCCCTGGCGATGGGCAGCGCCCCCGCCGCCCCACGCCAGGGGACCACGACCGACACCCGGCGCACCCCGCCTGCCGCCAGCTACGCCACCCAGGGACCCAGGGCCCCCAGCGCCCAGCGGCGCCAGATCCCGGCGCGCCTTAGGCAGGTCACCAGGTTTGCCACCGATGTCAGCAAGACCATGGAGGAGGGCGGCGCGGGACAGTACCTGCGCAACCGCAACCTCGCGGCCGCCTCCACCTTCCCCGCGCGCCTTGCCAGCCTCCAGGCCAACAACACCTGGCAGGCCGCCCCCTTCATGCCCATCCAGGCCAAGGATCTCTCCTGCCACTACGGGGTGCCGTCCTACCGGACGCCCCAGGACTTTGACCAGGACGAGACCCCGGTCCACATCAGCGCGGACGACATGAGCGGCAACCTCGAGCGCGAGGTCACCTACCAGGGCGACGTGATCATGGTGCAGGGCGACCGGGCCACCAGCTCCGACATTGCCCGCTACAACCGCGACGAGGGCTATGTAATCTCCAGCGGGGACGTGGTCTACTCGGCCCCGGACGTGACCCTGACCTCCGACCAGCCGGTCAAGAGCGACCTTAGGACCAACGAGACCACCATCCTCGGCGGCCTCTACCAGTTCAACGGATCCATCGCCCGCGGCACCACCGGCAAGCTGGTGCGCTACGGCAACGAGAACCGCACCCATGTCGACAAGGCCACCTTCTCCGGGTGCCCCGCCGACCACGAGAGCTGGCACTTCACCGCGACAGACATCGACATCGACCGCGGCGAGGACTTCGGTGACGCCCGCAACGTCACCCTGTGGCTGGGCAGCGTCCCGGTCTTCTACACCCCCTACCTGAACTTCCCGCTCTCCAACCGGCGCAAGACCGGACTGCTCTACCCCTCGGTGGCCTACAACTCCGAGGATGGCTTCGTGTACGTGCAGCCCATCTACTTCAACCTGGCGCCCAACTACGACTACACGCTCAAGGTGGCCAGCTACGGGCACCGCGGGTTCAAGTTCGACAACGAGTTCCGCTACATGCCCTTCGCCGGCACCTCGGGCTCCATCAACTTCGACTTCATGCCCCACGACAAGAAGGCCGACATCAACGATGACCAGGGCAGCCAGAAGCGCTGGCGCTTCAACTGGGTGCACAGCACCTCCCTGCTCGACAACGATCTCAAGATCAAGCTCGACTACGCCCGGGTGCGCAAGACCGACTACGACTACAACTCCGACTTCAGCGGCGACCTGAGGGTCGAGGATGACCACGTCAAGCAGTCCCTGCTCGTCACCTACGACCGCCCGACCTACAACCTCTCGCTGGAGGCCCGCGCCTACCAGTCCCTGCTGCCCGAGACGGTCTACAACTACCGGCCCTTCTCGATGCTGCCCCAGTTCAAGGGTTCGACCTACCACGTGTGGAACCACCTGCTCTTCACCTTCGACACCGAGATAACCCACTTCAAGGGCAACCACGACGCCACGCACATGCGCGGCTTTGACGCCACGCGCGCCCACTTCGAGCCCACCATCAAGTACCACATCTTCGACGCCCACGGCACCACCCTCGACGCCCGCGTCAAGGGCTTCCTGACCTACTACGACCAGGGCGACGAGAAGTACCTCAAGGGCGGGGCGGTCAAGAGCGTGCTCGGCTACGACCACCTCGACCCCCACGTGACCCGGGCGCTCTACCTGCTCGAACTGCGCGGCAAGACCACCCTCGAGCGCAAGGTGCTCGACCTCCGCCACACCCAGACCCTCGAGCCGGAGATCCAGTACCAGTACATCCCCTACAAGAACCAGGACCACATCGCGCTTTACGACACCACGGACCGGGTCAAGGACTACTACACCAACTTCTCCTACCAGCGCTTCACCGGCCTCGACCGCATCGCCGACACCAACACCATCACCTTCGGCCTCACCACGCGCCTGCTCGACGCCCACGACCGCGAGAAGCTGCGCGCCTCCGTCAGCCAGGCCTACAGTTTTCAGACCACTAGGACCAAGCTCCGCTACAACGACTCGAGCAACACCAACCCGCGCTCCCCGATCACCGCCTCGCTCGACCTCAGCCCCATCGAGGGGCTCAACCTGCACGGCGCCCTGTCCTACAACAACGAGACCAACCGCCTCGACCGCTACGAGGCCTACGCCACCTACACCGCCCGCAACGGGTTCAATGGGCAGATCAGCTACCGCTTCCACCGCGACGGCAACTACAGCCTCGAGAGCAAGGTGGTGGACCTCAGGCAGCTGGGCCTGAGCGCCACGGTGCCACTGGGCGGCAACTGGAAGGTGGCCGGTGCCTTCTACCGCGACCTCGAGGAGAAGGAGAACATCGACATCAAGGCCGCCATCAAGTACGAGGAGTGCTGCTGGTCGCTCTCCCTGGTCTACGAGAACTACACCAACATCAAGTGGTCAAAGGGCTGGAAGCGGATCCGGGAGCGGAGCTTCGGGCTCCAGTTTGAGCTCAAGGGCCTCGCGGTGCTCAGCCCCCGCGGGTCCAACGGCTTCAGCCAGTCCTCACGCCTGGTGCCCTACTTTGATCCCACCAGCCTCAACCGTTAGCCAAATGAGACGTATGGAAAGCAAGACTATGCCGACAAGAAAGATCCTCGCCTGCGCCGCCCTGTGCTGCGGCCTGTGCGCCCTTGCGCCGCAGGCGGCGCCGGTCGTGCTCGAGACCACCGCCGCCGTGGTCAACAACGACATCATCCTCACCAGTGAGCTGGACGCGCTCGAGGCCAGGATCCGCGCCCAGGGCGCCGCGAGCGGCATTGCCGCCCGCAAGGCCGCCCTGGAGAGCCTCATCGCCCGCAGCCTCGTCATGCAGCAGGCCAGGCAGTCCGGCATCACGCCCACCGACCTGCAGATCGACCAGGCCCTAAGCTCCGCGGCCCAGCGCAACAACACCACCCCCCAGCACATCCTGCAGCAGGTGGCGCCCGGGCGCCCCGAGGCCGAGGCCCGCGAGATCTTCGCCCAGGAGCTGATCGCCAACGAGGTGCGCCGCTCCCAGGTCCGCCGCCGGGTGAACGTCTCGGAGCATGAGGTGATCCAGTACGCCAAGCGCCTCAAGCAGCAGGGATCGGTTGAGCCCAGCTACCACCTCGCCCAGATCATCGTGCCGCTGTCGCCCCGCGCCGGCGCCGCCGAGACCAGCGCGGCCAACGCCAAGGTGTCCCAGATTAAGCGGCGCCTCGCCGAGGGCGCCAGCTTCAACGAGCTGGCCGCCCTCTACACCCAGGGTGAGCTGGCCTCCCAGGGCGGCGACCTTGGCTACGTGCCCGAGACCCGCGTCCCGCTGCCCTTCGTGCCCGCCATCATCAAGGCCAAGCCCGGCCAGGTGGTGGGGCCGATGCGCTCCCCGATGGGCATGCACCTCATCAAGGTGATCGACATCACCCACAGCGCGGTCCCGCCGGTCACGCAGTACGATGCCAGCCACATCCTGGTCAAGACCTCCGTGGTCTTCAACGACGAGGCGGCCCGCGCCAAGCTCTCCGACCTGCGCAACAAGATCATCGCCGGCGCCCTCACCTTTGAGGAGGCCGCCCACCAGAACTCCGAGGATCCGGGCTCAGCCGTGCAGGGCGGCAGCCTCGGCTTCTCCTCGCCCGACCGCTATGACCCGACCTTCGCCAGGGTGATGGTCTCCCTGGGCAAGGGCGAGATCTCCGAGCCCTTCCGCTCCTCGTTCGGCTGGCACATCATCCGCCTCAACGACACCCGCGTGGACCAGGACTCCGATGCCGCCTACCGGGACCGCGCCCGCAGCATCCTCTACGAGCGCAACTTCGAGGAGCAGGCCAGGGCCTGGGAGCAGGGGCTGCGCGCCAGCGCCTACATCAACATCCGCGACCCGCAGCTGCTGGAGCTCGAGGCCACCCAGGGCGCGGCGGCAAAGTGACCCCCGCCGCCACCCTGCCGCGCCTCTGCGTCACCCCAGGCGAGCCGGCGGGCATCGGCCCCGAGCTGATGCTCCCCCTCAGCGACTGGGAGTTCCCGGCCGAGGTGGTGGCCATCGGCTCGCGCGAGCTCATTGCCGCCCGCCTGGCCGCCCTGGGCTGCCACCCGCGCCTCCTGCCCTTTGACCCCCAAGCCCGCGCCCCCAAGCGCCGCGGCGAGCTGACCGTGGCCGACGTCCCCCTCTGCTGCCCCTCCACGCCGGGCGTGCTGGACCGGCGCAACGGCGACTATGTGCTGCGCTGCCTCGACCTGGCGAGCGACGGCTGCCTCGGCGGCACCTTCGATGCCCTGGTGACCGGACCGGTGAGCAAGGCCGCCATCGATGGCGAGGGGCGGCGCTTCACCGGGCACACTGAGTACCTGCGCGACCGCGCCGGGGTGGAACGCGTGGTGATGCTGCTGGGGTGCGAAAAAATGCGCGTGGCGCTCGCCACCACCCACCTCCCGCTCCGCGAGGTGCCGGACGCCATCACCGAGGAACTGCTCCTCGGGGTGCTCTCCATCATCGACCATGACTTCAGGACCCGCTGGGGCATTGCCCACCCGCGCATCATCTGCGCAGGGCTCAACCCCCACGCCGGGGAGGACGGGCACCTGGGGCGCGAGGAGCTGGACACCATCATCCCCGCGCTCAGGGCCGCCCGGGAGCGGGGCATCGGGGTGGAGGGCCCGCTGCCCGCGGACACCATCTTCCAGGACAAGTGCCTCTCAGGCTGCGACGCCGTCCTCACCATGTACCACGACCAGGGGCTGCCCACCCTGAAGTACGCGGGCTTTGACCAGGGCTACAACACCACCCTGGGGCTGCCCTACGTGCGCACCTCAGTCGATCATGGCACCGCGCTGGACCTCGCCGGCACAGGGCGCGCCGATCCCGGCTCGCTGCGCGCGGCCCTTGGCCTGGCGCTAAAGCTTGCCAAGGGCCAGGGAGGGCACGCGGCATGAGCGCACTGCTGCCCCCCAACCTGCGCGCCCGCAAGCGCTTTGGGCAAAACTTCCTCATCGATGAGCGGATCATCGAGGGCATCGTGGACGCCATCCACCCCTGCCCCTCCGACCACCTGGTGGAAATCGGCCCCGGCCACGCCGCGCTGACCTCCCCGGTGCTCGAGCGCGCCGGGCGGCTCACCGCCATCGAGCTCGACCGTGATCTCGCCGAGATCCTGCGCCACGACCCCTTCCTCAAGGGCCTCAACCTCATCGAGGCGGACGCCCTGAAGTTTGACTACCGCACCCTCGAGGGATACGGGGAACTGCGGATTTTCGGCAACCTGCCCTACAACATCACCTCCCCCCTCCTGCTGTGCCTGCTGGCCCTCGACGGGGTTCGCGACCTGCACTTCATGCTGCAGCGCGAGGTGGTGGACCGGCTGGTGGCCGCGCCCGGCAGCGGCGACTACGGGCGGCTGACAGTCATCGCCCAGCACCAGGCCCAGATCCTGCCGGTGATGGAGGTACCGCCCACCGCCTTCCGCCCCATGCCCAAGGTCAATTCGGCGGTGGTCCGCCTCATTCCCCGGAAGCTCAGCGCCGGGGATCGCGCGCTGCTCCCGCGCCTCGAGGAGGTGACCCGGGTTGCCTTCGGCACCCGGCGCAAGGTACTGCGCAACTCGCTGTCGAAACTCCTCAGCGCCGCCGAGATGGAGGAGCTGGGGGTGGACAGCGCCCGGCGCGCCGAGGAGCTGCCAGTCGCGAAGTACGTGGCGCTCGCGCGCCACCTCGCCTCGCGCCCCAACCCGCCCCTGGCATCAGCCACAAGATAGGAAAACCCGAACATGGCCAACGAAGATGGTTTGACCACCCTGATCGCCCACAATGGGGCGCTTTTTTCAGGAAAGCGCCTGCTGGTGGTCGGTGACATCCCCAACGAGCGCGTGCTCGCCCCGGCGAGCCAGGCGGCCTCCTGCACCGCCATTGCCGACAACTACCTGGTGGCGCGGCGCCTCGCCGCGGCGCTGGGGCAGGAACTTGGCCCGCAGCCCCGCCAGCGGGTCAGCCACGGCAGCGTCACCCTGCACTTTGCCGACCTCACTGAGGCCCTCACTGAGGTGCCCGCGGGATCCATTGACACCGTGCTGCTCTTTTTGCCCAAGCACAAGCGCCTGGCGCAGGAGGCCCTGCCCACCATCGCCGCCCTGCTCGACCCGTCCGCCTCGCCGATGGTCTACGCCGCCGGGGAGAACAGCGCCGGCGGCCGCTCCGCCGGCTCCCTGCTCAAGGCGCTGGGCGAGCCCTTCAAGGCCGATCTGAGGCGCAAGTGCACCCTCTTCGCGGTCAAGGCCACCGGGCGCCCGGCCGCCACGGGCGGCTACGCCCCGGTGGAGATCCCCGCCCATGGCCTGACCCTGGCACAGGCGCCCGGCATCTTCTCCGAGGGGCGCCTCGATGAGGGCACCGCGCTGCTCATCTCCCTGCTGCCGCAGCAGGTCACCGGCCGCGCCCTGGACCTGGGCTGCGGCTCCGGCGCCCTGGGACTGTGCCTGGCGCGCCTGGGGGCCAAGTCGGTCACCTTCAGTGACGTCAGCGCCCGCGCCCTGGCGCTCGCGGCGCGCAACGCCCGGGACAACGGGATTGGGGCGCAGTGCGAGTTCATCGCCAGCGACGGCCTCAGCGCCCTGGGCACCTACGACACCATCGCGGTGAACCCGCCCTTCCATGAGGGCACGCGCCACGAGGAGTCCCCCGCGCAGCGCATGATCGAGGAGGCGCCCGCCCACCTCTCGCCGGACGGCTCGCTTTACCTGGTGGGCAACTCCTTCCTCAACTACGAGCGGGCGCTCCGCGCGGCCTTCCCCGTGGTGGACGTCCTCGAGAAGGGCAAGTCCTACCACGTCTTCCGCGCCCGCAAGCGCTAGCCCACCCCGGCCCTGCGCCTTGCCGCAGGGCCCCTGCCCTTGCCCATAAACCACCGCAAAACAGCCAATTAACCCTAACCGAGGGCAAACGAAAAATGCCTTCCTTGCGGAAGGCATCCTGCTTGCGGGGGGACCCTGGGGCCTAGAGGACCTCGTCGTCCTCCTCACCGGTGCGGATCCGGTAGGCCCGGCCGAGATCGGAGATGAAGATCTTCCCGTCCCCGATCTTCCCGGTGTGGGCCGCCTTCATGATCTCCCTGACGCAACTGTCCACATCCTCGTCCTTGACCGCGATCTCAATCTTGGCCTTGGGGATGAAGTCCACCACGTACTCGGCGCCACGGTAGAGCTCAGAGTGCCCCTGCTGCCGGCCAAAGCCCTTGACCTCGGTCACGGTCATTCCCGAAAGGCCCAGCGCCGCCAGCGCCTCCCGGACCTGCTCAAGCTTGAAGGGCTTGATGATTGCAACCACTTTCTTCATGACAACCTCCCCTAGATGATGTAGCCGCGCTCGCCATGGGAGGCCAGGTCCAGCCCCTCGGACTCCTCGTCAGGGGTGACCCTGAGCGTGAAGATGCGATCCGC
>JAILEI010000114.1 GCA_024688225.1 Succinivibrionaceae bacterium
CCGCTGTGGAGCCCAGGGGGCGCGGCCGGCCCGGGCGCAGCTCCATGAGGGTGGCGCCTGGGTAGTAGCCGCCGTTGGCGACCAGCAGGTCCACCTCCAAAAGGCGCGACGGCCCCTCGCGCAGCGGCCCCGCGGGCAGGCAGTGGCCATTGCCGAGCAGCCGCTCCCCATCCACCACCGCAATCTCCAGGTCGCGCGCGAGCGCATAGTGCTGCAGCCCATCATCCGCGACGATCACCTGCGCGCCCAGGCGGTGCAGGAAGGCGGCGCCGCGGGGGCGGACCGGGTCGACGGCCACCAGGGCGCGATCGCAAAGGGCGCGCTTGATGAGCAGCGGCTCATCGCCGCACTCCCGGGCCAGGGTGGACTGGGTGACCTCGAGGGGATAGCCCTTGCTATGGCCGTGGTAGCCGCGGGAGATGAGCCCCGGCCGCAGCCCGCGCGCGGCAAGGTGCCTGAGCACCGCGACGCAGAGCGGGGTCTTGCCCGCCCCGCCCACGCTGATGCCGCCGACGATGATGACCGGCACCGGCGGGGCCGACGCGCTGCCCTGCAGCCGCGCGCGGCGGCGGGCGGCCAGCGCGCTGAAAAGTCCTGAGAGGGGAAGCAGCGGCGCCGCCGCCAGCCAGGGCAGCACCCCCCGCCCGTACCAGATCCGATCAGCCAGTGACACCCCTCTCACCTCCTTGCCCCTTGGCATTTTTGATTGAATGATAAGGCACAAGTAGATAGAATTGGCACACGCCAGCAACGAATTTTTAAGGCAGAAGCGATGGCCCACAACAACGACTCTGACAACAAGAAAATCAAGAACATCTTTGGTGACTTCATTGACAACATCCTCGGTGGCGAGGGCGGGCACGCCAGCGTGCGCCGCGACCAGCGCAAGACCGAGCCCGGCTGGGACGGCCCCAAGGGCAAGCCGGCCCCGCAGGCCACCGCCTTCGAGCAGGTGGGGGGCGAGGATGGGGCCGGGCCGGAGACGGCATCCCTCTCCAAGGCCGATGACCTGCCGGTTGAGCAGGCCGCGCAGGGCAATGTAATCAGGTCATCGCCCGCCACCCTCATCTCAACCACCACCCCCGAGGAGCTGCTCGCCCCGCTGACCCGCGAGGAGAACCAGCTGTTCCACGACTGGGAGACCCGCCGCCGCTACCGCGGGTTCATGCGTGACGGGGCGGTCAACCCGGATCTCTTCGCCTCCATCCACAAGATGCCGCGCCTCATCGTGGTGCTGCGCGAGGCCCCCGCCGACAGCGGCAACGACCTGCGCGCCATCCTGAGCTCCGCCCAGGGCGACGAGCTGCGCAGCTGGGAGCGCACCGCGCGCCTCGCCGGGATCTTCCTCGGCAACATCGGCGCCAACCCGGGGCTCTCCGACATCTCCCGCCTCCTGCAGGAGATTGTGGTCATGCACCTCAAGAAGACCCCGCGCGGCTACGCCTCCTACGACACCGAGATCAACGACTTCGTCCACAACAACCAGCCCTTCATCTGGAAGCAGCTGCGCCTCTACCGCGCCGACATCGTGCTCGCCTGCGGCCGGGACGTCTGCGAGATGCTGCACGACGAGATCTTCGAGGAGGCCGGCGGCTGGAAGTCCGACTCCCCGACCGACACCCGCTACTTCTGGACCCGCCGCGCCAGCGAGGACCGCAAGACCCTGGTGGTGGGGGTCGACGATCCCTTCTGCCCCACCGATCCCGAGCACGGCGACGGCAACAGCAACCACACCCTCGAGCGGGTTTCCGCCTTCTGGACCAACCTGATGGGGCGCATCGCCTCAGGCGGCGAGGAACAATAGGACCGACCAGACATGCTGCCACCCCCTAGGGCCGCGGTGCCCCTCCGCCGCGCCTTGCACCGCCTCGCCGAGCCCGCCTTCTGCGAGTGGCAGACCCTCGACTTTGTGGCCGCGCGCCTCAAGGCCCTCGGCTACCGCCTGTCCACCATCACCGAGGAGGAGCTGCTGCCCTTCGAGGGCATCATCCCCAGGACCGCCCTGCGCTACCTCAGCCATGTGGTGCCCACCGCCCCCCTGCCCTTCCTCTGCGCCACCCTGGACGTGGGCGAGGGCGAGTGCGTGGCGGTGCGCGCCGAGCTTGACGCCCTGCCCATCGCCGAGAGCCAGGACAGTTCCCACCTCCCGGCGCGCGAGAACTTCTCCGCCCAGGGCGGCGCCATGCACGCCTGCGGCCACGATGGGCACCTGGCCATCGCCCTGGAGGTTGCCGAGCAGGCCATCGCCTCGCGCGACCTGCTCCGCGAGCGGGGCATCGGGCAGCTGCGCTTCCTGTTCCAGGGCGCCGAGGAGGGGGTGCGCGGCGGCGCGATCCTCGCCGGATCCTCGCTGCTCGATGGCATTGACCGCCTCTACTGCTTCCACCTCGGCATGGGCCTGCCCCGCGGCAGCGCCTGCCCCGCCCCCCAGGGCTTCCTCGCCACGGTCAAGTTCGCCCTGGGCATCCGGGGGCAGGCCGCCCATGCCGGCCACCCCGAGCAGGGCCGCAACGCCGTTGCCACCCTCGCCGAGGTGATCACCAAGGGCCTCGCGCTCGCCAGTCCCGCCGAGCGCCGCCTCGTCAACTTCGCCGCCCTCTCCGCCCCCGGCACCCCCAACCAGATCCCCGGCTTCGCCCGCTGCCTCGGCGAGGCGCGCGCCCAGGACGCCAAGGGACTCGCCGGGCTGTGCACCGCCCTCGGCGACGCGGTGGCCAGTGCGGACGCGCGCCATGGCACCAGGACTGACCTCACCACCCTGGGCCACGCCCTGCCCATCACCCAGTCGCCCGAGCTGGTGGACGAGGTGCGCACCGCCGCGCTCTCCTGCAACCTCAAGGTGGTGGAGTCCCACGACTTCAGCGCCTCGGATGACGCCTCGCTGCTCATCTCCAGGGTGCAGTCCGAGGGCGGCAAGGGCTGCTACTTCATCGTGGGCGCCGACCTGGCCGCCCCCCACCACAGCCCGGGCTTTGACTTTGGGGAGGATGCCCTCGACGATGGCATCGCCCTGCTGTGCACCCTGCTCCTGGGCTGACCCATTTTTCCAGCTGCCCCTTGAAAAGTTGCCGCCCCGGCATCATTTCACTTTGAGCATGATTCCAAGGCGAGTGACAAATGAGCGAAGAAGATCAGGATCCCGATTCCAAGGCCAGCATCAAGGAAAAGTTTGACGACCTCTCCTCGCGGCTCAACGAGCTGCAGCAGATGCTCCACTACAATGCCCGCAAGAGCCGGCGCAACGCGGACGAGTTCCCCGAGGAGCTGCACGTCATCCCCATCTACGGCCGCCCGGTGATGCCCGGGCAGATCACCCCGGTGCAGGTCTCCAAGGCCTGGGGGGAGATCCTGCTCAAGGTGGCCGAGGAGACCACCCACAAGCAGTTCGCCATCTTCTCGCTCGGCGAGTCGGCCAAGGACACCAAGGGGCGCAAGCTCACCCCCGCCCACTACCCGCGCACCGGCTGCCTGGTGCGGCTGCTCCACGCCAAGACCGATGGCGAGCAGGTCCACTTCATCTGCGAGGGCATCGCCCGGGTGCGCATCACCTGCTGGCTGGACTTCAAGGACGCCTCCCTCGCCCAGGTGGAGTACCCGCAGACCATCGAGCCCGAGCAGGGCAGCGAGCAGGCCACCGAGATCAAGGCCCACTCCATCGCCGTCACCGCCGCCCTCCACGAGATGCTGCCGCTCAACCCGCTCTACAGCGATGAGATGCGCCAGTACATGCAGCGCTTCAACGAGAACAAGCCGGTGGCCCTCGCCGACGTCGCCGCCTCGGTCTCGACCGGCAACTTCGAGGACCTGCAGCGCATGCTCGACACCGAGGATCTGCTCGAGCGCCTCAAGTTCGCCCTCTACCTGGTCCGCCAGGAGCTCAAGGCCGCCAAGCTGCAGGACCAGATCAAGCTCTCGGTCTCCGAGCGCCTCACCAAGCGCCAGCACGACTTCTTCCTGCGCGAGCAGCTCAAGGAGATCAAGCAGGAGCTGGGGCTGAGCAAGGACGACAAGAGCGCCGACTCCGAGGAGTTTGAGAAGCGCATGCGCCGCCTCAGCCCGCCGGAGTGGATCAAGAAGCGCTTCAAGAACGAGCTGCAGAAGCTCAACGTGCTCGAGACCGGCTCCCCCGAGTACGGCGTGACCCGCAACTACCTCGACGTGGTGACCACCATCCCCTGGGGCAAGATGGCCAAGGAGGAGTTCGCCCTCGACAAGGCCCAGGCCATCCTCGACAAGGATCACGAGGGCCTGCTCGACGTCAAGGACCGCATCATCGAGTTCCTCGCCACCTCCGCGCTCAAGGGCAGCACCAAGGGCTCCATCATCCTCTTCGTCGGCCCGCCCGGCGTGGGCAAGACCTCGATCGGGCGCTCCATCGCCAACGCCCTGCACCGCCCCTTCTACCGCCTGTCCCTGGGCGGCGTGAACGACGAGTCGGTGATCAAGGGCCACCGCAAGACCTACATCGGCTCCATGCCGGGCAAGATGGTGCAGGCGCTGCGCGAGACCGGGGTGATGAACCCGGTGATCATGCTCGACGAGATCGACAAGATGACCCAGTCGCTGCAGGGCGATCCCAAGGCCGCCCTGCTCGAGGCCCTCGATCCCGAGCAGAACAGCAACTTCCTCGACCACTACCTCGACGAGCGCCTCGACCTCTCCAACTGCCTGTTCATCTGCACCGCCAACACCGTGGACTCGATCCCCGAGCCGCTGCTTGACCGCATGGACCCGATCCGCCTCAGCGGCTACATCGCCGCCGAGAAGTTCGCCATCGCCAAGCGCCACCTGCTGCCCCGCGCCATCAGCGAGGCGGGCATGAAGCGCTCGCAGCTGTCCATCCCCGACTCAGTGCTGCGCAAGATCATCGAGGAGTACGCCCGCGAGAGCGGCGTCCGCAGCCTCGAGCGCGCGCTCAAGCGCATCGTGCGCAAGGTCGCGGTCCGCCTCATCGAGGGCGAGGACAAGGTCAAGGTGGGCGTGGGCGACCTCTCGGACCTGCTCGGCACCGCCCCCTTCCGGCGCGAGAAGACCATCAAGGGCGTGGGGGTGATCACCGGCCTGGCCTGGACCTCGGTGGGCGGGGCCACCCTGCCTGTGGAGTCCAACCTGGTGCACCGCGAGAGCCGCGGATTCACCCTCACCGGCAACCTCGGCGACGTGATGAAGGAGTCGGCGGCCATCGCCCTCAGCCACATCGAGGGCAACCTCAAGCGCTACAGCGGCAGCGACGGCTTCTTCAAGAAGGCCGGCATCCACCTGCACGTGCCCGAGGGCGCCACCCCCAAGGACGGGCCGTCCGCGGGCGTGACCATGGCCTCCTCCCTGCTCTCCCTGGCCCTCGGCGAGGCCCCCGCGGGCAACTTCGCCATGACCGGCGAGCTCTCGCTCACCGGCGAGGTGCTGGCGATCGGCGGGATCCGCGAGAAGGCCATCGCCGCGCGGCGGGTGGGCATCTTCGACCTCATCGTCCCCAAGGCCAACGAGGGCGACACCGAGGAGCTGCCGCCCGAGGTCTGCGACGGGGTGCGCTTCTACTACGCCGACACCTACGACGACGTGGCCGCCACCATCTTCCCCTCGGTGGCCAGGCACCTAAGGCGCGGCCCGCTCGCCCCGGTCACGGTGACGGGCAAGCAGCCCCGCCACCACAAGGTGGCCACGGAGCCCGCCCCCAGGCGCCGCAAGGGCCAGGGCGAGGATCAGTGACCCCCTCCGGGGGGCGCGCTCGCCCCCCGCTTTGCGCCCGCGCCGCCGCTGCGCTATGATGGCGGCATCTTCAATCCACGGACAGGGGGAGGGCCGGCAATGGCAGTGATGCGCAACTGCGCCATGGCCCTGCTGTGCCTGCCCGCCCTGGCGCTTGCCGAGCCCCGCTGCTCCATGGCCTACCGCCCCACCCCCAACGAGACGGCCTTCGCCCCGGTTGGGGCGGCGCTGGTGGTCGCCGACCGCCACTGCATCAACAGCTACCTGGTGGTCAAGGGCGACCGCGACGACGGCCCGGTGGGCACCCCTGCCGGCTCCTACCCCGAGATCCTCCGCAAGGGCGGGATGCGCTTCTACAGCCTCCGCAGCGCCGAGGGGCGCGAGGCCTCCTCCTGCCTGCTCTGCGACCCCCTCGAGGCGCTCATGATCCGCGACAGCGACCCGGCGGTGCTGTGCGTGATCTCGCGCCTGGGGGTCAGCTCCTGCGCCGGGGAGCCCGGCGGGTTTGAGGTGCGGCGCCGCGAGGCGGTGCGCGACAACCTCTGCGCCCCCTCGCTGCGCTACCACGGGCGCGAGGGCCAGGTGCTGCGCTTTGCCGTCGATGACTGCAAGAGCCAGACCGGCGCCGCCCTGACCTACGACCTGGGCCTGGGCTCCACCATCCGCTTCCTGAGCGAGCGCTATGAAATCCTCAGCGCCGACAACGAGGGCCTGTCCTACCGCCGCCTCGAGCCGGTCCGCGAGCCCAAGAAAGGCGCGGCAAGGCCCCGCCCTGGCCTATAATGTCGGGGTTTAGCCTCAGGAAATCACATGCAAGCACTAGTCAAGGTCATCGGGTTCCTCCCCGTCATCGCCTTCTTCATCTCCTACAGGGTCACCTCGGACCTGGTGCTCGCCACCGCCATCGTGGTGGCCGGCTGCCTGATCGCCGCCGCGGTTGAGCTCGCCCTCACCCGCAAGGTCTCGAGGATGCAGATCTTCCTCACCGCCGCGGTGCTGGTCTTCGGCATCCCCACGGTGCTGCTCAAGGATCCGGAAATCATCAAGTGGAAGGTCACGGTGGTCAACCTGATCCTCGCCGGCCTCATCTTCGTCTTCCAGTTCCTCATGCGCCGCAACCCGCTCGAGTACATGCTCGGCGAGCAGGTGCGCCTGCCCTCCGCCGTGTGGCTGGAGATGAGCGCCGCCTGGATGCTCTTCTTCACCCTCGCCGCCGGGCTCAACGTGATCATCGCCTTCTGCCTGCCCACCCTCTTTGGCATCGACGAGAAAACCGCCGAGGGGCTGTGGGTCGACTACAAGGCCTTTGGCAACGCCATACTAAACTTCGTCTTCGCCATCGCCTCGACCCTGGTGATCTTCCGCCGCCACCCCGGCGCGCTCGAGGATTTCGCGGCCGCGCGCGAGGGCGCCAAGCAGCAAACCAAGGAGCACTGACATGCCTGACATGAACTTTGGCAACATCAAGTACGCCATCATCCCCGTGGCCGGCCTCGGCACGAGGCTCCTGCCCTCCACCAAGGCCATCCCCAAGGAGATGCTGCCCATCGTGGACAAGCCGCTCATCCAGTACGTGGTGACCGAGGCCATCGCCGCCGGCATCAAGAACATCGTGCTGGTGACCCACTCGTCGAAGAACGCCATCGAGAACCACTTCGACACCTCCTTCGAGCTCGAGGCGACCCTCGAGAAGCGCGTCAAGCGCCAGCTCCTTGAGGAGGTGCAGAACATCATCCCCAAGGACGTCTCCATCATGCACGTGCGCCAGGGCGAGGCGAAGGGCCTCGCGCACGCCATCATGTGCGCCGAGCCGATCGTGGGCAAGAGCCCGTTCGCCATCCTGCTCCCGGACGTGATCATCGATGACGCGGCCTCCAACCTGCGCGCCGACAACCTCGCGGCGATGGTCAAGCGCTTCGAGGAGACCGGCAGCCCGCAGATCATGGTGGAGAAGGTCCCGCATGAGAGCGTGAGCTCCTACGGCGTGGTGGACCTCGGCGGGGCCAGCATCGCCCCGGGCGAGGACACCGCGATCAAGAGCCTGGTGGAGAAGCCCAGCGTGGAGGAGGCGCCCTCGGACTTTGCGGTGGTGGGCCGCTACGTGCTGCCGGCGGAGATCTGGCCGCTGTTCCGCCGCACCCCGCTGGGGGCGGGCGGCGAGTTCCAGCTCACCGACACCATCGCCATGCTGATGCAGCTCGAGCAGGTCAACGCCTACGCCCTGGTGGGGCGCAGCCATGACTGCGGCAACAAGGTCGGCTACGCCGAGACCTTCATCGAGTACGCGCTGCGCAACCCCACGCTGCGCGAGGAGCTGATCCCCTTCACCCGCGCCCTGCTAGAGGGCAAGTGAGCCTTAAGATATGGGCAAGCCCATGACCTACGCGGAAAAGTTCCGCGCCACCGATCGCGAGGCGGTGCTAACCCTCGCGCTCGCCATTGCCATCGCCGCCTTCTTCTGGGGCGCGGTGGCCCTCTTTGGCGACCGCCCCCAGGACCTGCTCTGGGGGCTGCCGCTGTGGTTCAGCGTCTCCTGCCTCGGCGGCTACCTGCTGTCCGTGGCCGGGGTGGCGATCCTGACCCGCTTCCTCATGAGGGACTTCGACCTCGACAGCCCGGACGCCCCGGCGGACCTGCGCCAGTTTGAGGGGGATCACCATGGGCGATAGCATTTTCATCCTGCTGCCGATCATCTTCTTCCTGGTGATCCTGCTGGGCTTTGGCCTCATCTCCCACAGCCACCTCGGGCGCCGCGGCGAGGCCACCACCGAGTACTTCCTCGCCGGCCGTGGCCTGCGCGGGATCGTGCTCGCCATGACCCTGGTCGCCACCTACGGCTCGGTCAGCTCCTTTGTCTCCGGGCCCGGCGTGGCCTGGCAGATGGGCTTTGGCTGGGTGGTCTTCGCCGCCCCGCAGATCATCACCGGCTTCCTGATCCTCGGCGTGGTGGGCAAGCGCCTGGCGCTGCTCTCGCGCTCCACCTCCTCGCTCACCATCATCGACATCATCAACGCCCGCTACCAGTCCAAGCCGCTGGCGGGCACCCTCGGGCTGCTGCTGCTGGTCTTCTTCACCGCGATGATCGTGGGGCAGTTCATCGGCGGCGCCCAGATCTTCGCCGCCATCACCGGCTACGACTACAAGGCCGGCCTGCTGCTGTTCGCGGTGGTGACGGTGGTCTACACCACCGGCGGGTTCCGCACCGTGGCGGTCACCGACCTCATCTGCGCGGTGCTGATGCTGGTCGGCATGTTCGCGCTCGGGGCGGTGATCATCAATGACGGCGGCGGCATTGGCGCCATCGTGGAGCGCCTCGCCGCCACCGATCCGGGCAAGGGCACAGGGGCGCTGATGACCCCCAACGCCGGGGGCGCCCTCCCCTACCCGCTGCTGCTCTCGGCCTGGCTGCTGGTGGGCTTTGGCACCATCGGCCTGCCCCAGTCCCTGGTGCGCTGCATGAGCTACCGCTCCACCTCTGACCTGCACACCGCGATGGTGGTGGCGACCGTGGTCTGCGGCGCGCTCATGATCGGCATGACCATGCTCGGCGTGCTCTCGCGCGCGGTGGTGCCCGAGCTGCCCGCCAACGGCACCGACGCGGTCATCCCCACGCTGGTGGTGGCGCACATGCACCCCATCCTGGCCGGCATCACCATCATCGGGCCGCTCGCCGCCACCATGAGCACCGTCTCCTCGCTGCTGCTCTCGGCCTCGGCGACCATCGTCCGCGATCTCGCCCTCACCTTCTCCACCGGGCCCACCACCACGCTGGCGAACTCGCTGCGCTGGTCGGTGGTGACCACCTCGCTGCTCGGGGCGGCGGCAATCCTGCTTGCCATGTTCCCCCAGGACATCGTGGTCTGGGTCAACATGTTCGCCTTCGGCGGCCTCGAGACCGCCTTCCTCTGGCCGATCGTGCTCGGGCTGTTCTGGCCGCGCATGAACGCCCAGGGGGCCCTGCTGTGCATCTTCCTCGGCATCGGCTGCTACCTCGCGACCATGATCCTCGGCATCAAGCTGGGCACCTGCCACAACATCGTGGTGGGGCTGTCCATGGGCCTCCTCGGCAGCGTGGCGGGATCGCTGCTCGGGGATCGGCCCACCGAGACCGTGCGGCGGGTCTTCTTCCCCCACCGCTGCTAGGCGCCAGGGCGGGGACCTTTCCCCGCCCCCCTCCCCAGGAGCCCTCCCATGAGAATTGTCCTCGCCCCTGACTCGTTCAAGGGCAGCCTCACCTCGGCGCAGGCCGCTGCCGCCATGGAGCGCGGCATCCTGCGCGCCGATCCCAGCGCCACCTGCGTTTGCGCCGCCATCGCCGACGGCGGCGAGGGCACCGTGGACGCCATTGTCGCCATGCGCGGCGGCCAGCTGCTGCATGCGCGGGTGGAGGGCCCGCTCGGCGCGCCGGTGGACGCGGCCTTTGGGATCTGCGAGGACACCGTGGGCCGCTTTGCGGTCCTCGAGATGGCCGCGGCCTCCGGGCTGCTGCTCACCCCGGAGGGGGAGCGCGACATCCTCAGGGCCTCAACCTTCGGCACCGGGCAGCTCATCCGCGCCGCCCTCGACCTCGGGGTGTCGCGCCTCATCATCGGCATCGGCGGCTCAGCCACCAACGATGGCGGGGCGGGCATGGCGCAGGCGCTCGGGGCGCGCCTGCTCGATGACAGCGGCGAGGAGCTGCCCCGCGGCGGCGCCGCTCTCTCGCGTCTCTCGCGCATCGACGCCTCCGGCCTGGACCCGCGCCTTGTGGAGGCGCAGATCCTGGTGGCCTCGGACGTCACCAACCCCCTCTGCGGCCCGCGCGGCTGCTCAGCGGTCTAC
>JAILEI010000135.1 GCA_024688225.1 Succinivibrionaceae bacterium
CGGGCTCCACGGCCGTGCCCGCGGGACAGGTCCGGGCGCTGCGGGTGGACGGCCCCTTCCTGACCAGGGCGGGGGAGCGGGTAATCACCGTGGAGCTGGGCCTCGGCGGGGCGCCCGGCCGGCCGCCCCTGGGCAGCGCCATCCTGCTCAGCAGCTTCCCCGAGTGCCTCTCCGCGGCCGGGCAGGCGCTGGACTTTGCCTATGACTATGCCATCTACCGCGACCGCGACGGCTACGAGGGCGGCGAGAAACTTGCCACGCGGGGCGGCCCGCTCTCCGACCCGGTGCTGGTGCCGCTCCCGGTGGGGGGCCTGGGGCTGTTGCTCGCCATTGAGCCGCACGGGGGCTGGGAGCCCTGGTGGGCGCCGCGCCTCGAGCAGCTGATCGTCGCCCTGCTCAGCCTGCTGGCCGGGGCCACCGCCTACCTGCGCGCCGCGGTCTCCGAGGCCCGCCACCGCCTCGACCGCACCAGCTCGCGGGACAGCCTCACCGGCCTGTTCAACCTGGTCTGCCTCGGTCGCGACCTCAAGTCGCTCTGCGACCACCACCAGCCCTTCAGCCTGGTGCTGGTCTCGCTGCGCGACTTTGGGCGGATCAACGAAATCTACGGGCACAGCCTCGGCGACATCGTGCTCCGGGCCGCCGCCCACCGCATAGAGTCCTGCATCCCGAGCCGTGACTCAGGCAGCGCCTACCGGGTGGGCTCTGACACCTTTGCGCTGCTGTGCGAGGGGGAGGGGGTGGATCTTGGGCAGCTGCGCGCGCGGCTGCTGCACGATCTCGCCGATCCAGTGCGCATGTCCGGGGTGGTCAAGATCTCGCCCAGCGCCGCGGTGGGATGCGCCACCCACGGCCAGGACGGCTATGATGCCGCCGCGATCATGGCCGTGGCCGACCAGAGGATGCGCGAGGACAAGTCCGGGCAACCGTAGCATGGAACATTTTCCGCCCCGATGCCGATCCAGATCACACTTTTGCCACCATGGGATGGTTTTTCCCTTTTATCTCAAATAGTATTTACATACCTATTTTAAGAACTACAGCAACCCCCACCACACAGGAGAGGCCCTATGGAAGATCAGGCCCACGAGGAGCAGGCGCTCCCGGAGCAGAGTCCCGACCGTCCCGACCGCGACAGCATGGAGGCCCTCAGGCGCCGCACCCAGCAGATCGTCAACGAGTACATTCGCTATGAGGCCGAGCACATGGAGGTGGCCGACCTGCTCGGCTCCAGCCAGGATCCCCTCTACTAGGGGATAAGGATCAAATTCCCGCCAGCCCCGGCAACTTGCCGGGGCTTTTTCATGCCCCAAAATTGGGCCAGCCTTCAATTTTTTGGTTTTTTGCGCATTAAAACAAAAAAATATTAGATTTTTGCCCCGATAGTCTTTATCATGTCAGTGCGTGGCGCGCTGGTTTGGCTACCGGTGCGTGTTTTGGCACACCAACCAACTTGAAGGATCCAAGACATGAACTTCCTGAACGGGCTAGGCGTTAGGGCGAAGATGATTATCGGTTTCACCACCGTCATCGTGCTCACCGCCATCATCTCCATCACCTCGATCAACATCATCCACAACACCACCTATGTGGCCGCCGACGTGCACGAGCTGCTGGGCACCCGCCACGGGCGCACCTACCGCCTCACCGAGGGCCTCTACGCCGCGCAGGACAACGCCGAGCTCTTCCTCAAGCAGCCCTACTCCGAGGAGCTGGCCGACAAGATGATGAAGTCCGCCAATGAGTTCAAGGCCACCGCGGACGCGCTCAAGGGCACCAGCCGCCCCGAGCTGACCAAGATCATCAAGGACACCAGCGTGCAGTACATGGACGCGGTCAACAAGCTCATCACCGCCTCAAAGAACGGCGACGCCGAGACGGTCAAGGACATCATGTTCACCCGCCTCGACAACTACTTCGATGACATCCTGCGCGCCAACTCCGGAATCATTGAGTTCCAGATCAGCCACGCCAAGGACAGCGTGGAGCACCTGGTGAGCACCACCCCGCTCATCATCATCATCGTGCTCTCCATTGCCGCGGTGATCATCGCCACCATGATTGCGGTGATGATGTCCGGCTCCTTCACCCGCGCCCTCAACTCCGCGGTGGAGTCCACCCAGGCGATCGCCAGCGGCGACCTCACCCACAAGCTTGACACCTCCCGCCTCGACGAGTTCGGCACCCTGCTCAAGGCCGTGGAGCAGATGCGCTCCCAGCTCAACAACCTGGTGAGCCTCATCAAGAACTCGGTGAACGGCATCGTCTCCAACTTCGACCGGATCAACACCGTCACCAGCGAGATCAACGAGCAGTCCCGCGACTCCGAGAACAAGGCCCTCACCGTGGCCGCCGCCTCGGACGAGATGGTCTCCACCACCGCCGACATCGCCAAGAACTGCCAGAGCGCCGCCCAGAGCGGTGAGAGCTCCAACGAGAGCACCAAGCAGGGCGTGTTCAAGGTCCAGGGCACCATCAAGGGCATCCGCAACCAGGTTGAGATGTCCAAGGAGGACGCGGTCCGCGTCAAGGCGCTGGTTGACCAGTCGCAGAGCATCGGCTCCATCGTCAACACCATTGCCGACATCGCCGCCCAGACCAACCTGCTGGCGCTGAACGCAGCCATTGAGGCCGCCCGCGCCGGCGAGGCCGGCCGCGGGTTCGCCGTGGTCGCCGACGAGGTCCGCGCCCTCGCGTCCCGCACCTCCACCTCCACCCAGGAAATCACCCGCATGGTGGAGAAGATCCAGGCTGACGCCAACACCGCCAACGAGTCGATGGGCCAGAGCGTGGAGAACATGGACCGCCTCGCCAGCGAGACCGGCTCCATTGAGACCATCCTGAACACCATCATTGAGCAGGTCGGCACCGTGGACGCCCAGATCACCCAGATTGCCTCCGCGGCCGAGGAGCAGACCACCGCCACCTCCGAGATTTCCACCAACATGCAGGACATCAAGGAAGGCGCGGTCAGGCTCTCGGAGAAGGTCAACGAGGCCGAGGAGCTGGTTTCCCACTCCGCCGAGATGCTCAACGAGCTGTCCAACTACGTGAACAAGTTCAAGAACTAGCATCTGGGACCCGTATGGTGCGCCCCGGCCAAATGGCCGGGGCGCCTTTTTTGTGCCCACCCCTTTTGATCAGGGTTGGGGATTCACTCGCCGCGGGTGGCAGGTGCCCATCACTGCAGCCTAGGGCAACCACGCCTCCCTGGGCTGCGGCAAGGGTGGCCAACTCCTTCTGTTATCACCCTGCTGGTGAACTATGGGGGATTTGCAGCCGATCCCCAGCCTTGCTTTGCAGCGCCCTGCACGCCCCTGGGCGCACGGCCGGCCCGTTCATGCAATCCACGACAAAAAACGGGGCTTCCCGACTTTTTTTGCGTCCCCCGGCGCCGGATCGGCTAGCATGGCCATAAGGCGGCCCGCGACCTGGCCTGCGGGGCCGTGACAGAAAAAAGAAAGGACCGATGCCATGAAACCCTCCTCCCACGCCCTTGCCATGCTCATCGCGGCCTACCGCAAGCTCCTGCGCCGCGCCCGGCGCGCCGCGCCGCCGCCCCTCCTGCCCAGGGCCGCCCTGCTGGCCCTGCCCCTCACGCTGGCCTTCCCCCCCGGGGCCGGGGCCTACTGGACCTCCACACCACCAAATACAAACTGGACCGATAAGGGCGACGTGCCGCTCACAGAGGGATCAGAAGGTTTTACTTGGTATGCCGGAAAGGTCAGCGACGCGCAGGCCTTGAAGGCCGTTTCCTACGGCAGCCTGACCGCGAGCCTTGACGCCTACGGACAACCGAGGTTATACGGAGGCTTCTCGCAGGGCGGCGCCGCCAGCAATAATGAGCTGGTGGTCAGCTCGGCGGCGGTTATTATGGTGGATAGTTCCCTCAATTTGATTGAACGTGCCGCCGGGGGCGAGGGCACAGGCAGCGCCAACGGCAACCGCGTGAGCCTCATCAGCGGCAACGCAGTCAGTGTTTTTGGCGGCAGCGCTGCGCCCGCCGCTGACGGCACCGCCACCGCTGGCGGCACCGCCACCGCGCAGGGCAATGCCGTGGAGGTCTCGGGCGGCATCATCAGACATGAGCTGGCGGGCGGCTATGCTGTCGCTGTAGGGGGGGCGCAGTCGCTCACCGCCAGCGGCAACACGGTCACCATCACCGGCGGCACCTTTGGCCTCTACAGTTATGACACTGTTGAAATCTGCGGGGGATATGCCGTCACAGCAGACCCTAGGGTCGGCTCCCGCTCGGCCACGGGCAACCAGGTGCTCATCTCGGGGGGCAGCTTTGTCGGCAAGACAGTTATCGCCGGCGGCGCCGCCCAAACGCAAGGCAGCGTCACCACGGCCACCGTAACCGGCAACAGCGTGTACCTGGGCTACGCCGGGGGCGCGGTGGCTCAGTACGGCACCCTGGACCTCTCCAATGTCCCCGTCTACGGCGGGGCGACCATGGAGTATTGCGAATCATTGCCAATATTCTCCGGGGCCGATGAAGGCAACTCCATTTTCGCCTCGGGCACCGTCTCGGTGAAGTCCATCGGCGGCTACACCAGCCTCACCCTCAACATCGGGCAGGTGAACGCCATGGGCAGCGCCACCGACTCAGCCACGGGCAAGGACGTGGCGGTGCTGCAGTCCACCGCGGAGGTGGACCTCTCCGCTAAGACCCTCACCCTCACCGCCGAGGACGACAGCCTCGCCGGGCAGAACTACGCGCTCGTCTACAGCGCCTCCAGGGTGGTGGCGCCCTCGTCCTCCCCCACCTCCGTGCTGCGCTCCGGCACCTTCACCTCCACGCTCTACAGCAACGCCATTGTGGGCCGCAGCGCCGACGGCAAGCTGCTCTATGTCGCCCTCCCGGCGGAGCCCGAGCCCGAGCACGGCACCGCCAGTGAGGGCACCACCGCGGACGGCCGGCCCAGCGTCAGCGTGGAGTCGGGCACCTACGCCTCCACCCTCGTCGCCGCGAGCAAGTCCGCGGCCGCGGGTGACACCGCGGGGGTTTCCGCCACCGGCGTGGCCAGCGCCTCGGGCACGGCCACGGTTAATGGCAGCCTCCTGGGCGCGAGCGCCGGGAGCGCCGGCTCAGGCGCGGCCAGCGCCACCTCAAGCGTGGCCCTGGTCTCAGGCAGCGCCACGGTCACGGGCAATGTCGCGGGCGGCCTTGCCGAGGCCACCGGCACGGGCGACGCGGGCGCGAGCGCCAACAGCGCCTCCGTCTCGGGCGGCACGGTCTCAGGCAAGGTCTACGGCGGCCACGCCGAGGCCGAGGGTGACGGCGCCGCCAGCGCCAGCGCCAACTCCGCCAGCGTCTCGGGCGGCGAGGTCTCAGGCACCGTCTATGGCGGCCGCGCCGAGTCCGAGGGCGCGGGCCGCGCCATGGCGAGCGCCAACTCCGCCACCGTCTCAGGCGGCACGGTCAACGCCGACGTCCACGGCGGCAACGCCGAGTCCGAGGGCACCGGCGAGGTGGAGGCGAGCGCCAACACCGCGCGCGTCTCAGGCGGCACCGTCAACGGCAGCGTCTACGGCGGCCACGCGCTGGGCAGGGGCACCGCCGTGGCGCGGGGCAACACCGTGGCGCTCACCGGCGGCAAGGTCACCGGCAATGCCGTGGGCGGCTACGCCGACCCTGATGAGGTGGCGGCGGCCACGGGCAACAGCGTTTACGTTACCCCGGGGGCGAGCGTTGACGGCTGCATCATCGGCGGCCTTGCCGAGGGCACTGAGGGCGCCTCCCTCACCGCCACGGGCAACAGCGTCTGGCTGGGCTACAGCGAGGGCGGCGCGGCGCAGTACGGCACCCTCGACCTCTCCTCGGCCACTGTCTACGGCGGCGCCACCAAGCACACCACCTCCGACACCCTCTACGCGGCCGACACAGGAAACACCATCCACGCCTCGGGCAGGGTCTCCGTGAAGGCCATCCGCGGCTACTCGGGGCTCACCCTAAACATCGGCGGCGTGAACGCCATGGGCAGCGCCACCGACAGCGCCACCGGCGCCCCCCTGGCGGTGCTGCAGTCCACCGCGGCGGTGGACCTCTCCTCAAGGTCCCTCACCCTCACCGCCGAGGACGAGGGCCTTGCCGGCCAGAACTACGCCCTCCTCTACAGCGCCTCCGGCGTCACCCTGCCGGGGAACAGCGTCACCGACGTGGTGCGCACTGGCACCTTCACCTCCACCATCTACGCCAACGCCAGCGTCAAGGCCTCGGATGACGGCACGCTGCTCTACGCCGACCTCACCTCGGCGTCGCTAATCTCCGCCACCACCCTCAACCCCGAGGCCGAGACCCTCAGCGCCGCGGCGCTCGCGGGCGCGGCGATGGCGGGCACCCTCAACTCCTTCTCCTC
>JAILEI010000138.1 GCA_024688225.1 Succinivibrionaceae bacterium
GCTGGAAGGCGAGGACGGACACGGAGTCGTTGACCTTGGAGCGCGCGGAAATGCCAAGGCGGCCCGAGCTGACCAGGGTGTTCTTGTGCTCGACATAGCCGTGGTGGCGGCTGTAGCCCACCGCCTGCACGCGCCCGAAGATGTCGAGGGTGGTGCCGTCATGGTCGTAGACAGTGGCCGCGGTGGCGCTGGCCGAGGAGAGGGCCAGGGCGGCGGTGACCGCGCTGGCGAGGAGTGACATACGGTTCATGTGAAAATCCCTTAAGTATTTTTTTATTAACGTTAGCTCTCGCTAACTGCGGGCATGATACACCCAAATGGGGCACTTGGCGATCTTGATCACAAAAAAAGATAGCAATTGCTAACTTAAGGGGCGCCCTGCCCCATGCTGGATCAGCATGCGGCCCTGCGGCCGCCCGCCAGGGTGCCCGGGGCGCATGAAAAAGGGGGGATCCCCGCTGGGATCCCCCCTCCCCTTGCCCCAGCGGCCCCCGCCCGGGCGCCGCCTGCGGCCGCGCCCCTGGCGCCACTAAGCGAACCGGTCCTTGAATTCCTCCAGGGGCTGCCCCGTGGACTCGGTGACCTGCGGGCCCTTGATTTGCGGCACCCCACCCTCGATGGGCCCATTGACGGGAATGGTGAAAACTGAGCACAGGTTCTTGACGAAGATCGGCTTGGGGTCGGCATAAGGCTCCACCCCGGTTTCCTTGCCGGGGAGCACGCCCAGGCAGTTGTACACGGCAATGGTCAGGTGATCTTCGCCTTGCTCGCCCTTGCTGAGGGAGAGCTCGGTGAAGCCATAGTTGGTCAGCTGCTGGTGCTCGCCCGTGCGCATCTCATGGGGATCAAGCGTTGAGTCCCGTGACATCTTCACCTGCTGCCCCTCGCTGATGCCCCCCAAAAGGTTCGGCACCACCGAGGGCAGGCCCCCCTGCATCAGCGCCGTGGAGACAAAGGGGCGGAGGCTTGCGGGCACAATCGACTCAAAGAGGGTGCGGGCCTGCCTTTGCATCTCCTCGACATTGGCATTGGGCACAATGTCCTCGCCGGCGATGCGGCGGATGACCCGCCCCTTGACATCGCGGTCAAAGCCCTCGTGGTAGCCATCCTGGCCCACCTTGGACTTGACGGTGTACTGATCGGCGCCCTCCCCGACCTGCCGATCCTGGCTCTGCCGCATGAAGATGCCCTTGATGCCCAGCTGCCCATCCTCGATGAAGGCCTGGGCCAGGTCCTGTTGCGTCCCCTCCCCAATGAACGACTCCTCGCGGCTGAGCCGCCGCAGCTGCGGGGAATTCCTGAGGTTCTCGGCAACGGTGCGGATGTAACCCTCAATCTCACTGTCACTGCCCCCCTTGGCGCCGGCCAGGGCCCTGACCTGGGCGGTGATGTAACGGGCGGCAAAATCGGCGCTGTCGGGGAAATCCTTTTGGCACAGCTCGGCAATCCGCTTGGGAAACTGGGTGCTAACCAGCACCATGGAGCCAAGGTTCCCGAACAGCTTGTCCATTTGCTCGCGCACGGGGTCCTCGATCGCCGCCTGCTCGGGGGCCCCCAGGAACTGGCGGTTGAGGATTTCTTCCATCCTATCCATGACGCTTTTCAGCAGCCCAAGCTCCCAGCGGGTCGGTTCATTTTTGCCATCCAGGAGATCGTAGTCTCTGCCCGCCATCAGCTCGAGCTGGCTATCAATGGCACCGTTGATGGCCCTGATGTTTTTCCTGATGAAGTCCTTGTCGCCATGATCCTCGAGCAGGGCCTGGTAGGCCAGCGTATCGACAATCCGCTGGTAGTTAACGTCCCCTGTCCCCTTGAACAGCGCCCCGATGCCGTGCAGGGTGTTGCCAAGGCGCGCCGCGCTCAGGGGATCGGTGGCCTGCCTGAGCTCGCGGATGAGGTTCTGCACGCCATGGGCCTTCGACCGCTGCCTTATCTCGTTGAAGCCCAGCAGCGGGATGATCCTGTCTTTGCTTATGTTCTCCTCCTGGATGCCCTTGCCCCCCAGGAAGGCCGCGGCCCTGATGGCATCGTTTGGCTCGCAGCCGGTGGCCTTTTGCAATGACGCGGCAAGGCCCCCAAGCGCAGCCGGCCGTGCGGGCGGCTCCCCCGGCATCTCCCTGATCTTGCTCTCAATGCTCGCCGGGTCGAACACCTGCGAGAGCGTGCCCCCGGCCGTGCGGCTGAAGCTGACCTTGCCGCAGAGCTGGCCCAGCATGCCGCTTAGCATCTTGGCCGTGTCCGCAGGGCTCTTGCCCGAGTCCAGGGCCGCCTGGGCCGTCTTCCCGAGGGTGGTCCTGACGGTGTCCATGATCAGCTTGACGGGACCGCTCAGCATGCTCATGGCTTCGTGGTATGCCTTGGGGGACATATCCCGGTCCTGGAGCAGCATCCGGAGCTCGTTCGCCTCCTTCTGCCTGCCGATGACGGCAAAATCCTCAGGCTGGGAGAGGCACCTGGCGATGATCTTCTGGTAGAACCGCCCCGTGTCAATCTGGCCGTCCTTGAGCAGGGTAGGGCCGGGCTCGCCATGCTTCAGGACAAAGTCAAAGACGCCCTGGGGCTGGCCGTCGACCACGACGCTGCCCGCGTCACACTGGCTCGGGCAGGCCAGCTTCGGATCATTGCAATAGCTGGCAACGAGGGTGGCGTTTCGCTGATCGAACTCATCGTTGGCATTCTGGATGTGGGCGTTGCGCAGCCCCGCAAAGTTGATCCGGCCCTCGTTCTGCGCCACGTAGGTGGCCAGCCGGTCCCGGAGCATGTACACCGCCACCTTGCTCTCGCGCACCCCGTTCTCGCCGTTCCGCTTCATGAGCGCCGCCGCCAGCTTGTCCTGGAAGGACAGGTTCTTGGCGAGCTTGTCCATGTTGTCGAGCATGCGCTCATTCTTGCGGTACGCCGCCCGCGTCTCCCGGTTGCCGAGGATCCGGCCCTTGAAGAAGGCCACCAGGAAGTTGTCACGGCGGCGGGGCGGGACCACCACCCCCAGCGTCCCGTCCCGGTCGATGGAGATCCGGGCCTCGTCCTTGTCGCTCTTGGCCAGCAGCCGGTCGAGGTCCAGCTGGAAGTCATCCCCAAACTTGTAGGTGGCCGCGTCGATGCGGTTGTTTTGAATCTGCTCGGTCATGGTGCTGTTCCCTGCGTTGGTGGGCTGGGGGCTGTCCCTCCCCTCCCTTCATCCCATTCTTGCACAAACCCCAATCGCACTTCCATAGGGTTCTTGCGCCATTTTTGCGGGTTTCGCCACGGAAATGACAGCTATCTTCAGGGGCGGTAACTGCTAAGATGGGGATGCGGGGCCTGCCGCCCCGCCGCTTTAGGGGACCACCCCGGCTGGAATGAGGATCAACCAATGCTGCAAGAACTTGTCAATGCCTACGCGGCTCACCTCGGGATCGACGGGGAGGTCATGGACAGCATGGCCGAGGCCGACGGGACCTACTCCCTCACCGTCGGGCGCCGGGCCCTGTGCACCATCGCTGAGGAGCGCGCGCCCCAGCATGACGGGATGCAAGTCACCCTGATGTGCCCGCTGGGGAGCGAGCCGGGCGAGGAGGGGATGCCGGCGCTCCTCGAGCGGTACATGTCACGGCTGCGCTGCACCCCGCTGTACACCAGGGGGCACATCACCTTCACCGAGGGCCTGTGCGTGGGCCTCTCCTGCAGCGTGGACTCTGACGCGGTCACCGCCGAGTCCTTCCCCGCGCTCATGGACAGCTTCGTGGCCACGGTTGCCGAGATCACCGCCGGCGATGGCGGCGCGGCCGATGACCCCCTGGGGCATCCCGCCTTCACCCCCGTGGACGACGCCCCCTACCTTGCCTTCCTTAAGTCCTGCGGCATCGAGCCCGAGGCGCTTGACAGCAACTTTGGCTTGCTGCCAGTGGATCAGGACTTCTCAACGCTGCTCACCTACCATGACCTAAGCGGCCTCGCCCTCCTCGACAACCCCATTGAGTGCGACTGCCTCAAGGCCCTTTTGGACCTGCTCTACCTCAACGGGCTCAACCTCATGGGCCCCTGCTACGACCTCAAGGCCGGCAAGCTGCACCTCGTCAGCTCCCTCGACCCCCGCCGCGAGGGCTTCGAGGACCTGCGCCGCAAGCTGCTCACCCAGCGCTTCATGGCCGAGCGGAGCCTTGAGTACATCATCGATGAGGGCAGGAAGGCCCAGGCCCTCAACCCCGCTGAGATCATGGGCGCGCTGATGGCCTAGCGCCAGCCGCCGCCCAGGGCGGGCAATGAAAAAGGGGATCCCCGTGGGGATCCCCTCATTTTTGGGCGCGGCCGCGCCCTAGATCTTGCGGAAGAGGATGGTGCCGTTGGTCCCGCCAAAGCCAAAGCTGTTGGAGAGCGCGTACTCCATCTCGTGGCGGAGCGCCTGGTGCGGCACCAGGTTGAAGTTGCCGACCTCGGGATCGGGGTTGTCGAGGTTGATGGTGGGCGGGCAGATCTGATCGCGCAGCGCGAGCACCGTGATCACCGCCTCGACCGCGCCCGCCGCGCCGAGCAGGTGCCCGGTCATGGACTTGGTCGAGCTCATCACCGTGTGGCTGGGGGCGTCGCCAAAGAGCGCCTTGGCCGCGCGCAGCTCGGAGATGTCGCCCACATGGGTGGAGGTGCCATGGGCGTTGATGTACCCGATCTGCTCCGGGGCCACGCCTGCGTCGCGCAGGGCATTCTCCATGGAGAGCCGCGCCCCGGCGCCGTCCTCGGGGGTGGCGGTCATGTGGAAGGCGTCGCTCGAGGCGCCAAAGCCGACCACCTCGGCGTAGATCCTGGCGCCGCGGTCCAGCGCGTGGTGGTACTCCTCAAGCACCAGCACCCCGGCGCCGTCGCCGAGCACGAAGCCGTCGCGGTCGACGTCCCAGGGGCGGGAGGCCTTCTCGGGCTCATCGTTGCGGTGGGAGAGGGCCTTCATCGAGGAGAAGCCGCCCACCCCCATCTGGGTGGAGGCCTTCTCGGCGCCGCCTGCCAGCATCACGTCCGCGTCGCCATGCTCAATGAGGCGCGCCGAGAGGCCCACGGCATGGGTGCCGGTGGCGCAGGCGGTGACGGTGGCGAGGTTGGGTCCGCGCAGGCCGCGCATGATGGAGAGGTGGCCCGAGACCATGTTGATGATGGTCGAGGGCACGAAGAAGGGGCTGATGAAGCGCGGGCCCTTCTTGACCAGGGCGGTGATGTTCTGCTCGATCAGCCCGAGGCCGCCGATGCCCGAGCCGATCATCGTGCCGATGCGGGGGGCGTTCTCCTCGGTCACCTTGAGCCCGGAGTCGTCGAGGGCCATCAGGCCGGCGGCGATGCCGTACTGGATGAAGGGGTCCATCTTGCGCTGCATCTTGGGATCGATGCCGAAGGCCGCGGCGTCAAAGCCCTTGACCAGGCCGGCAATCTTCACCGAGAACTGGGCGGTGTCAAAGTGCTCAATCGGAACGATGCCACTCTTGCCCGCCAGCAGGTTCTGCCAGCTTTCCTCGGCGGTGCCGCCCACCGGGGACAGCATGCCCATGCCGGTGACTACAACCCTGCGTTTCTCCACCCTTTTGTCTCCCTTGGAAAAATCAGGGGCCCCAAGGGCCCTGAAGAGATGATGTGATCCTGCTGCGGCTGGCGTGGCAACACACCCCCGGCCGCGAGGCGGGGGCAGTGCCTACAGGGCAGGATCCACTGGCGGCCAGCGACCGCCAAAGCCCTGGGGGGCTTGGCCTACTCCTCGGCCTCGCCGATGTGGGCCTTGACGTAGTCGATCGCCGACTGGACGGTGTTGATCTTCTCCGCCTCGGAGTCGGGGATCTCGATGTGGAACTCGTTCTCGAGGTTCATCACCAGCTCAACGGAGTCGAGGGAATCCGCGCCGAGATCGGCAATGAAGGAGGCCTCCGGGATGACCTTCTCGCGATCGATGCTCAGGTAGTTGCTGACGACGTCCTTGACGCGCTCTTCGATGTTGCTGTCGCTCATTTATGTCCCTAAAACCAGCCCTGCGGCTGTCCTTTGCTAGATGCCGGGAGGGAAGATCCCGCACGGCAGGTTGCGATTATATATGTTTTTGCCCCCCAAGTGTAGCAAGGCGCTCCCACCGAGGCGATCGCGCGGGGCGCGATCTTCGGGCATTATAGCAAAATGCCCGGGCATTAGTAGCGCTTTAGGCGCAGTGCATGCCCCCGTTGACGTCGAGGGTGGCGCCGGTGATGTAGGCGGCCAGCGGCGAGCACAGGAAGGCCACCGCGTTGGCGATGTCCTGCGGCTCGGCGGCGCGGCGCAGCGGGATGCCCTTGAGCCACTCCTCCACCTTCTCGGGCGGCAGCGCGTCGGTCATCTCGGTGCGCACGAAGCCCGGCGCCACGCAGTTGACGGTGATGCCGCGCGAGCCGATCTCCTGCGCCAGCGAGCGGGTGAGGCCGATGAGGCCGGACTTGGCGGCGGCGTAGTTGCACTGGCCGGGGTTGCCGGTCTCCCCCACCACCGAGGTGATGCTCACGATGCGCCCCTCGCGCTTGCGCATCATCTGCGCCACCACCAGGCGGGTCAGGTGCGCCACCGCGGTGAGGTTGCAGGTGATGACCTTCATGAAGTCCTCATCGCTCATGCGGATGAAGAGGCCGTCGCGGGTGATGCCGGCGTTGTTGACCAGCGCGTAGGGCACCCCGAAGCGCTCGGTGATCGCCGCGTGCGCCGCCGCAATGGAGCCCGGGTCGAGGTTGTCCATCGCAAAGCCCGCGCCCTGGTCCCCGAGGCGCTCGCTGATGCGCGCCGCGCCCTCCTCGGTGGTGGCGGTGCCCGCCACGGTGGCGCCGAGGCTGGCGAAGGTGTCGGCAATCGCGGCGCCGATGCCGCGGGAGGCGCCGGTGACCACCACCAGGCGCGAGGCAAAGTCGAGTTGCTGCATTTGTGGATCCCCCTACTCGGCGTTAAGCGCCGCCACGGCGGCGTCCAGCGAGGCGCAGTCCCCCACGTTGAGGGAGGCGACCTCGCGGTCAATCTTGCGGTTCAGGCCGCACAGCACCTTGCCCGGGCCGCACTCCACGGTGGCCACGGCGCCCTCGGCGCGCAGGTTGCGGATCGTCTCCTCCCAGCGCACCGGCCCCACCAGCTGCCGCGCCAGGGCGCTCACCAGGTCGGCGTGGTGGGTCACCGGGGCGGCGAAGGCGTTGCAGTAGACCGGGATCGCGGCGTCGCGCACCTCAATGGCGGCCAGCGCCTCGCGGAGGCGGTCCGCCGCGGGCTGCATCAGCGGGCAGTGCGAGGGCACCGAGACCTTGAGCGGGATGACGCGCTTGGCGCCCTTTTCGGTGAGCAGCCCCGAGGCGCGCCCCACCGCCTCCGCAAGGCCGGAGATCACCACCTGCCCAGGGCAGTTGAGGTTGGCGGCCCACACCTGCTGGCCGCCCTCGGTGGCGGCGCGGCAGGCCTCCTCAATCTCGGGGAGGGACAGGCCGAGCACCGCGGCCATGGCGCC
>JAILEI010000154.1 GCA_024688225.1 Succinivibrionaceae bacterium
CACGCTTCCTTCTCTCGCCGCTCAGACTCGAGCCTGGCCCGCTGGTCCTCGTCCCGGTTGCGGCCAAGGACCATGCTGGCGTTCTCCAGGAAGTCTGCCTTCCATGCCCTCAGCAGGTTGGGCTGGATCTGGGGCTCAGTCACGATCTCCGCGAGCCGCCGCTCGCCCCTGGGTACCTCCAGCACTGCCTTGGCCCTGGACTCGGCGCTGAACACCCTTCTCTGTCGTGGCATCCCGGTGTCCTCCTCGGTTGCCCTGGACCTGGGACCACATTATAAGTGCCATCCAAAAGTGTCGTTTAAACCGAGGCCACTATACTTCGCAAGATGCGCAATTTTCGGGGTCTTAAAAGAGGGGGATATTGGTGCGGGAAATGGGACTCGAACCCACATGTCTAGGACGCCAGAACCTAAATCTGGTGCGTATACCAGTTTCGCCATTCCCGCATTCAGGGTAGCGCCAGGGGCGCCGTGGGCAACATTATACTGGCCCGGCCTGCAATTGCGACAGGAAGGCAATTAAAAATATGGGGGACTTCAAGGGGTGGGGTGGCTGGAGGGTTTCGAACCCACGACAACCGGAATCACAATCCGGGACTCTACCAACTGAGCTACAGCCACCACAGAAAGGAACTTGACATCGAGAATGGCGCGTCCTGAAGGAGTCGAACCTTCGACCCACAGCTTAGAAGGCTGTTGCTCTATCCAGCTGAGCTAAGGACGCCTTCTAGCATCCGTGGTCGGCGATATAGGATTTGAACCTACGACCCCTTCGTCCCGAACGAAGTGCGCTACCAGCCTGCGCTAATCGCCGATGCCGAATGTCAACGGCGCATATAATACAGGCTTTGCCTAGGGGCGTCAAATTTATTTTGGGACCCCGGAACCGCCCCCCAGGGGGCGCCCAGCCATTGGCAAAACGGGGCTTAGCCACTACAATGTCACTGCTTTTTTAGAGAGGAGGGCACGCGCATGATCATGGGATTTGAGTTCGCCGAGCTTGCCTCCATCCTGGCCTTCATGCTGGGGGCGTCAATCCTGGCCGGACTGCTCGCGGGGCTGCTGGGCGTCGGGGGCGGCATCATCTTCGTCCCGGTGCTCTACTTCTTCTTCCTCCATGTTTTCGATGTCGAGCCCGGCCTTGGCATGATGCTCGCCACCGCCACTTCCCTGGCCTGCATGATCCCCACCTCCATCGCGGCGGCCATGTCGCAGTACCGGCGCGGCAACGTCGATCTCGACATCATCAAGAAGTGGTCACTGGGCATGCTCGCCGGGGTGGCCGCCGGCTCCGCCATCTCCTCCATCTATGGCGGCACCTGGCTGGCCATCCTCTTTGGCTCGGTGATGACCCTCAACGCCCTCAACACCTTGTTCCGCGCCAAGGCCAAGCCCGCCTTCCCGCACCTGCCCGGCACCTTCGGCCAGCAGTGCATCGCCTTTTCCATCTCCTGCTTCAGCGTCATGCTGGGCATCGGCGGCGGCACCCTGACCGTCCCCACCCTCAACGCCTGCTCGGTCGAGCCCCACCGCAGCGTAGGCACCTCCTCGGGGATCTCGCTGTTCGTCTGCATTCCCGGCGCGCTGTTCCTGTTCCTCGGCAACTCCACGCCCGCAGGCGCCCCGCTGGGCACCTTCGGCCTCGTGAACTTCCTTGCCGCCGCCTTCGTCATCCCCTTCTCGGTGCTGGCCGCGCCCTATGGGGTGAGGATCGGCAAGATGATGAACCCCGTGACCCTCAAGCGCATCTTCGCCATCTTCCTGCTCGTGGTGAGCGTGAGGATGCTGGCCTCGGGCCTTGGGTACTGACCCTTAACCGCAAGCGCGCACAGGAGGCGCCATGACCGCTACTATTCTCGATGGCAAGGAAATCGCCCGCAGCCTCAGGCAGAGGCTGCGCGCCGAGGTGGAGGCCGAGGTGGCCAAGGGGGCGCGCCGCCCTGCCCTGGCGGTGGTGCTGGCCGGCAATGACCCCGCCTCGGAAATCTATGTGCGCAACAAGCACCGCGCCTGCGAGGACACCGGCATCCGCTCCATCGCCCACAACCTGCCCGCGGACTGCAGCCAGGCGCAAATTGAGGATCTGGTGGACCAGTGCAACGCCGATCCGGGCATTGACGGGATCCTGGTCCAGTTCCCCCTCCCCGAGGGGCACAGCGAGAGCGCCATCATTGAGCGCATCCGCCCCGACAAGGACGTCGATGGCTTCCACCCCTACAACGTGGGGCACCTGGTGCAGCGGGTCCCGACCATCTGCGCCTGCACCCCCCATGGGGTGATGACCATGCTCAGGACCACCGGCCGCGAGCTCAAGGGCATCAA
Source organism: Succinivibrionaceae bacterium (assembly GCA_024688225.1). Lineage (GTDB taxonomy): Bacteria > Pseudomonadota > Gammaproteobacteria > Enterobacterales > Succinivibrionaceae > JAILEI01. The sequence goes on from JAILEI010000154.1 coordinate 2,322, forward strand.
CGCGGTGGTGGTGAGCGCCTCCAACATCGTGGGCCGCCCCATGGCCCTTGAGCTGCTGCTCGCCGGCAGCACCGTCACCGTGACCCACCGCTTCACCCGCGGCCTTGAGGGCTTTGTGCGCCAGGCCGAGCTGCTGGTGGTGGCGGTCGGCAAGCCCCGCTTCATCCCCGGGGAATGGATTAAGGAGGGCGCCATCGTCATCGACGTGGGCATCAACCGCCTCCCCGACGGCAAGATCTGCGGCGACGTGGACTTTGAGGGTGCCCTCGGCCGCGCCTCCTTCATCAGCCCGGTCCCGGGCGGGGTCGGCCCCATGACCGTTGCCACCCTGATGGAGAACACGGTCGCCGCCTGGCGCCACCACCTCTCACTCTAGTCCCTCCCCCGTGCCAGGGCCATGGCCTTGGCACATCGATTGCATCATTTCCCGTGGTCACCGTGGAAACACGCGGTCCCTGCCCAGGGCAGGAGAGGACCGCCATCCACAATCTAATTAAAAATCAAGGCGCCAGCTAACCGGCGCACAGGGGAATGACCATGGAGAGATCAAGATTCGCATTGGCGCTGGCGGCAATTTTTGCAGCCAGCATGTTGACTGCCTGCAGCGGCAAGCCCGGCAAGGAAGTCGGGGTGGGCAGCCAGGCGGTCTACGGTTCCCAGGGCATGGAAATCAGCCATGTCGCCTCGGACATGGCCACCACCATGTACCAGACCATGGTGCAAAACCTCTCCCGCGACACCCCCACCTACAACCCGGAGACCGGGCTGTCGCAGGAAATCCGCTTCCCCACCGTGGCGGTCACCTCCTTTGTCGACACCGACACCTACGAGAATGCCGGGCACCTCGGCCGGGCGCTGGGGGAATACTTTGTCCATGAGCTCAACCGCCGCGGCGTGCCGGTCTTCGAGCTGAAGCTGCGCAAGGGGCTCAATGTCACCAAGGACGGCGAGTACCTCTACTCGCGCGACTGGAAAAAGCTCTCCGGGGAGGCCTCGGTCAGCCACGTGCTCCACGGCACCATCACCCGCAACGAGCGCGGCGTGGTGCTGGTCGGGCGCATCGATGACCTCAAGAACCACACCGTGATCGCCAGCGGCAACGGGTTCATCCCCTACTCCCTGCTGCCCTACTGCTACCGCACCGCCGAGAAGAACTGCAGCCTCGACGGGGTCCGCTCCTACGTGGACCAGGGCCGCCTGGCGCTCGAGGCCCAGGAGCGAAAGCGCATCGCCGAGAGCAACGCCCGCTACCAGAAAAAGCGTCAAAAAGACGCCGGCCGCTATGGCGGGATGGACCGCGAGGACGCCTACCGGTCCAATGACCTGAGCTATGCCACCCCCCACGGCGGCAGCGCCCAGGGCGGCGCCCTGCCGCCCGGGATGCCGCGCAACACCTTTGAGTACCACCCCGAGGCGGACCGCATCCCCGCCACCTCGATGGGCAATTACCAACGCACCTCCAAAAGTGGCACGAATCCTGAAAGCACCAAGGTATACCCGGCCAACAGCTACATGAACAACCGTCTGCTGGTGCGCGACGGCAAGGACACCAGCCAGTACGACCGGGCCCGGGATCTATAGGGGGTGCAAGGATGAACGCGAAACACATCAGGAAAGGGGCGCGCCTGCTGCTGCTGGCCGTGGCGCTGGGCGCCACCTGCGGCTGCTCGGGGATGCTCTCGGGGATCTCCTACCGCCTCTCCTCCGACAATGGGGTGAGCAAGCCCCCGGAGTTCCCGGTGCTGCGCGCCACCGGCTACGCGGTCCTTTCCCGCCAGCCCGGCCCCTCCGCGGCAGAGCGCCAGATCCAGGCGATGCGCGCCTCCAAGATGGAGGCCTACCGCGAGCTCACCGAGCAGGTCTATGGCACCTACATCAGGGCCGACACCGCCATGGGCGACACGGTGCAGCGCCGCAACAACTCCTCAGCCTCGGTCGAGGGCATGCTCCACGGGGCCCGGGTCATCCGCCAGTACCCGCTCGGCGACACCTACGTCACCGAGGTGGAGCTGGACAGCCGCGTGGTCTATGACATGTACCAAATCAGGGGCGCCATCTAGGCAGGAGGACCAGGAGATGATGAACATGCAGAACCAGGCCCAGGGCCAGCTGAAGCCAGTGTTCAAGCCGGTGCAGAAGCCGGCGGTGAAGCCGCTGGGCACCTACCTCGCCGAGCAGCGCTCGATCCTCGACCAGCTGCTGCGCCTGCTGCGCAACGAGAAGCAGGCCATCAGGCAGCGCGCGGTGGACGCCATCTCCCAGCTCGCCGAGGACAAGTCAGCGCTGATGCTGCGCCTCCAGTCCAATGACCAGCGCCTCAAGCTGCACCCCGAGGCCGCGCTGCTCAAGACCGCCCACGCCGGGGAGGTGGAGGAAATCAGGAAGGCCCTCAAGGAATGCAAGCGGCAGAACGAGTCCAACGGGATCCTCATCAACCTCTGCCTCACCTCCAGCCGCCGCCTGTCCTCGGTGCTGGTGAACGTGAGGGACCGCATGACCATGAACATGACCTACACCGGCAAGGGCAACACCACCGCCCGCGGCCCGATGCGCCTGAGCATCGTCGCCTAGCAAAGTCCCACTGGATTGCTCCCTGCAAGATCCCCTGTCCTGGGGGATCTTTTTTTTTCCTTTTCCCCCATAAGGATGCCCTGGATCCGTGCATTTGCCCGGCACCAGTGCCGCCCTAATGCGCAGGCGGGGGAAGACCGGGGCTAGGATGGCCCTGGCCTGGCAGGTTGCCTGGCCCAAGATCGCAAGAGGAGAAAGAAAAATGCTTAGCGTGAACGAGGTGACCCTGTGCGGCTACGTGATGCCGCCGAGCATCAAGTCCAAGGCCTCCCAGTACGGGGGCAGGATCCTGTCCTTTGACCTCATGACCGTGGAGAACTGGCACCTTAAGGACGGCCAGACCCGCCAGCACCAGGAATACCACCATGTGGTGCTCCGCGACACGGGCAACTACCGCATGTGCAGCTCCTACGGCCCCCTGGTGACCCCCGAGGCCCGGCTGCTCATCAAGGGGCGGCTGCGGCACAAGGTGCTGGTCTCACCGGACAAGGTGCGCCAGCACTACACCGACATCGACGCCGACACGGTGGAACTGCTCTCGGGCAGCATGCCCCACACGGAAAATGGCGGGGGCGCCATGATGGCGCCCCCGCAGGCCGCCCCCGAGCAGATGGAGGCCTGAACTGTCCCTGGCGGCCCCACGGGCCGCCAGCCCCCGGCTAGGGGTTCTCCACCTCGAAGGTGACCGCCGGATCCACGTCCTGGGTGTAGTCCACGTCCTGGCGCCCAAAGCCAAAGAGCTCGAGGAACTGGCGCTTGTAGTCGTCGTAGTCCGAAATCTCCCTGAGGTTCTCGGTGGTGACCTTGGCCCAGAGCTCGCGGCAGCGATCCTGCACCCGGTCCTCGAGCTCCCAGGAGTCCATCCTGATGCGGCCCTCGCCGTCCATCTCGGCCTTTCCGCCGTAGAGCGCGTCAACAAACAGGCGGTCGATGTGCTCAATCACCGACTCGTAGTTGCCCACCTCGCGCATCACCTTAAAGCACAGCGAGATGTAGAGCGGCATCACCGGGATCGCCGAGGAGGCCTGGGTGACCACCGACTTGAGCACCGCCACGCGGGCATCGCCGCCCACGTCCCCCAGCAGGGTGCGGTTGGCCGCCGCCGCGCGGTCCAGATCCTCCTTGGCCTTGCCCAGGGTGCCATGCCAGTAGATCGGCCAGGTGATGGCGGTGCCGATATAGCTGTAGGCCACCGTCCTGAAGCCCTGCTCCAGCACCCCGGCGTCATGCAGCGCCCTGACCCACAGCTCCCAGTCCTGGCCGCCCATCACCTTGACGGTGTTCTCGGTCTCCTCAGGGGTGCCGGGCTCAAGGCGCGACTCGATGATGCAGTCACGGCCGGTGTCAATGGCGGTGGAGACAAACGGCTCGCCGAGCGGCTTGAGCGAGGAGCGCACCATCTCCCCAGTGCCCGGCATCTTGCGCACCGGTGAGGCCAGGGAATAGACCAGGAGGTCAATCTTCCCGAGATCCTTCTTGATGAGGTCGATGACCTTGGCGCGGCACTCATCGGAGAAGGCGTCGCCGTTGACGTTCTTCGCGTAGAGGCCCGCCTCCTTGGCAAACTTGGTGAAGGCCGCGGTGTTGTACCAGCCCGCGGTGCCAGGGCGCTTCTCCGAGCCGGGCTTCTCCAGGAACACGCCGATGGTGGCCGCGCCGGCGCCAAAGGCGGCGCTGATGCGCGAGGCGAGGCCATAGCCGGTGGAGGCCCCGACCACCAGCACCCGCTTGGGTCCCTCGCCCGCTACCCTGTGGGCCTTCGCATACTCCACCTGATCCCTGACATTGGCCTCGCATCCCTTGGGATGGGTGGTGACACAAATGAATCCGCGGACCTTAGGTTCAATAATCATGGGAAGGGCTCTCCAGGCAAAGGGTGGCATTCCATGCCGCCGGCAAAATCCAGGGGGTGCCGAGGCACCCCATCCGTGGCGTATATGATGCCTTGGCGGATGCCCTCGCGCAAGGCTCAGGACCCGGAATGGCCTCGCTTAAAGGTTATAATCCCAAGGTTAAAAAAGGAGATTCCCATGGGCAAGAAAGCACTGCTCACCCTGTCACTCTGTGCCACCCTGGCCACCTGCGCCCCCGCGGCCCTGGCCATCCCCGCCTCGCCCACCCCCACCCCGGGATCACAGGTGGCGGTGGCCTACCGCCTGCCCGGGCAGGCCAAGGTCGAGGGCATGAACCTCGACACCTACTACCACCCCGCCTCGACCCAGAAATTGCTCACCGCCGTGGCGGCGCTGCTGGTCATGGGGCCCGATTACACCATGGAGACCTCCCTCGCCCTGGCGCAGGGCGCCAGCGGCCCGGATGCCTCAGGCACCGTGCACGGCGACCTGGTGCTGCGCTTCTCAGGCGATCCCTCCCTGTCCGCCAAGCAGTTCCTCGGGCTGTTCGAGGCGCTCCGGAAGGCCAAGGTCAAGTCCATCACCGGCCGCCTGATCCTCGACGTGAGCCGCTTCGGCGGCCTCTCGCGCGGACAGGGCTGGTCCTGGAGTGACCTGCCCGCCTGCTTCACCGCCCCCGCCTCGCCGGTCATCATCGATCGCAACTGCGCCTTCGCCGAGCTTACCACCCATGGCGAGGGCGAGCCGGTGACCCCCGCCATACCCGCCGGGATCCCGGTGAGCATCACTGCCGACGCGGTGGGGATCAAGGCCTCCCAGTACGGGCGCGACTGCGAGATGGAGACCAACCTCTACCAGGGCAATGCCTACCACGTCCAGGGCTGCGTGCCCATTGTGCGCAACAAGCGCACCTGGCCGCTGTCCCTGGCGGTAAGCGACCCCCTGCGCTGGGGGCGCGACTGGGCGGCCCGCGCCCTCTCCCGCCTGAAGATCACCGCCACGGGGGGGATTGCCCTGTCCCACGAGCCGGTGCCGGTCTCCACCGCCCTGGCCTCCCACCGCTCCAAGCCGCTTGCCCACCTGGTGCGCTACATGCTGGTGCACTCCAACAACCTCTACGCCGACAGCATCGCCAAGAACCTCACCTACGAGTACCTCGGCAAGACCGCCACCTACACGCGCATGG
>JAILEI010000165.1 GCA_024688225.1 Succinivibrionaceae bacterium
GGCCTGGGCGGCGGCGGCCAGGGTGGCGCCGGTGGCCAGGGCGGCGGCGCCCCGGCGGCCCCCTAGCGGCACCTCCAAGGCATGCCGGCAACGGCATTAGGTTTTGGCGCCCCTAGGCGGGGCCAGGAAAGGAAGGGTTAAGCGAGATGGCAGAGACAAGCAAGAGCAAGGAGCCCAGCAAGGAAGAAATCAAGGCCGTGATCGAGGAGGTCGCCCGCGATGTGCTGGTCGGCATGGGAGTCAAGCTCCTCCTTGAGGCGATCAAGGCGGGCATCGTCAGGTGGTGCGTGAGCAACTACAAGAAGAGCGATGTCATGGGCGACACCGAGTTGAGGGGGCAGGTCAACGAGACCGAGCTCAACGCCACCACCAACGCCGCCGCCAGCCAGGAGGGCAATCTCTCGGATAACTCAGTCAACGGGCAGAGCGGCGACGTCACCGGCAACGACAGCTCGGCAAAGGCCGCGGAGCAAGGGGCGGAAGCCGCCGCCACCGACGCCGAGGCCGTCAAGACCCAGGCCGGCGCCCTCGACACCAGCACCAAGGCCCTCGGCATCAACTAGGGAGCAAGCGCATCATGCCCAACCAAAGCATAGACGAGCTGGCGCAGCGGCACTTGGTGCTGCTGCAGTGCCAGAAGGTTGAGGACGCGGTCGCGGCCTCGTCATACCGGGTCCACTCCGACTTCGAGGAACTCGCCACCGCCCACCCGAACTCCGAGGACTACCTGCTCGCGCTGCGCGACTCAGGCGAGGCCAAGGAGGCCATGTCCTTCCTCGCGGCCACGCTGCACCGCCGCGTGTCGGTGTGGTGGGGTTACCTGTGCGTCGTCGACCTGCTCCGCGAGCTCAAGGAAAAGCCGGCCGAGGCGCAGGATCTGTCAACGCTCGCGGCCCCTGGCTCCAACCAGGTGCCGCTCCCGGACTGGGCCACGCCCCGGCAGCTGCCCAAGCCCGACATCGAGGGGGCCATGGCCAAGATCCAGGAAACCCTGGGCAGCCTGCCCAAGGCGCTCGAGATGGTGCCCGAGGGGCCGCGGGAGATGTTCCAGGCCGTCTTTGACGGCATCAACAACGCGCTCAAGGCCGAGACCGGCATGGACCACGACGCGATCATCTCGCTGCTGGCCAGGCGTGCCATGGAGCAGCAGGGCGCGGATCGCATCGACCTCAAGAACAGCCCGGTCTACCAGATGGCCGAGGATCTCAAGCAGAAGATCGAGAAGGTGCGCCAGGAGACCCTCGCGACCGTGATGGCCGCGCTCCCCCGCCCCGACCTGCGACTCGAGGCCCTGCAAAAGCGCAACGCCATGGAGGCCGTCTTCGCCTACATCGCCGCCCCCAGCGACGAGAACGCCCACCGCTGCATGGACATTGGCAACGCCATCCCCGACAAGCCCGAGGGGTTGCTGGCGCTCTGCGCCTTCTGGAGCTTTGGCAACATGACCCCCGAGGGGGAGCAGGTGGTCAAGACCCCCCCGCAGCTGCTCAAGCGCGGCATGGACGCGCTGCTCCTCACCTGCGCCCTCGCCAAGGGCGGGAAGCGCAAGCTCAAGGAGCGCCTCGAGCGCTACCTTGCCATCGGCATCGAGACCGCCACCGGCGAGCTCAACTGGAGCGCCCACGTGGAGGCCAACACCGCCCCCCACCGCGATCTCTATGTGATCAGCGAGCCGGAGGCAGCCCCGGCCGCGGAGGCAGAGGCGGAAGGGACCGCGCCCGAGGCCGAGCCAGAGCTCACCGGGGTACGCTGGGAGCCTGATGAGGGGCAAGTCAACAACGCCAGCGATGTCCAGGTGGACACCACGGTCAAGACCATGGATGGCGAGCGCCGCCTGCTGCACCAGCGCTTCCGCTACAACGAGCCCGGCAAGGATGCCCCGGAGGGGCAGGAAGGCGAGGAGAAATGACCAGGGCCGCCCCGGCGCGCGCGGGGCGGATTTGAAAATTCCCCCCGATCATCTATACTCTTGCCCCACCATTTCCTACCCGGGGAGAACTAGACATGTGGCTCAAGAACGCGCGCATCTACACCCTCAGCCTTGAGGGCCCCCTGCTGGGCACCATTGCCGACCAGCAGGCACTCGAGGCGGCCATCGCCGCCACCCCCTTCCACCCCTGCCAGGCCCAGGAGATTTCCACCATCGGCTTCGCCCCGCTCTTCGGGCCCGATGGCGCCTACACCTTCACCAACGGCGCCGACCACTTCTGCCTGCTGCAGGAGGAGACCAAGCTGCTGCCCGCCTCGGTGCTGCGCGACGAGCTCGAGGCCGAGATCCTAAGGCAGCAGCGGGACCTGGGGCGCGAGCTGCGCAAGACCGAGCGCGAGGCGCTCAAGACCGCCATGCAGAACCGCCTGCTCGAGCGCGCCTTCGCGGTGCGCCGCACCACCCTGGTGTGGTTCAACCATGAGGCAAAGGCGGCGGCGGTGGGCGCCTCCTCGGCAAAGCGCGCCGAGCGCGGGGTGGCCACCCTCCGCCAGGCCTTCGGCGGCACCTTCCCCGCCGCCGCCATGCAGCCGCGCTGCGCGGTCGAGGATCGCATCACCTCCTGGATCACCGAGGGCTCGCTGCCCGGGTGCTTCACCCTCGGCACCGACGCCACGCTGCGCTCCTCTGACGAGGACGGCGGCACCATCCGCGCCGCCAAGGAGGATCTCTCCTCCGAGGAGATTGCCGCCCACCTCAAGGCCGGCAAGGAATTCTCGGAGATCCAGCTCACCTACGACGACAGCCTGTCGCTGGTGCTGACCTCCGATCTCGCGCTCAAGCGCATCAAGCCCACCGACCAGTACCTCGAGCGCAACCTGCCCGGCAAGATTGAGGATCGCAACGCCGACCTGCAGTCCAACCTCATCATTGAGGGCGCGCTGCTCTCCAGCCTCTACCAGAGGCTGTGCGAAATCTTCGACGTGGAAAGGAAGTAGCTAGGAAATGCCGAGGAAGCCCTTGATGAGCTCGTACGCCATCCGCACCTCCTCGGTCTTGAGGTTGTAGTAGCCCTTGAGCTCGGGGTTCACCCCGTTGGCGGCCATGCGGTCCGGGTGGTAGCGCATCAGCATCCGCTTGTAGGCGTGGTGGATCTCCTCGGGGGTCGAGGTGCGCCTGACGCCCAGCAGGCGGAACACCTCGAGGGTGCCATCGGGATCCGGCTCCTCCTCAGGCGGCGGCGGGGGCGGCGTGGCGCTGCCCCCCGCCGTGCCGGCGATCCGGGCGGCCCGCTCGGCGCGCGAG
>JAILEI010000199.1 GCA_024688225.1 Succinivibrionaceae bacterium
CCCTGCGCCCGGGCCGCCCGCGCGGCGCGCGCCGCGCTGGGCGCCCCCTGCTCGGGCACCAGGTCGATCTTGCGGTTCTCAAAGTCAATCGCCGCCAGCACCACCCGGATCGGGTCGCCCGCGTAATAGCGCACGTTGCCGCTCGGGGAGCTGATGCAGGAGAGCTTCTGGTTGTAGTAGTAGCGGTCATGGTCGCCAAAGTTGCCGATGAAGACCATGCCGTCGATGAGGAAGTCGGACAGCCGCACAAAGGCCCCGAAGTCGGCGCAGGCGGTGATGATGCCGTCCAGCGCCTGGCCGATGAAGCCCTTGAGGTACTGCAGCTTGAGGTCGGTGTCGACCTCGCGCTCCGCAAGGTCGGCGGCAATCTCCCGCTCGGTGCAGTGGGCGCCCAGGCGCACCAGGTCCTCGTGGGTGTAGGGCACGCCCCCCAGATCCGGCCCCTTGCCCCCGTGGCCAAAGCCCAGCAGCTGCTTGATCACGCGGTGCAGCTGCAGGTCCGGGTAGCGCCGGATCGGGGAGGTGAAGTGGGCGTAGTTCTCGAGGGCCAGGCCAAAGTGCCCGATGTTGTCGGGGTGGTAGGAGGCCTTGGACATGCTGCGCAGCAGGAACTCGGAGAGGATGGAGCGCTCCTCGCGCCCCGCCACCTCGCGGGCCAGGCTGGCGTAGTCGCGGGGCTGCGGGTGGTCGTTGCCGCCCAGGGTGAGCCCGTAGCGGGCGATCTGGGCGCGCAGGGTCTCGAGCTTCTCGTCGGTGGGCTGGGGGTGGATGCGGTACAGGGTCTCGGACTTGCGCATCTTCACGAACTCCGCCGCCGCCACGTTGGCCGCAATCATGCACTCCTCGATGAGCATGTGCGCGTCGTTGCGCACCAGCGGCTCAATGCCCTTGATGTCGAGGTTCTCGTCAAAGACAAAGTGCACCTCGTCGCCCTCGATGGAGATCCCGCCGCGCGCCTCGCGCGCCGCCTTGAAGCGCAGGTACAGCTCATGCAGGGTGCGCACGTCGCCTACCAGCCCCTCGTGCCCGGCGACATCGGTGCGCCCCTCGTTGATCATCAGCGCCGCCTCGGTGTAGGTGAGGCGCCCGTGGGAGTTCATCACCGCCGGGTAGAACTCAAAGCCCTTCCTCACCCCGTGGGCGTCGAGGGCCATCTCGCAGACCATGCACAGGCGGTCCACCCCGGGGTTGAGCGAGCAGATCCCGTTGGACAGCCGCTCGGGCAGCATGGGGATCACAAAGTTGGGGAAGTAGACCGAGGTGGTGCGGTCCACCGCCTCGCGGTCCAGCGGCGCCCCGGGGCGCACGTAGTAAGAGACGTCGGCAATGGCGACAAAGAGGCGGTAGCCGTCGCCCTCGCGCCTGGCATAGACCGCGTCGTCAAAGTCCCGGGCGTCCTCACCGTCAATGGTGACCAGGGGCAGGCCGCGCAGGTCGCGCCGGCCCGCAAGGTCGCGCTCGCCCACCTCGGAGGGCACCCGCTCCGCCGCCGCGAGGGTCTCCTCGGGCCAGGAGGCGGGGATGTCGTGGCGCATGGTGGCCATCACGATGAGCCCGTTGAGGTTCCCGAGATCCCTGACCACCTCGCGCACCCGCACCTCGCACCCCGAGGCGGAGCGCGAGACGATCTCGGCGATGACCACGTCACCGCTGACCGCCCCGCCAAGTTCCTCGCGGCCCGGGATGGCAAAGTGGAAGTTGCGCAGCGCCGGCTCGTCAGGCATCAGCTCGGCGACCATGCCGTGCGCCTTGACCGGGCGCAGGCGCCCCAGCACCGCGCGGCGCTTCTTGGTAAGTTCCAGGGCATAGGCGCAGCGCTGGCTGCTGACCATGCAGCACTCCACCTCATCGCCCGGCATCAGCATCAGCGTGGTGTGCAGCACCAGCTCATTGCCCTCGGGATCGTTGACGCAGTAGACATAGGCCGCGTCACGGCTCGCCGCGTCGAGGGATCCGCGCTTGCGGCCGCGCACCGTGGCGCGCGCCGTGGCGCTGCCGTCGGCGGGGGCGTACCAGCAGCCCTTGCGGATCTCGATGATGGCCCCCTGCCCCACCAGGGCGGAGAGGGTGGCGGAGTAGTCGGAGTCCAGCGGCAGGTCCGTGCCGCGGTAGCCAATCTCATTGAGGAAATAGGGGACCAGGCTGACCCCGCCAGGGTTGCCAAAGTCGATCTTGTAGCGCGCGATGACCGCATAGAGGGCGGCCTGGAGATCCGAGGAGGGATCCCCCTGGGGCGCATGGGGCGTGGCCAGGAGGCCATCAATGCTTTGCATGTCTTGACTGTTGTCCATGGTAAGTTTTTTTATCGATCCCGCAATTATCGCATGACCCTTCCCGATCACGGCAAAAATAGCTCCAAAACGCTGTTGAGCATTTCCACGCCGCGGCTGGTGAGCGTGCAGATCCCCCCCTCCAGGCGCACCAGCCCCAGGCCCGCGGCCCGGCCCAGCCCCCCCTCCACGGCGGAGGCGGGCAGGCCGGTGCGGCGCGTGAAGTCCGCAAGGTCCAGGGGATCAAGCAGGCGCAGGCGGTTGAGCAGGTACTCAAAGGGCAGGTCCGCCGCGGGCACCGGGGCAAACTGCCCGAAGTCACCGCCCAGGTAGGCACGCAGATCCTCTGGCGCGGCCTTGCGCAGGATCCGCCCGCCCACGGTCAGCTTGGCGTGCGCCCCCGCGCCGATGCCCAGGTAGTCGCCAAACTCCCAGTAGTTCTGGTTGTGGCGGCAGCGCCCGCCCCTTGAGAAGGCGGAAATCTCATAGCGCGTGAACCCCAGGCCCGCCAGGGCCGCAAAGCCCTGGGCCTCGAGGTCCGCGCGCTCATCGTCGCCAGGCAGCGCCGGGGGATGCCGCCCAAAGGGGGTGCCGGGCTCCAGGGTGAGCTCATACCAGGAGAGGTGCGTGGCCCCCAGCCGCGCGCACTCCCCAAGGTCGGCGAGCGCCTCCCCCACGCCCTGCCCGGGGATGCCGTGCATGAGGTCGACATTGAGCGCCTGGAAGCCCGCAGCGGCGGCCGCCTTGATGCACCCCACCGCCGCCTCGCGGCCGTGGATGCGCCCCAGCGCGCGCAGGCAGCGGTCATCAAGGCTCTGCGCCCCCACGCTCAGCCGCGTGAACCCCATGGCCCGCAGCTCCCTGAGGCCTGGGGCGCCGATGGTGCCGGGGTTGCACTCCACGCTGATCTCGGCGCCGGGCAGGAGATGGGGTTCCAGCATGCCCAGGAGCCCGCCAAGGAAGCGCCTGGAGGCCAGGGTGGGCGTGCCCCCGCCCAGGAAAACCGTGGCAACCCGGGGGGATCCGCCCAGCATGGCGGCCTGGCGGGCAAAGTCAGCGCGCAGCGCCTCAAGGTAGGCCTCATCGCGGGCGGGGTCGCCGCCCAGGGGCAGGGAGAAGAAGTCGCAGTAGGGGCACTTGCGCACGCAGAAGGGGTAATGGGCGTAAAGCGAGATCCCCTGGGCCTCAGCCGCGGGCATGCCGCCCCCTGAGCAGCGCCAGCATCAGCCGCGTGGCCCGGGCGCGGTGGGAGATGAGGTTCTTCACCCCCGCGGGCAGCTGCGCGGCGGTGAGGCCGCGCCCCCGGGCAATGAAGAGCGGGTCATAGCCAAAGCCGCCCTCCCCCCGGGGGGCGAGGGCGATGGTGCCCTCCCAGGATCCCTCGGCAATGAGGGGGGTGGGATCGTCAGGGCCCTCCACGAAGGCCAGGGCGCAGTGGAAGCGTGCCGACCGGCCCGGGCCCTCCGCGATGCCCCGCAGGCGCTCGAGCAGCAGCGCGTTGTTGGCGGCGGACGGTGCTCCCGGGCCCGCGAAGCGGGCCGAGTGGATGCCCGGGGCCCCGCCCAGGGCGTCCACGGCAAGGCCCGAGTCGTCAGCCAGCGCGGGCATGCCCATCCGCTCGCTCACAAAGCGCGCCTTCTGCAGGGCGTTCTCCACAAAGGACCGCCCGGTCTCCTCCGGGGAGGGCACCCCCTCCCCCGGCAGGATCAGCTCCACCCCCAGGGGGGAGAGAATCTCTGAGAACTCGCGCGCCTTGCCCGCATTGTGCGAGGCCAGCGCCATCCTGAGCTTGCCCATGCCTCTTGCTCCTCGTTGCCCATGTGACTAAGGTCAGCGCAGCTGCCGCGCGGCGCTGCCCGCCGCCTCCCGGAGCGCCGCCTCGGGGAGCGGGCTGTAGAAGGGAAAGGCCAGCAGCGCCTCCACGGTGAGGTTGCCCCCCATCGCCAGCGCCAGGAACTGCGCGGCGTGGGAGGCCCCCTGGCCGCACATCTCCGCGCCCATCAGGCGGTGGGATCCCGCGTCCACGTAAATCTTGATCTCGCCCTCGCCCGCCACGCCCCGCTCGGCGCCCATCGCCGCCCCGCCGACAATGAAGGCCTGCCCATGGCGGCCCCGCTCGCGCATCTCCCCGAGGGTCAGCCCCACCACCGCCAGCTCGGGGTTGGTCAGGATCATGCCCAGCTCCACGAGCGGGGCCTCGGGCTGGGGACTGGGGAAGCGGGCGGCGTTGCGCCCCGCCAGGGCCCCGTCATGCTTGGCGCGGCGCAGGGACATCGGGCGGTTGAGCACGTCACCGGCGGCAAAGACATGGGGGCAGGTGGTGGCCAGGGTGGCGGGGTCCACCGCGATGAACCCCTGGCCGGCGCACTCCACCCCCGCGGCCTCCAGCCCCAGGCCCACGGTGCCGGGGAGGCGGCCGCTGGCGGAAATCACGCGGTCCACCCGCTGGTAGCTCTCGCGCCCATCCCCCTCCAGGCAGTAGATCCCAAGGCCCCCAGGCCCTTCCTCCACGCCGGTGAGCTCCGAGGATAGCAACAGCGGGAAGTCGCGCCCGAACCGCTCGCGGGCGGTGTCAATAATCTCCTCGTCGGTCAGGCGCCACAGCCGGTCATCGCCGTGGACCACCACCCCCACCCCCAGCGAGGACAGCGCCTGGCCCAGCTGCAGGCCCATGGCGCCGCTGCCAAAGATGGCCACCGAGCGGGGCAGCTCCTCGAGGTCAAAAAGCAGGTCCGGGGTCAGCAGCCCGTGGATGCCCCGCAGGGCATAGGGAACATAGGGTGTGGAGCCGGTGGCAATCACCGCGCTGCGAAAGGCCACCACGCGCCCGCCCCCAATGGAGAGGTGGTGGTCGTCGATGAAGGTGGCGGATCCCGTGAGCAGGCGGTCGCCGCCGATGCGGTAGAGCGGGGAGAGCAGCTCGTTGGTCACCCGCGCCCGCGCCGTGCGCAGCGCCTTAAGGGCGCCCCGGCAATCCAGGCGCAGCGCCGGATCCACGATAATCCCCATCTCCGGCAACTCGCCGAGGGCGTGCGCGGCATGGGCGGCGCGCTGCAGGATCGAGAGCGGGACCCCGCCGCGCAGCTGCGCGGTGGCCCCCAGGGGACCGGCCTCGATGAGGACACAGCGCGCCCCCTCGGCCTCCGCGGCCCGAAAGGCCTCAAGGCCGGCGGCGCCGGCCCCAATGACCGCCACGTCACAGTCTGTCACGCTGCCTTGCATCTAGAGTTGATCCTTTCTTTGGGGCCCGGGCAGATCCTGTGGCGGCGGGACCCTAGGCCCCGGCCTGGCCCTCGCCGGCCGCCTCCTGGGCGCGGGGCCGCGGGCGCGGCCTTCGCAGCGAGATCGTGGAGATCTTGTCCTTGTAAATCAGCTGCTGGTGGCCCTTGATGTCCTGGATGCTCACCGTGTACTGGTCAAAGGCAACCATGATGCCCTCGAACTTCACGCCCGTCACCAGGAAAATGCACACCGGGGACTGGTTGTCGACCATCCACTTCAGCGCCGCGTCCTGGCCGCCGCCCTGCATGAATGCCGTTACAAAGTTCTTGCACTTTTCCGAAGCCTTGTCTGCTTGATCTTTCTTATTATTATTTTGCATTTAGACCCTTAGATCGGACTTTGGGTATATCGATCAGATTAAGTTGTGGTTCACTCCATGGCAAGCTTGGGATTCGTAGGATACAGCCAACCGCCCAATGTGCCTGGCACCGCAGCCAGCTGCCACAAGCAAGATTATAGCTCAGGCGCAGGATGTGGGCCCCGGGGAAAAAGGCATCCGCCGCAACGCAAACCCTGCGGCATGCTCGTTGGATGAATTGCAAAGGAAGGGAATGCGCAGAAAAGGATGGTGGCCAGAGGCGGAATCGAACCACCGACACGGGGATTTTCAGTCCCCTGCTCTACCGACTGAGCTATCTGGCCAACGCCGCACATTTAAACATCAGGCCGCCGCGCTGTCAATGTTTTTTTTGCGGAATCCCACCGCAGGGCCGGCGCTGCCGGCGCCACGCGGGACGGAACGCCCGGGCGGGGCGCTGGGCTGCCCCCCACCCCGGCCCTGATCAGGCCTTGAGGCGGCCGTGGCAGTTCTTGAACTTCTTGCCTGACCCGCAGGGGCAGGGATCGTTGCGCCCCACCTTGAGCCCGGGCGGCAGGGTGTAGCCATCGTCCGGGGCGCCGCCCTCCCCCTGCTCGGGGGCGCGCTCCTCGGGCTCGGGATCGCGCAGGCGCACCTGGATGCGCATCAGGTTGCGGGTGACCTGGTACTTGAGGTTGTCGAGCATCGTCTCGAACAGCTTGAAGGACTGGATCTTGTACTCGTTCTTGGGGTTCTTCTGCGCGTAGCCCTGCAGGCCGATGCCCTGGCGCATGTAGTCCATGGCCGCCAGGTGCTCCTTCCACAGCATGTCCATGCACTGCAGCATCATCCCCTTCTCAAGGCGCGACTCGTTCTCGGGGCCGATGAGCTCGCACTTCTTGGCGTACTCGTCCCTGGCGGCCGCGAGCACCCGCTCGCGGATCCCCGCCTCCACGAGGCCCTCGTCAGCGGACAGCCACTCGCGGATCGGGCAGTCCACCAGGAACTCCTCGCGCAGGCGCCGCTCCAGATCCTCAAGCTTCCAGTCCTCGGAGAGGCTCTCCGGGGCGATGTACTCGCTGATGACCCCGTTGAGCACGTCATCGCGGATGTTGGCGATGGTCTCGCCCACGTCCTCGCCGTCGAGCAGGGAGTTGCGCTCCTCGTAAATGACCTTGCGCTGCTCGTTGGCCACGTTGTCGTAGTCGAGCAGGTTCTTGCGGATGTCAAAGTTGCGGGTCTCGACCTTGCGCTGGGCGCTCTCGATGGCCCGGGTGACCAGGCGGTGCTCCAGGGGCTCGCCCTCCTCCATGCCCATGCGCCTCATCATGTTCTTGAGGCGCTCCGAGCCAAAGAGCTTCATGAGGTTGTCGTCCATGGAGAGGTAGAAGCGCGAGGAGCCGGGATCGCCCTGGCGCCCCGAGCGCCCGCGCAGCTGGTTGTCGATGCGGCGGGACTCATGGCGCTCCGAGCCGATGATGTGCAGGCCCCCGGCCTTGACCACCGCGTCGTGGCGCCCCTGCCACTCCTGGGTCAGGCGCTCCACCTCCCTGGGATCGGGGTTCTCGCCCAGGGCGGCGATCTCCGCCTGCAGGTTGCCGCCAAGGATGATGTCGGTGCCGCGGCCGGCCATGTTGGTGGCAATGGTCACGGTGGCGGGGCGCCCGGCCTCGGCCACAATCTGCGCCTCCTTCTCATGGAACTTGGCGTTGAGCACCTGGTGGGGGATGCCTTCCTTGTCAAGGAGGTCGGAGAGCCGCTCCGAGTTCTCAATGGAGATGGTGCCCACCAGCACCGGGCGGCCGGCGCTGACCTGCTCCTTGACGTCCTTGATGATGGCGTTGAACTTCTCGCGCTCGGTCATGTAGATGACATCGGGCAGGTCCTTCCTGATCATCGGGCGGTTGGTGGGCAGGACCACGGTGCGCAGCCCGTAAATCTGCTGGAACTCATAGGCCTCGGTGTCGGCGGTGCCGGTCATGCCCGCAAGCTTCTCGTACATGCGGAAGTAATTCTGGAAGGTGATGGAGGCCAGGGTCTGGTTCTCGTTCTTGATCTCGACCCCCTCCTTGGCCTCGATGGCCTGGTGCAGGCCGTCGGACCAGCGCCGCCCCACCATCTTGCGCCCGGTGTGCTCGTCGATGATCACCACCTCCCCGTCCGCGACCACGTAGTCGACGTCGCGCTTGAACAGGGTGTTGGCGCGCAGCGCCGCCATCACGTGGTGGAGCAGGACGATGTTCGAGGAGGAGAACAGCGGGTCGTTCTCCTTGAGCAGGCCCTGCTCGCGCAGCAGGCGCTCAATCTTGATCTGGCCGCGCTCGGTGAGGTAGGCCTGGCGGATCTTCAGGTCCAGGGTGTAGTCACCCTCGCCGGTGTACTCCTCGGTGTCCTCCTTCTCCTGGAACACCAGGCCGGGGATGAGGCGGTCAATCTTGCGGTAGAGGTCCGACCCGCTCTCGGCGGCGCCGGAGATGATGAGTGGGGTCCTGGCCTCGTCGATGAGCACCGAGTCCACCTCGTCGACCAGCGCGTAGTGGAGCTTGCGCTGCACCCGCTGGGCGGGGGTGTAGGCCATGTTGTCGCGCAGGTAGTCAAACCCGAACTCGTTGTTGGTGCCATAGGTGACGTCGCAGGCGTAGGCGGCGCGCTTCTCCTCGGGACCCATGCCGGGGATGTTGCACCCGACCGTCATGCCCATGAACTCGTAGAAGGGGCGGCTCCAGTTGGCGTCGCGGCGCGCGAGGTAGTCATTGACCGTCACCACGTGCACCCCCTTGCCCCCCAGGGCGTTGAGGTAGCAGGGCATCACCGCGGTCAGGGTCTTGCCCTCGCCGGTCTTCATCTCGGCGATCTGGTTCTCGTTGAGCACCATGCCGCCCATCAGCTGCACGTCAAAGGGGCGCAGGCCCAGGGTGCGGGTGCAGGCCTCGCGCACTGCCGCGAACACCTCGGGCAGCATGGACTCGAGGGCCTCGCCGTCCGCGAGCCGCTTCCTGAAGGCATCGGTGAGGCCGCGGAAGTCCGCGTCCTTCATCTCCTTGTACTTGGGCTCGAGATCGTTGATGGTCCTAACGACCTTGGAGAGGCGGCGCACGATGCGCTCATTGCTGGTGCCGATGATCT
This sequence comes from Succinivibrionaceae bacterium, assembly GCA_024688225.1. Classification (GTDB taxonomy): domain Bacteria; phylum Pseudomonadota; class Gammaproteobacteria; order Enterobacterales; family Succinivibrionaceae; genus JAILEI01. Next base: position 8,977 of record JAILEI010000199.1, read on the forward strand.
TGGTGATGATGGAGGTCAGGAACATAGGTTATCCGCCCGGAAATAGGTTGCGTGCTTGACAAAAAAATTGGCGCCATTATAGCGCAACTGCGCCACGGCGAGGGAGGGCGGCGGCCCGGGTGGGCCAAGATTAAAAAAGCGCCCTGGGGCGCCTTGAGAATTGATGCTTGGAGCGGGCAACGAGGTTCGAACTCGCGACCCTAACCATGGCAAGGTTATGCTCTACCAACTGAGCTATGCCCGCGTCCAACGGAGAGGCATTATAAGAGCTTTGCGCAGTTTTGCAAGGCCGCGGCAAAAAATTTTTCCCCGCCCCCTGGGCGCCCGCGGGGCGGGTTTGACAAAGGGCGCCAATCTGACACAATGGCCCAGTCCCGGGCACCGCCCCGCTAAGGAGGAACCACCATGTCAGTTTCAGGAACCCTGCTGCGCCTCACCGAGGAGGCCGCCCCCTTCGGCCTGCTCACCAGCCTGTCCGGGCGCCTGGCCTCGGCGCGGCTGGGGCCGGCCACCCAGTTCCTCATCCGCAACTTCATCAGGGCCTTCGCCATCAACATGGACGAGGTTGCCGATCCCGACCCCACCCACTACGAGACCTTCAATGACTTCTTTGTCCGCCGCCTGCGCGAGGGGGTGCGCCCCGTGGACGGCGGCTGCGCGCTGTGCTGCCCGGTGGACGGCACCGTGGGCGAGGCCGGGCCAATCGAGTCCGGGCGCCTCATCCAGGCCAAGGGCATCGACTACGGGCTGCGCGACCTGCTGGGCGGGGACCGCACCCTCGAGGCGCAGTTTTTGGGCGGCAGCTACGCCTGCATCTACCTGTCCCCCTCCAACTACCACCGCATCCACATGCCTTGCGCGGGCACCCTCCGGCGCACCGTGCTGGTCCCCGGGCGCCACTTCCCGGTGGGCAGGCGCAACATCGCCGCCATGGAGGGCCTCTACACCCGCAACGAGCGCCTGGTGTGCGTGTTTGACACCGACCTCGGGCCCCTGGCGCTGGTGATGGTCGGGGCCGCCCTGGTGGGCGGGATCTTCACCACCTGGGGCGGGGTTGCCACCCACGCGAGCGCCATCGTGGACACCCCCTACGCCCCGGGCCTGCACGCCTACGAGCGGGGCGACGAGATTGGCGGGTTCCTCTACGGCAGCACCGTGGTGCTGGCCTGGCCGGGGCGCGATCACCTGCCCCTTGGGGGCATCGTCCCGGGCGCCACGGTGCGCTACGGGGAGCCCCTGGCCGCGGCCCGCTAGGCCCCCCCGGGCGCCGCCGCGGGGCCTTTCCCGCGGCACTGTGATCTGCCGCGCGGTTCCGCGCTCACGCTATTAATAAATTTTATCAATTCCTATATAATGCCTCAGATCTTTTGCTTGCTTATGGGCCCAAGGGCTTGCCCAAGGGCGCGAACTTAGGAGACTCCCGTGGAAAAAATTCAAACTGACGTGGCAATCGTCGGCGCTGGCGGCACTGGCCTGCGCGCAGCTATCGCTGTGGCGCAAACCAACCCCAGCCTCAGGATTGCGCTCATCTCCAAGGTCTATCCGATGCGCAGCCACACCGTTGCCGCCGAGGGCGGCGCGGCTGGCGTCATCCGTGATGACGACTCGCTGCAGAAGCACTTCGAGGACACCGTCGCCGGCGGTGACTGGCTGTGCGAGCAGGATGTGGTGGAGTACTTCGTCCGCCACACGACCGAGGAGCTGTTCCAGCTCGAGCACTGGGGCTGCCCCTGGAGCCGCAAGCCTGACGGGACCGTCAACGTGCGCCGCTTCGGTGGCATGAAGGTGCCCCGCACCTGGTTCGCCGCCGACAAGTCAGGCTTCCACATGCTGCACACCCTGTACCAGACCTCCGTGCAGTTCCCCTCCATCAGGCGCTTTGACGAGCACTTTGTGCTCGACCTCCTCGTCACCGACGGCGAGTGCCGCGGCGTGGTCTGCTATGACCTGCAGAACGGCGTCTTCCGCCAGATCAACGCCAAGGCGGTGGTGCTTGCCACCGGCGGCGCCGGCCGTGCCTACGCCTTCAACACCGACGGCGGCATCGTCACCGGCGACGGCATTGCCCTGGCGTACCGCCATGGCGTGCGCATCCGCGACATGGAGTTCGTCCAGTACCACCCCACCGGCCTCCTGGGGTGCGGCATCCTCATGACTGAGGGCTGCCGTGGCGAGGGCGGCGTGCTCTACAACAAGGATCACTACCGCTACCTGCAGGACTACGGCCTCGGCCCCGAGACCCCGGTCGGGCACCCCAAGAACAAGTACATGGAGCTCGGCCCGCGCGACCGCGTCTCCCAGGCCTTCTGGAACGAGTCCAAGAAGGGCCGCACCATCAAGTACCCGCTCGGCGAGGCGGTCCACCTGGACCTCACCCACCTCGGCGAGAAGTACCTGCATGAGCGCCTCCCGCTCATCTGCGAGCTGGCGCAGACCTACTCCGGCGTCGACCCGGTCAAGCAGCCGGTGCCGGTGCGCCCGGTGGTCCACTACACCATGGGCGGCATCGAGACCGACGGCCGCACCGAGACCAAGATGCCTGGCCTGCTCGCCGGCGGCGAGTGCGCCTCCGTGGGCATCCACGGCGCCAACCGCCTGGGCTCCAACTCCCTGGTCGAGACCATCGTGTTCGGCAAGACCGCCGGCGTCAGCGCCGCGGAGCGCGCCATGTCCATCAAGAAGGACTATGACAACGCCGAGCTGACCCGCCAGGCCGAGGCCGCCGAGAAGCGCGCCCTCGCGCTGTTCGACGTCCAGGGCGACGAGAGCATGTCCAAGATCCGCACCGACATGGGCGAGTCGATGGAGAAGGGCGTGGGCATCTACCGCGAGGAGACCACCATGCTCGAGACCATCGAGGTCCTCAAGCAGTGCAAGCAGCGCCTCAAGAAGGTGGCCCTCACCGATCGCGGCAGGGTCTTCAACACCGAGTGGATGAACCTCATCGAACTGGGCTACACCCTCGATGTCGCCGAGTGCATGGTCCACTCCGCCATCAACCGCAAGGAGTCCCGCGGCTCCCACCAGCGCCTTGACGGCCCGAACGGCGCCTACAAGGAGCGTGACGACAAGAAGTTCCTCAAGCACACCATTGCCGTCTACAACCAGGAGACCGGCCTGCCCGACATCTCCCTGAGCGATGTGAAGATCACCACCTTCAAGCCCGCCAAGCGTGTCTACGGCGCCGAGGCCGAGGCTGCCGAGGCCGCCCGCAAGGCAAAGGAGGCTAAATAATGGCTAATGACAAGATCATGAAGATCACTGTGACCCGCTACCGCCCCGAGCAGGACGCGGAGCCCTTCCAGCAGACCTTCGACGTTCCGTACCACAATGAGACCTCGGTGCTCGAGGCGCTGTTCTACATCAAGGACCACTTCGAGCCCAGCCTCTCCTTCCGCTGGTCCTGCCGCATGGCGGTCTGCGGATCCTGCGGCATGATGGTCAACGGGGTGCCCCACCTCGCCTGCAAGACCTTCCTGCGCGACTACGAGGGCAAGGCGATGACCATCGCCCCGCTCGAGAACTTCCCGATCGAGCGTGACCTGGTGGTCGACATCTCGGACCTCATCGAGAAGATCGAGCGCATCAAGCCCTACATCATCCCCGCGGCGAAGGACAAGAACATGCCCCTCACCAAGGAGTACCGCCAGACCCCGCAGCAGATGGAGGCCTACCGCCAGTTCGCGCAGTGCATCAACTGCGGCTGCTGCTACGCGGCCTGCCCGCAGTACAAGATCAACAAGGACTACATCGGCCCTGCCGCGCTGACCTTGCTGTACCGCTATGACATCGACAACCGCGATGCCGGCTCTGCCATCCGTGACGAGTTCCTCAGCTCTGAGAACGGCGTCTGGGGATGCACCTTCGTGGGCTACTGCTCCGAGGTCTGCCCCAAGCACGTTGACCCCGCCTCCGCCATCCAGCTGGGCAAGGTCAAGAGCGCCACGAACTATGTCATCAAAATGTTCAAACCGGAGTAATGTATGAGCGCAGATAATACTTTCCGCAAGCCATATGTCCCCAAGGTTGAGGCCTCGTGGTGGCTGAAGAACCCCTTCTTCACCCGTTACATCATCCGTGAGGGCACCTCGCTGGTGTCGCTGTTCGTGTGCCTCGAGCTCCTGCTTGGCGTGTTCTGCTTCGCCCTGAGCGATGCGCACGGCGACGTCTACCTCGCCTATGTCAACGGCTTCCTCGGCAACATCGTGATCATCCTGCTGAACCTGGTGGCCCTCGCCTCCTGCCTGTTCCACGCGGTGACCTGGTTTGCCCTGATGCCCAAGGCGGTGCGCCTGTTCATGAACAAGAACAGCACCGAGCTCCTGCCTGGGTACGTGCCGCACATCGGCCTTTACCTTGCCCTTGTGGGCGCCACCCTGGTCATCCTGGTGGCCGCCTTTGTGACCATGTAGGAGGGATCAAACATGCATTCGAATCGTTCTGACGAGCCTATCTACTGGCTGCTCTTCGGCGCGGGCGGCATGGCGGTTGGCGTGGTGCTCCCCGCGATCGTCATCCTGATGATCGTCGCCGGCTTCCAGGATGTGGGCGAGGCCTCCGGCATGCTCAACTTCCACCAGGTCGGCGCGGTGCTCGGCAACTGGCTGCTCTCCGCCGTGCTGTTCGGCGTGATCATGCTCACCGCCTGGCACGCCTGCCACCGCATCTACCACACCCTCCACGATCTCACGATCCGGGTGACCAAGCTGCACTGGTTTGTGTTCTACGGCCTCGCTGCCGCGATTACCTTCGCCGCCGCCGCGCTGCAGTTCCTCATCTACTGCCAGCTCTGGTAGCAAGGATTCCAGCAATCCCAAAAAATCTCCCCTCACCGAGGGGGGATTTTTTTTTCCCGGGGGGGCGCAATTGATATAATCGCAACATTCTGTACCCCCAAAGCCACAAAAGGATTATCAAGTGAACAAGAAAACCAAAATGGTCTGCACCATCGGCCCACGCTCCGAGCAGCCCGCGATGCTGAAGTCACTCCTTGACGCCGGCATGAACGTGATGCGCCTCAACTTCTCCCATGGCGACTACGAGGAGCACGGCGGGCGCATCGACCGCATCGAGGCCATCATGCGCGACAGCGGCGGCATCTTCGCCGTGATGCTCGACACCAAGGGCCCGGAGATCCGCACCGGCTCCCTCGAGCACGGCGCCGAAATCAGCCTTGAGGCCGGCGGCCGCATCACCCTCACCACCGACGAGAGCGTGGCCGGCACCCCCCGCCGCGTCTCCGTCACCTACAAGGACTTTGCCAAGGACGTCAAGGCTGGTGACACCATCCTGCTCGATGACGGCCTCATCTGCCTCAAGGCGCTCACCAGTGACGGCACCGAGGTGGAGTGCGAGATCATGAACTCCGGCGTGCTCGGCGAGCACAAGGGCATCAACCTCCCCGGCACCCATATCAGCATGCCCTTCCTCTCCGAGCGGGACAAGGCTGACCTGCTCTTTGGCATCAAGCGCGACGTTGACTTCGTGGCCGCCTCCTTCACCAGGTCCCGCCAGGACGTTGAGGACATGAGGAAGTTCCTCAACGACAACGGCGGCGAGGAGATCAAGATCATCTGCAAGATCGAGAGCCAGGAGGGCATCGACAACTTTGAGGAGATCCTCAAGGTCGCCGATGGCATCATGGTCGCCCGCGGTGACATGGGCGTGGAAATCCCGGTGCAGGAGGTGATTTTCGCCCAGAAGATGATCGTGCGCCGCTGCAACGAGGAGGGCAAGCCGGTGATTACCGCCACCCAGATGCTCGACTCCATGATCAAGAACCCCCGCCCCACCCGCGCCGAGGCCGGCGACGTGGCCAACGCCATCCTCGATGGCTCGGACGCGGTGATGCTCTCCGGCGAGTCGGCCAAGGGCAAGTACCCCCTCGAGGCGGTCACCACCATGTCCACCATCTGCTCGCGCACCGATCCGGCGGTCCGCTCCCGCATCGAGAGCGCCCGCCGCGCCGAGGGCCCGCTGTCAGTCAATGACGCGGTGTGCATGAGCGCCGTGGAGGCCTCCGAGACCCTCTGCTCGCCGCTCATCATCGTGGCCACCGAGCATGGCAACTCCCCGCGCTCGATCCGCAAGTACTTCCCCAAGGCCAACATCCTCGCCCTCACCCCCCTGGAGAAGACGGCGCGCCAGCTGTGCCTGGTGCGGGGCGTGGTACCCAAGATCACCGCCCGCATGAACTCCACCGATGAGTTCTTCGCGCGCGGCAAGCGCCTGGCCCTGGAGATGGGCCTGGCCCAGCCCGGCGACAAGGTGATCATGGTCAATGGCGCGCTGGTGCCCTCCGGCACCACCAACACCTTCTCGGTGCACACCCTCTAGCAAGGGGCGCCAAAACAGGCCGGGGCGGGATC
>JAILEI010000021.1 GCA_024688225.1 Succinivibrionaceae bacterium
GTTGCCAATTCCCAGGACTTCTCAAGGCGCACCTTCTCCTCCGCCTACTGCGCCTCCCGGGTCATTGGCTGGCTGCTGCGCCTGCTCACCCTCAGGGCCAAGGCCAACGACAAGTTCATCGAGTGCTACTGCGCCGCCCTGGGCGAGGAGCTCGGCGACGCGGCCGCGCAGGCCGACCTTGGCGATCGCGTCCTCGCGCGCATTTCCCGGCATGGCCACCACGGTGCCCTGCACCTTGAGGAGCTGGCCATGCGCATTGAGTCCCTCCGGGAGGGCGAGGGCCAGATCCAGGATTTCCTTGGCGAGGCCGCTTCCCTCTCGGCGCAGGCGCGCCAGGCGGTGCTCGACGAGCTCGCCCCCCTTGGCGAGCGGCTCAGGCAGGGCCTGGCCCTCAGGGAGTGGGACCTTGACCACAACAACGTGGCCAATGGCATCAGGCGCCTCAAGGAAACCTACGACCTCGAGCCCGGGACGCTCCTGGTGTGCGAGTTCCTGCACATCATGAACGACTACCTGTACGCCAACAGCTACTTCTACGATGAGCTGCACCTCGATGCCTCCACCCACACCCAGCAGCTGGGGGCGCTCCTCGGGGTGGATGGCATCGAGGAGCGGCTGGACCTCCTCGGATCGATGGGCCTCATCAACGGCGACCGCGCGGACAGCCCCCTCATGTCCTCCGTGGTCCTCGACCGCATCTTCGCCGATGCCTTCGACCCCAATGACCTGTTCTTCAGCCCCATGTCCGGGGACACCCTCGCACTGGGCGAGTTTGGCATCAGGGCCGAGGAGCGCGGCCATGTGCTGAGGCTGCTCTCGGGGCACCCGGGGTTCCCGGTGAACATCCTCATCCACGGGGCGCCCGGCACCGGCAAGACCACCTTCGTGCGCAGCGTGGCCAGCGCCGCGGGCATGACCGCCTATGAGGTGCTCAGCAAGGCGCGGGACAAGGACGGGGACCGGCGCGGCAAGCTGGTGATCGCCCGCCGCGCGCTGCGCTCCAACCCCAATGCCATCGTGGTGGTGGACGAGGCCGAGCGGCTGCTTTGCACCGACTACCTCAACGGCACCAGCGCCAACAAGGACAAGGCCTGGCTCAACTCCCTGCTCGAGAGTAACGACTGCCCCACCATCTGGGTGACCAATGACATCAGCGACATCGATCCCGCGGTCCGGCGGCGCTTTGCCTACAGCCTCGAGTTCCAGCCCATCACCGAGAAACGGCGCGGGCAGCTGCTCTCGCGCCTCCTGGCCCGCGAGGGGGTGAAAATGGGCGACGCGGAGATCGCCCGCATCTCCCGGGACTACCCGCTCGAGGCCGCGCACCTGAGCGACGCCATCACCCAGGTGAAGGCGCTCTACCCCAGGACCAGGCGCTTTGGGCATTACCTCACCCTGGTGCTCTCCTCAACCATGGGCCGCATCGCGGGGGAGGCGCCTCGCCAGGAAAAAAGGAAGCACCAGGCCAGCCGCCCCTTCGCCTCCTTCACCCTCGAGGGGGCCTGCGCCAAGGGCGCCGATCTTGACTTGCTGATTTACCAGATAAAAAAGATTGACGCGCTGCTGCGCAAGGAGGGGACGCTGCGCCCCGGGCTGGGCACCATGCTCTTCTACGGCCCGCCTGGCACGGGCAAGAGCGAGCTGGGGCGCTACCTGGCGCACCTTTTGGGGCGCAAGGCCCGGGTGGTGCGGGCCAGCGACCTGCTCGACTGCTACGTGGGCAACACCGAAAAGCGGATCGCTGAGGCCTTCGCGCGCGCCGAGGCCGAGGGGCAGGTGCTCATCTTCGATGAGGCCGACAGCTTCCTGCAGTCCCGCGAGCGGGCCCTGCACAGCTTTGAGGTAACCGCGGTCAACGAGTTCCTGACCTGCCTTGAGGCCTGCCGCGGCCTTTGCGTCTGCACCACCAACTTCGACCGCAACCTCGATGCCGCGGCCATCAGGCGCTTTACCCGCAAGCTCGAGTTCACCACGGCGGGCCCCGCGCAGGCCCTCGCCCTCTACGCGCGGATCCTGAGGCCGCTCTCCGGGCGCGCCCTCAGCGCGGCCGAGGAGCGCGAGCTGCTCAGGATCCCCGCCCTGGTGCCCGGGGACTTCCAGGTGGTCAGGGGGCGCTTTGATCCCCTCTTCACCGAGCGCGCCGGGCGGGACAACCCCACCCTCATCGCCGCGCTGCGCGAGGAGGCGCAAAGGAGATCCCGCCCCGGCAGCGCCGCCCCCATCGGGTTCTTCCCCGGCTAGCGCCGGGCCCACCGTGAGATTCCTCGCATAAATGTGCCCCCGCCCTTGCCAGGGCAGGCTCAGCCCTTAAAATCCAGTAGGAAGGCAAAGCAGGAGACAAACCATGGCACGCAAGAAGCACAGCCTCAAGGGCCAGCTGGTGGCACCCAATGACAACTACCAGCTCCGCCAAATCGTCATGCTCATCATCAAGGACGAGGGTCCCCACTGCGACCTCAACCGCATCGACGTGTCGCATGTCACCTCGCTCAACGGCGTCTTCAACGGCCTCAACTTCCAGGGGGACATTTCAAAGTGGGACGTCTCGAAGGTCACCGACATGGGCTACCTCTTCGCCGCCTCCAATTTCAACGGCGACATCTCCAGGTGGGATGTCTCCTCCGTAACCAACATGCAGTGCATGTTCTCGGGAAACCACTGCTTCCAGGGCGACCTCTCCAAGTGGGACGTCTCGAAGGTCACCACCATGGAGAGCATGTTCAGTGACAGCGCCTTCAACCGGGACCTCCTGGGCTGGCAGGTTGGCAGGGTGACCGACTTCACCTCCATGTTCGAGGACTCGCAGTTCAGGGGCGACATCTCAGGGTGGGACGTCTCCTCGGGCATCAGCTTCAGGAAGATGTTCGCACGCAGCGGCTTCAGGGGCGACCTTTCAAGGTGGGATGTCTCCTCGGCCCGTGACCTCTCGGGCATGTTCGATGGCGACGGGGCCTTTGAGGGCGATCTCTCGCAGTGGGATGTCTCGAAGGTCACCGACTTCTCCGACATGCTCAGCGGCACCAGGTTCAACGGCGACATCTCCAAGTGGGACACCTCCTCGGCCCGCAACCTCTCGGGCATGTTCGCGGCCAACGAGGCCTTTGAGGGCGACCTCTCCAAGTGGAACGTCTCGCGCGCCCGCGACCTCTCGCGCATGTTCACGAACACCAAGTTCAATGGCGATCTCTCAAGGTGGGACGTCTCCTCCGCCACCCAGATGGACAGCATGTTTGAAGACAGCCGCTTCAACGGCGACATCTCCAAGTGGGACGTCTCGCGCGTCACCAACTTCTCAGGCTTCCTCTCGGGTGACCCCGAGTTCAATGGCGACCTTTCAAAATGGGACGTATCCTCGGCAACCGACCTCTCCTCCATGTTCGATGGCTGCGGCAAGCTGTGCTGCGACCTCTCAAAGTGGGATGTCTCGCATGCCCAAAACCTCTCGGGCATGTTCAGGAACTCAGGCTTCAACGGCGACATCTCCAAGTGGGACGTCTCGAACGTCACCGACTTCTCCTCCATGTTCTCGGGCAACCAGGACTTTGCGGGCGACCTCTCCACCTGGGATGTATCCTCGGCCCGCGACCTGTCGAGGATGTTCGCGGACTGCCGCTTCAACGGCGACATCTCAAGGTGGGACGTCTCGCGCGTCACCGACTTCTCCTCCATGTTCTCCGACAATGGGAAGTTCAAGGGCGACCTCTCGGGCTGGGATGTCTCCTCTGCCCAGAACCTCTCGTGGATGTTCTCGGGCAGCGGCTTCAACGGCGACCTCTCCAAGTGGGACGTCTCGAACGTCACCGACTTCTCCTCCATGTTCGAGGGCAACACCAAGTTCAAGGGCGACCTCTCGGACTGGGATGTCTCCTCTGCCCAGAACCTCTCGGGGATGTTCTCGGGCAGCGGCTTCAGGGGCGACCTCTCCAAGTGGGATGTCTCGCGCGTCACCGACTTCTCCTCCATGTTCAGCTACTCCAAGTTCAACGGCGATCTCTCAAAATGGAATGTCTCCTCGGCGCAGGACCTCAGCCTGATGTTCTCGCACTGTCCCTTCGCAGGGGACATCTCAGGGTGGGATGTCTCCTCGGTCACCAACCTCTCCAGCATGTTCAATAGCAACACCAGGTTCAACGCCGACCTCTCCAAATGGGACGTCTCCTCTGCCCAGAACCTCTCGTGCATGTTCCTCGAGAGCAAGTTCAGGGGCGACCTCTCAGGCTGGGATGTCTCCTCGGCCACCGACCTCAGCGGCATCTTTGCGGGCGCGGCCTTCAATGGCGACATCTCAGGCTGGGACGTCTCCCATGTCACCGACTTCTCCTGCGCCTTCCTCGAGTCGGCCTTCAGGGGCGACCTATCCAAGTGGGATGTCTCCTCGGCAACCAACATGCGCAACATGCTGTCCAATACCAGGCGCCCGGCGGGCGACCTCTCCAAGTGGGACGTCTCGCGCGTCACCGACTTCGCCTCCATGTTCGAGCAGGCCCCCATCCCCAAGGGCCTTGGGCACTGGGACGTGTCCTCAGGCGAGGACTTTGACAGCATGTTCGAGGGCAGCACCGGCACGATCGAGGGCATTGAGGGATGGGACGTCTCCCACGCCAAGCGCCTCTCGCGGATGTTCATGGGGTGCGGGGGACTCAAGGCGGACTTGTCCCAGTGGGATGTCTCCATGGCAACCGATCTCTCGGGCATGTTCGAGGGCTGCCAGGGGTGGAACTGCGACCTCTCGGGCTGGCAGGTCTCACAGGCGGACAACCTCAGCTCAATGTTCGAGGGCTGCGATGCCTTTTGCTGCGACCTCTCCCAATGGGATGTCTCCCGCGTCACCGACATGTCCTGCATGTTCAAGGACTCGGGCTTTGACGGGGACCTCGAGGGCTGGGACGTGTCCCGTGTCACCGACATGTCCAGCATGTTCGAGGGCTCGAGGTTCACGGGCAGCCTCAGGCGCTGGGATCCGCGCGCCCTCGAGCGGGCGGAGGGGATGTTCGAGAATGCGCCCTTCAAGGGCGACAAGGCCAGGTTCAAGTCCCGGGAAGAGGAGAGCCACGGCGAATGGTCCTGGGTTGAGGGCATTGAGGTCGAGGGCGTGGAGCTCGGGGACGACTGGTAGCGATGGCCACCAGGCCCTGCGGCAACCTGCCGCCCCAAGGTGCTATAGTGTGAGGGGGGCGCCGTGCGCCCCCAGCACAAGGAGCGCCGCATGCATTTCATCCTCAGCCTTCTGAGCGCCATCGCGCTTTTGGCCTACGGGGTCTCCGTGGCCAAGGGGGCGATGCTGCGCGCCTGCGGCGCCTCGCTGGGCACCGTGGTCAACAGCGCGCTCAACTCCAGGATGCGCGCCGCGGCGGTGGGCCTTATCACCACCATGCTGCTGCAAAGCAGCACCGCCACCTCGCTGTTGGTCTCCTCCTTCCTCAAGAAGGGCATCCTCACCCTGGGCACCGCCCTCGCCATCATGCTCGGCGCCGATCTCGGCACCGCCATCATGGCGCGCATCCTCACCTACGACCTCAGCCTGCTCTGCCCGCTGCTGCTCACCGTGGGCACCGTCTTCTACCTCTCCAGCGAGACGCGGCCGCGCCTGGGCAACATCGGCGGGGTGCTGGTCGGGCTCGGGCTCATCCTGCTGGCGCTCTCCCTCATCGTCAAGGCCACGCAGCCCGTCATCCACTCCGATCTCACCGCCATGCTGCTGCAGTCGCTCACCGGGGAGATTGCCTTCTCGCTGATCCTCGGCACCGTGCTCGCGGTGCTCTGCTACTCCAGCCTCGCCGCGGTGCTGCTCACCTCCCTGCTCTCCTCGGGCGGGTCGATTGAGCCCGCGAGCGCGCTCGCGGTGGTGATCGGCAGCAACCTCGGCTCCTGCCTGCTCGAGATCCTGGGCGCGCTCAGGCAGGGCCTCGCCGCGCGGCGGGTGATGCTCGGCAACACCCTCTTCAAGCTGGCGCTCGGCATCCTCTGCCTGCCGGCGCTGCCCTGGATCGCCCGGGTGGACGCGCTGCCGCTCAGCGAAGGGGTGATCTGGTTCCACGTCTGCTTCAACGCCCTGGTGTGCTTCCTGATGCTGCCGCTCGCGGGCAAGTGCTCACGGCTGCTCTACCTCATGATCCCCGAGGTCAAGTCGCAGGTCGACCCCAACGCGCCCAAGCACCTCGACAAGAGCGCCTACGCCGACCCGCAGATCGCGCTCAGCAACGCCACCCGCGAGATCCTCAGCCTCGGCGACTTCCTGCAGCAGATGATGCAGAACCTCCACGGCACCATCGACGGCCGCCCCGCCACCGGCGAGCAAAGCCGCGACCTCAAGTCGCGCATCCGCTCCATCGCCTCGGAGGTGAGCGACTACCTCTCCGGGATCAACTGCGTGGGCAGCAAGCAGCGCCACCAGCTGCAGCAGTGCCTGCTCGCCTCGGTCAACATCACCGAGGCCGCCAAGCAGGAGAATGACCTCGAGAAGCGCATCCGCAAGGTGATGGGGAACCATGGCGCGGCCTGCACCAAGGAGGACCGCGAGGCGCTCTCCCGCCTTGCCGAGGGATCCGCCCAAACTTTGGGCTACGCGCTTAACGCTTTCTTGTATAATGGCGATGAGCAGCGGCAAAGGTACTACCAGAGCCGCGCCGCCACCCTCAGGAACTGCACCTCGCACGCCACCGAGCAGTACGGGAGCAAGACCTTCAGGACCGGGCTCGACGTGCGGTTTGGCATGGGGATGCTTGAGATCCTCGACCATTTCCGCCAGCTTACCACCTCATTTGATGATCTCTTCGCCCGTGACCGCAGCGGCGGTGGCGATGACGAGGAGGAGTGAAGAAGCGGCGCCCCGCGCGCCATACCCTAGGAGTAATCCCCATGAAGTTCAAAGTTGCGCTGCTTGCCGCCGCGCTGGTTGCCTCCACCTCCTTCTCCGCTGCCGCCTGGCAGCCCGAGGGCGACGTCTCCGTAATCGTGGCCTACAAGGCCGGCTCGGGCACCGACACCGGCGCCCGCGTGCTCGCCTCCGCCGCCGAGAAGAATGTCGGCAAGACCCTGATCATCAACAACCTGCCCGGCGCCGATGGCAAGATCGGCTGGACCGAGCTGGTGCAGTCCAAGCCCGACGGGCAGACCCTGGGCTTCATCAACCTGCCCACCTTCACCACCCTCGCCGTGACCCCGGGCTCGAAGTTCAAGGTCGAGGACGTGATCCCGGTCTGCAACCACCTGACCGAGACCTCGGTGGTGGTGGTCAAGGCCGACAGCCCCTACAAGACCATCAAGGATCTGGTCACCGCCGCCAAGGAGAAGGGCGACCTGCGCTGCTCCACCAACGGCGTGAAGGCCTCCAACCACACCGCCGCGCAGCTGCTCGCGCAGAGCGCCGGCTTCAAGTACAAGGCCATCCCCTACGGCGGCACCGCCGACCAGCTGCTGGCGCTGCGCCAGGATGAGGTGCAGTTCTCCTGCGCCAAGGTCGCCGACGTCGCGCAGCTCATCAAGGGCGACAAGCCTGAGCTGAGGGTGCTCGCGGTCTACTCCACCGAGCGCCTCAAGAACCTCCCCGACGTCCCGACCCTCGGCGAGAGCGGCTACTATGACAAGTGGTACGGCAGCGCCCGCGGCCTGGTGCTCCCCAAGGGCACCCCGCAGGAGATCGTGGACTTCTACGTGGCCGCCTTCAAGAAGACCATGGAGGATCCCGCGGTGAAGACCGCCCATGAGAACGCCGGGCTCGAGCTCGACTTCATGGACAACGAGGCCTTTGGCAAGCTGATCAAGGAGCAGGAGACCTTCTGCCGCGACGTGATCTCCAAGCTTTACTAGCAAGTTGCCCTGACAGGCAAAGCCGGGGGGTGCCAAGGCGCCCCCCGCCGTGTTTCTGGAGCAAGCATGAACAAGTCCGACATCGGCGTGGTTGCCGTAATGTACGCCGTCTGCCTCACCTTCATGGGGCTGACGCTGCAGTTTCCCCCCGAGGCGCAGACCTACCCCCTGTGCCTGGAGTTCGGGCTCCTGGCCCTCATCACCATCTTCCTGGTCGTGAACCTCGCCAAGGCGCGGCGCCAGGGCATCATCAACGACCTGCCTGAGGTCTTCAGCGGCTTCCTGCGCAACCAGTTCTTCATGGTGCTCGCGGGCTGCGTCGTCTACCTGGCGCTGATGTTCGCCATCGGCTTCTACCTCTCAAGCGGCCTGTTCCTCGCCGCAATCATGGCCTACCTCAGGGTCCGCCACCTGCACATCGCCATCACCGTGGTGGCGCTCTCGGCCATCATCTGGGCGGTGTTTGGCAAGTTCCTCAACGTGCCCCTGCCCCTGGGCGCGCTTTTTGACTAGGAGGCAAGGATGGACACCCTAGCGCTAATGGGACAGGGCTTCTTCGAGGCCGTCAGCCCCATCAACCTCCTCGCCATGTTCGTTGCCACCGCCATCGGCGTGACCATCGGCTGCCTGCCGGGACTCTCCGCCGCCATGGGCGTGGCGCTGCTGCTGCCGGTGACCTTCGGCCTCGCCACCTCCACGGGCCTCATCGTCCTGGGCGGCATCTACTGCGGCGCCATCTTCGGCGGCTCCATCGCGGCGATCCTCATCCACACCCCGGGCACCCCGGCCTCGGCCGCCACCGCCATCGAGGGCTACCAGCTCACCAAGCAGGGCAAGGCCGCCAAGGCCCTGAGCGTCGCCTGCTTCGCCTCCTTCTGCGGCGGGCTCCTCAGCTGCATCTCGCTCTACTTCTTCTCCCCGGTGCTCGCCGAGCTGGCGCTCAAGTTCAAGAGCCCCGAGTACTTCTGGCTGTCGCTCTTTGGCCTCACCATCATCGCCGGCGTGTCCTCGAAGTCGATGCTCAAGGGCCTGATGTCAGGCGTGCTCGGGCTGCTCATCTCCACCATCGGCATGGACCCGATGGAGGGCGTGGAGCGCTTCATGTTCGGGATGAGCACCCTCTACAACGGGGTGGACGTGACCTGCGCCCTGATCGGGCTCTTCTCCATGTCGCAGATCCTCATCCTCGCCGAGAAGCGCATCGTGCAGCGCCAGGAGGCCGCCAAGGTGCGCGACCGCTTCGGGCTCTCGGGCAAGGAGATCAAGCGCCTCTCCCCCACCATCGTGAGATCATGGATCATCGGCAACCTGGTGGGCATCCTCCCCGGCGCGGGCGCCTCCATCGCCTGCTTCATGGGCTACAACGAGGCCAAGCGCTTCTCCAGGCACAAGGAGGAGTTCGGCAAGGGCTCGATTGAGGGCGTGGCCGGCTCCGAGGCCGCCAACAACGCCGTCACCGGCGGCTCGCTGATCCCCACCCTCACCCTGGGCATCCCGGGTGAGTCGGTGACCGCGGTGCTGATGGGCGGGCTCATCATCCACGGCCTGCAGCCCGGGCCCGAGCTGTTCACCACCCATGCCGGCATGACCTACACCTTCTTCGCCGGCTTCGTGCTGATCCAGTTCTTCATGCTCGCCATCGGCCTCTTCGGCTGCAAGGGCTTCGCCTACATCGCCAGGATCTCCGACGCCATCCTCATCCCCTCGATCTTCGTGCTGTGCGTGGTCGGCTCCTACGCCATCCACAACAACTTCACCGAGGTGGTGATCATGTTCATCTTCGGGATCATCGGCTACCTCGCCCGCAAGTTCGACCTCAACCCCGCCGCCATCGTGCTGGGGCTGATCCTCGGGCCGATCGGCGAGCGCGGCCTGCGCCGCTCGCTGATGCTCAACGACGGCGATCCCTCGATCCTCTTCTCCACCCCGCTGTGCTGGATCCTCATCGGGCTGTGCGTCTTCGGCGTGCTCTCCCCGGTGCTGATGAGCCGCATGCAAAGGCGCATGAAGCAGGACTAGCGCCCCTGGCGCGGCGGCCCTCCCGCCCCAGCCCCTCGGGGACTGGGGCGGGAGGGCCCATTTTTTGGGCCCTGCCCTTGCCTTGGGCGAGGCAAAACCTTATTATTCGCCAATCATTGCCGCCGGCGCTAAGTCTTGCCTAACTGTGGGGGCCCAAAATGGCGGCAGTTGATTTTCCACAGGGGGGAGACTGACATGAACGCGCGTGCCATCATCTTCGGCATCCTGCTGTGCGGCGCCTCGGTGCTGCTGGCCGCCACGCCCTGGGCCGCGGGCCTGGTCTTCCTGCAGAGCGACGCCCAGGGCCACCCGGTGGGCAAGGCGATCCTCGAGGGCAAGAGCATCCGCTGGCTCGACGCCGATGGGGAGCTGCTGGGCATCTCGCGGGTGGAGGGCCAGGCCATCCACCACTACGACAGCATGCGCCGCCCCCTGGGGACCTCGGTCACCGGGGACAAGTCGATGCGCCACCTCGACGAGCAGGGCGCCCCCATCGGGGCCTCCATCGGCCAGGGCAACGAGATCATCCACCAGGACGCAATGAGCCGCCCGCTGGGCAGGTCGGTGCGCGAGGGCCGTGAGCTGCGGCACCTCGATGACACTGGCAAGCTGCTGGGCAAGGACGAGTTCAAGGGCAACGGCCACGTCATGCCCTACCTCCTGGGCTGGCGGCGGCTCCACCAGTAGCCCCGATGAGGCTCATGCCCCTGCTCCTGCCAGCGCTCGCCGCCCTCGCCCTCACCGCCA
>JAILEI010000080.1 GCA_024688225.1 Succinivibrionaceae bacterium
GGGCGGCAGCGCGCTTGCGGCGCGGCTGTGGGCGCTGGTGGCCAAGATCCCCAGGGGCCGCACCTGCCACTACCGCGACCTTGCCGTGGCGCTGGGGCGCCCGAGGATGAGCCGCGCGGTGGGGCGGATGCTGGGCGCCAACCCCGTGCCGATCCTCATCCCCTGCCACCGGGTGGTGCCCGCCGCGGGGGGCGTGGGGGGCTACCTCGGCGGCGCCTGGCGCAAGGAGGCGCTGCTTTTGCTCGAGCGCCGGCCGCCCCTTGCAATAGCCGCTGAGCAATGCCAAAATTACCGCCCATAAGCAACGCGCCGCCTGCCGCGCGCGGACCACTATTTATGGACATTCCCATGCGCAACACATCGACTTACCTGCGGGCCACCCTCCTGGCCGCCACACTGGCGTCGGCACTCTCGCTTGCGGGGTGCGCCGCGGCGCTGGTCGGCGCCGCCGCCGCCGGCACCACCGGGGCGGTGATCGGCTCCGACAGCCGCACCATCGACAAGATTGCCTATGATGACGTCATCGAGCGCAATGCCATCGACATCCTCAAGTCCAACGCGGACATCTACAACGGCAGCAACTTCAGCGTCACCGTGGTCTCGATGAGCGGCAAGCTGGTGGCCTACGGGCAGACCACCGAGTCCGCCTACCTCGAGTCCTGCCTTGAGAAGATGCGCAAGCTCGACTACGTGCGCGCGGTCCATGACTATGTTGAGCGCCGCGGCCGCCTCTCGGTGGGCGAGATCTCCACCGACGCCTACATCACCTCCAAGATCAAGGGCCTGCTGCTGTTCAGCGAGAAGATCAACTCCGGCCGCTTCAAGATCTGCACCGACGACGCGCGGGTCTTCATGCTCGGCTTCGTCAACCGCGACGAGGCGGCGCGCGCGGTCAACCAGGTGCTGACCATTGACGGGGTCAAGAAGGTCTACACCCTCTTTGACTACATGGACGTCGAGCCGGTGATGGAGCAGCGCAGCCAGCAGCCCGCGGCACAGGTCATCAGCGGCGCCACCGGGGCCCCCAGCGCCACGGCCGCCCCGGCCTCCTACCGCGCCAGCGGCTCCAATGTGGACAACGGCGGGGCGGCGATTGTCGATGACGGCGGGCTGCTGGCCCCCGCGGCCTCGTACTAGCAGGGATCCCCCACATGGCGCACAGCAAGAGCACCACCTACTTTTTCGAGGTTTTCCTCCCCAATGAGGGCGAGACCGAGAACGCCCTGGAAATCGCGGTGCTCAGCCACGAGAGCGGGGCGGTGCGCCCGCAGGTCTACCTGCACTCCTTCCTGCGCCCGGCCTCGCTGTCGCGGGTGCGCTGGGGCAGCGCCGCGGCGATGGGCATCACCCGCGAGCTGATCTCCGGGATGGCCGACCTGCCCAGCCTCGCCGACATCATGCAGCGCCGCTACCTCAAGGATCTGACGGTGGTCTGCTTTGACAAGCGCGAGGAGCCCTACCGCTCGATGTGCGCGCCGGCCTTCATCGCCTACAGCATCGTCGACGAGTGGCGCGCCGCCTTTGACGGCAACAGCCAGGCGCTCTCCTGCGAGACCCTCAAGGACATGCTGGCCTACATCGGCTGGCCCACCGAGGACGGCAACCGCCACTACACGCCGCTCATGCTGCGCATCCACGCCATGGCTGCGGTCTGGGAGTACCTCGAGGCGCGCAAGCGCCTCACCGACCGCGAGGTGGGGGGCAGCCACAGCAGCCTCTGGCCGCTGCCCAGCGTGGACGGGCAGTGGTTCTCCAGCCGCCCGCGCTCCCTCTCCGACATCCCGCGCGTGGAGCTTGACGAGTTCTTCAGCTTCAACCTGCTCGACCACCTCGACTGGTTCAGGGTCAATGTCTACGGCCATGACTGGGTGTTCGGCCGCAAGCTGGCGATCGACCCGCACCCGCTGCCCGGGCAGGAGCCGATCACTGAGTACACCTTCAACAAGATGTCCTTCCAGATGCAGCTGTGGGTGCTCATCTACTACACGGTCTTCGAGCAGAAGGGCGCCTTCGCCGCGGAGATCGCCGCCTCGGGGGGCAAGATCAGCCGCCTGCGCAGCGAGGTGAAGTCCAGCTTCATCCCCTTCTTCATCATGCACCTGGAGGACTTCCTCTCCGCCGAGGAGAAGCAGCGCCTCATCCACGCCATCCTCCACCAGCTGCTCAGCGACCGCGGCTCGAAGAACACCTTCGTCTCCTACGACTTCGCGCGCCTCTCGCGCGAGGAGCACCGCAAGGGGCACCGCGACACCGAGTACACGCTGATCAGCGAGCCCGACGACCAGCCGATCAAGAGCTTCTACGAGATCCGCGGCAACACCGGGCAGGTGCTCTACCGCAAGTACGAGATCACCGGCACCGGCTCGGAGCGCAGCTTCTGCGCCAACTTCGTCTACCACAAGCTCTCGGAGTTCAACGCCGAGTGCAAGGATCCCTTCTCGCCGCTGTGGTGCGACAAGAGCGCCCGCGACTGGATCCACTACATCACCGGCCACACCTTCGCCGAGATCTGCAGGACCCCGCGGCCCAACGATCCCCACGACCTCTCCTCGGTGCAGAGCTTCCTGCTGCGCCTCATCCCGAGGGTCACCTCCAAGTACGCCGCGCACCTCTATGAGTCGCTGCGCACCATCGTCGACGAGATCAACTCCCTCGCGAGCAACCGCCACTACCGCAAGCAGTTCTGCTTCATGGGCATCTCCATCGAGGTGGTGGTGACCCCCAAGACCCAGCGCTCCTTCCTCGACCGCATCCTCAAGCTCGACTGAGCAAAAAAGGGGCAGGGCGCGCCCCCGGGGGACCGGGGGCGCGCCCTGCGCGTTTCCTGGGGGGGCTACTTGCCCTTGAGGATCAGCTCGCACTCGGGCGGCAGCACCTTCTTGGGCTTGGGCTTGGGCTTCTGGTTGGCGGGCTGGGGCTTGGGGGGCTCAAACCAGCTCATCAGCTCGGCGCCGCAGCCGTCCCCCGCGGGGGGCGCGGCCTGGGGCTTGCAGCCGGGGCTGTCCTTGGGGCAGGCGATGCGGATGTGCATGTGACCGCGGTGCCCGTACCAGGGGCGGATCTTGCGCAGCCAGGAGGCGCGGCCGGCCTCGCTGGCGGTGGCCTCGCAGATCCCCAGCTTGATCTGCGGGGCGACGAAGATGCGCTCCACCCTGGGATCAAGCGCGGCAAGGCGCATCAGGCTGATGCGGTCGGGGGTGAAGTCCCGGGTCAGCTTGCCGTTTTTCACCAGCAGCACGTCGCGGGGGTTGCGCAGCTCGGCGCTGCTCTTGAGCGGCTCGGCGTAGTCAAAGGACACGTCCACGTCGAGGCCAATCTGGTGGCTGCCGTGCGCGGACTTGCTGCCGAAGGGCCCGCCGTAGGTCTTGGAGAGGTCGCCGACCAGGATGCGGGGGATGCCCGCCTCATGGGCGCGCTGGGCGAGATCCTGGATGAAGGCGACGAGGTCGCGGTGCCCGAAGTTGCGCGCCGCGCCCCAGTACTGGACCTGGTAGAGCGGGGACTTGCGCGGCAGCTCCACGGCGCCGCGGATGCACCCGTTGGAGTAGGTGCCGTAGATCTCGGCGCCCGCGGGGGCCGCGAGGGTGAGGCCGGCCGCGAGCGCCAGGGCGAGGATGGGTTTCATGGGGTTCTCCTGTCTCTTCATTTCAACCCGGCAATTATAGCCGCCGCGCGGCGCCGCGCAAAGTCGGGGCGCCACTTTGCGGGCCGGGCGAAAATGCGTCATACTGTCGCCCATGGAAAACAATGGGGCGGCCGCGGCGCGGCCGCTGGTCAAGTGGGCAGGCGGGAAGCGGCAGCTGCTGCGCGAGCTGTTGCCCAGCATGCCCAGGCGCTTTGGCCGCTACTTCGAGCCCTTCGTGGGCGGCGGGGCGGTGTTCTTCGCCCTGGGGCGCCCCGGGGCCTTCATCAATGACAGCAACCCCGAGCTCATCAACCTCTACCGCCAGCTCAAGGAGCGCCCCCAGCGCCTCATCGCCGAGGCCGAGGCGCTCTCGGGGCTCTACAACCAGTCCGCGCCCGCGCAACGGGAGCGGCTCTACTATGACCTGCGCGACGAGTTCAACGCCGCGATTAGCGCCGGGCGGCGCACGGTGCGCTCGGCGGCGCTGCTGCTCGCGCTCAACCGCGCCGGCTTCAACGGGCTCTACCGGGTGAACTCGCGCGGGGAGTTCAACACCCCCTGGGGGCACCGCGAGCAAATCCGCGCCCTCGAGGCGGGCAACGCGCTGCGCGCCTCAAGGCAGCTTGAGGGCGCCACCATCACCTGCGGGGACTTCGCCGACTGCCTGGGCGCGGCGGCGGAGGGCGACCTGGTGTTCTTTGACAGCCCCTACTACGAGACCTTCGGCAGCTACCGGGCCGGCGGCTTTGCCGAGGCCGACCATGAGCGCCTCGCGGCCCTCTTTGACGAGCTGACCGGGCGGGGGGTGCGCTGCGTGCTCACCAACAGCAACACCGAGTTCATCCGCGGGCTCTATGCCCGCCACCGCATCCGCGAGGTGGCGGTGCGCCACTGCATCAACCGCGACGGCACCCACCGCGCCGCCACGGAAATCATTGTCCGCAACTTCAGGTAGCGGCCGCCCCCCACGGGTGGCGGCGCCGCGGCAAGGGTAATATAATGCCGCGAGTTTCCCTTGCCGATGGAGTGTGACTGCCTTGTGGCCACTTGATCCCCGCCGTTTCCTGAGGGCGCTGGCGCTGCCCGTGCTGGCGCTGCTCTCGCCGCGCTTCTACCTTGCGGTGCTGTTCTCCATGCGCGGGGTGGGCTTCCTCTACCTGTCGCTGTTGTGCGTGGCGCTGTCGCTGCCCTGCGCGCTGCGGGTCTCCTCGGCGCTCTCGGCCCTCGCGGCGCTGGAGCTGCCGCGCCTGGTGGCGCAGCTGCCCCCCAGCGCCCTCAACGCCCAGGG
>JAILEI010000078.1 GCA_024688225.1 Succinivibrionaceae bacterium
GAAAACGCTTCGAAGTGCAATACAGAAGACCCTGCAAATGTTTTACCTCTCGAAATTGTGAATTTATCTGTATTCGGCGGCGGCGGCCACCGCCATGCCGCGCGCGCAGCCCACAAGCCCGCCCAGCGCCTTGCGCTGCGAGGAGAGGCTGAGGTTGGCGGTGATGAGGTCACTGGTGCGCATCTGGTTGCCCCTGGAATGAAATAAGGTTGTGCCGTGGATCACAATTTTACTGGATTTGGGGGGCAAAAGGCCAGGGCGCGGCGGCTGCCGCGGCCCGCGGGCGGGTTGTGGGTATAATGGGTGGCCTTTCCGCCTTTTTTCCGCAGGAGTTACCCATGGACAGCTTTGAGTTTTGCCGCCCCACCCGCTACATCTTTGGCCAGGGCGAGGAGCGCAGCGTCGGCCGCATCGTCAGTGAGTACGGCTACCGCCACGCGCTGGTGGTCTACGGCACCGGCTCGGTGGTCCGCTCGGGCCTGCTCGGGCGGGTCTGCGCCGCGCTTGACGAGGCGGGCGTGGCCCATGACGAGCTGGGCGGCGTCCAGCCCAACCCCCGCGCCGACAAGGTCTACGAGGGCGTGGCGCTCGGCAAGTCGCGCGGGGTGGACTTCGTGCTTGCGGTGGGCGGCGGCTCGGCCATCGACACCGCCAAGGCCATCGCCCTGGGCATCCCCACCGACACCGACTTCTTTGACTTCTACCTCGGCCTCGCCCAGCCGCAGAAGGCGCTGCGCACCGGGGTGATCCTCACCATCCCCGCCGCCGGCTCCGAGGGCTCGAACTCCTCGGTGATCCAGAAGGAGGTGGACGGGGCGGTGCAGAAGCTCGGGCTCAGCCATGACTTCAACGTGCCGCTGTTCTCGATCCTCAACCCCGAGCTGACCTTCACCCTGCCGCCCTACCAGACCGCCTGCGGGGTGGTGGACATGCTGGCGCACGTGATGGAGCGCTACTTCACCAACACCCGCGACGTCTCGATCACCGACCGCACCTGCGAGGCGGTGATGCTCTCCATCATCGAGACCGCGCCGCGGGCGATCGCCGATCCCAGCGACTACGGCGCGCGGGCCAACCTGATGTGGGCAGGCATGCTCGCCCACAACAACCTCTGCGGCGTTGGCCGCGAGCAGGACTGGACCACCCACCACCTCGAGCACCAGCTCTCCGCGCTCTACGACGTGGCGCACGGCGCCGGCCTCGCGGTGCTCTTCCCCTGCTGGATGGAGCGGGTCATCAACCATGACGTGATGCGCCTCGCCCAGTTCGCGGTGCGGGTGTTCAACGTGCCGATGGACTTTGCCGATCCCGGGCGCACCGCGCGGCAGGGCATTGCCGCCCTGCGCGCCTTCTACCGCTCCATCGGCATGCCGCTGAGCTTCAGGGACATCGGGGCGCGCCGCGAGGACATCGAGCGGCTGCTCGCCATGCTGGGCATCGACCGCCACCCTGAGGGGCACTTCGTGGTGCTCTCACGCGAGGACTGCGAGGCCATCTACACCCGCGCCGCCACCTACGGGGAGGAATAGCGCGCGATGGCCGGGGAGGTCGACGGCCTCGGGCCGGTGCGGGATGACCCCCGGCATGTCTCCCTCGCGCTGGCCGAGGAGGACATCGCGGCCGGCTTCCCGGTCCCCAACGGGGGGCGGATTGACGGCGAGCTCGACATCAACGACTTCCTGGTCGGCAGCCCCTCGAGCACCTATGTCTTCAGGGTGCGCGGCGACGATCTCTGCGACATCGGGATCATGGGCGGGGACTACGTGCTGGCCGACACCGCGCGCGCCCTGGTGAGCGGCGACACGGTGGTGGCCAAGGTCGAGGGGGACTACGTGGTGCGCGAGTTCCACGGCGGGCGCCGGCCCTGCCTCATCTCCCGCTGCCTAGGCAACGAGGGCGCGGCCCCGATCCCGCTCGGCGAGGAGAGCGAGGTGGAGATCGTGGGCCCGGTCATCTCGGTGGTGCGCCGCTACCGCTGATCCGCGGCCTTTTCCCCTCCTGCCTCACATCCTGAAACAGATCTTTGCTACACTCAGGCCAGGAGGCGCGTGCGGATGCTGATGGGAACCGAAGCTTGGCAACTGGCGGTGCCAGGGGTGGCGCTAGGGCTGCTCGTGGCGCTGCTTGCGGCGCTGCTGGCCCTCCGCGGGACGCGCCGCCGCCTTGGCGAGGCGGGGCAGGCGCGCGCGGATCTTGGGGCGCGCTTGCAGGA
>JAILEI010000147.1 GCA_024688225.1 Succinivibrionaceae bacterium
GGCAAGTCACGCCTACTGCCCCCTGCCCGCGCCGGCCCCACCGTGTAGAATGGGCGGGTGGCGCATGGTGCGCCGCGCCTTTGGGGGGAGTGGAACATGGCAGTGAGCGCCTTGTTGATGGATGCGGGGGACAATGTGGCCACCTGCGTGCGGGAGGTGGGGGCCGGCGAGGAGGTGTCCTTCCTCAGGGCCGGGGCCATGGAGTCCGTGGTGGCGGGGGAGGCCATTCCCTTTTGCCACAAGGTGGCGCTTTGCGACCTTGGGGAGGGGGATGCCGTGATCAAGTACGGGGAGCCGATCGGGCGCACCACCTGCGCCATCGCCCGCGGGGGGCTGGTGGATCACCGCAACCTCAGGAGCGTGCCCCGTGACTATGACAGCGAGCTGCTGGGGGAGGAATAGCGATGGGATTCATGGGATACCGCCGCCCCGATGGCCGGGTGGGCATCAGGAACCACGTGCTGATCCTCCCCAGCTGCGCCTGCGGCAGCGAGACGGCGCGGGTGGTGGCCTCGCAGGTGCGCGGCGCGGTCAACATCGTCTTCAACACCGGCTGCTCGGACGTGGCCGCCAACACCGAGCTCTCCCAGCGGGTGCTCACCGGCTTTGCCTGCCACCCCAATGTCTATGGGGTGGTGGTCATCGGCCTGGGGTGCGAGACGGTGGGGCACGCCCAGCTGCGGGAGCGGATCGAGTCCCGCTGCGGGAAGCCGGTGGCCTCCTTTGGCATCCAGGAGGAGGGGGGCACGCTGCGCACCATGGCGAAGGCGGTGCGCGCCGCGCGCGACCTTGCCGCGCAGGCCGCGCAGGCCCCAAGGGAGGAGTGCGATCTCTCCGAGATCGTGCTGGGCATTGAGTGCGGCGGCTCGGACGCCACCTCGGGCATTGCCTCCAACCCCGCGGTGGGCAACCTCTCCGACCGCCTGGTGGATCTCGGCGCCACCACCATGATGAGTGAGTCCATTGAGTGGATCGGGGGCGAGCACGTGCTCGCCAAGCGGGCCGCCACCCCTGCCATCCACAACCAGATCATCGAGGTGTGCCGCCGCTACGAGGAGCACCTCAGGGCGGCGGGGCAGGACTGCCGCGCCGGCCAGCCCACCCCGGGCAACAAGGCCGGGGGGCTGTCCACGCTCGATGAGAAGAGCCTTGGCTGCATCCGCAAGGGCGGCACGCGGCCCATCGTGGAGGTGCTGGGGCAGGGGGAGCGCCCCACCCGCCGCGGCGCGGTGGTGATGGACACCGCCGGCTATGACATCGCCTCGGTGACGGCGATGGTGGCGGGCGGCTGCAACCTCATCGCCTTCACCACCGGGCGCGGCACCCCCACGGGCAACGCCATCGCCCCGGTGCTCAAGATCACCGCCAACCGCCACACCGCCACCTGCATGGAGGACAACATGGACGTGGATCTCAGCGCGATCATTGACGGCACCCTCACCATTGAGGACGCCGGGGCGCTGCTCCTGGGCCGCGTGGAGGAGACCTGCCGCGGCCGCCTCACCAAGGCCGAGGCCTACGGCTTCTCAGATCTCGCGGTTGACCACGTGTGCCGCTATGTGTAGCCACCGCTCCCCCGAGGGGGGCGCCTTCGCCTACCTGCGCGGCGCCCTGGGCATGGACGGGCATGGGTACAACGGCTGGCCCTACAGTCCCGTGGGCGGCTGCGCGCAAATGTGGGAGCGGATCTTTGCCCTCCTCGCGCGCGCGGGGGCGGAGCGCCACGGCCCCTTCCCCCGCGGCCTTGGGTGGCGGGAGTGGGCACTGGCCTGCGTAAACCCCTTTGCGCTGCTCCTCGGGCCCTGGTACTACTTCTACAAGGGCATGTTCCTCAAGGGCGGGCTCTACATGGGCCTGTCCATGATCTTCTGGGCGCTGTGCGACCTCGCGCTGCCCGGCGGGGCGGAGGGAGCGGCCTCCTGGCTGCCTGGCCTTGCCATGGCGCTGCTTGCCAACTACGACTACTACCTGTTCCGCTGCCATGGCATCCGCACGGTGCGCTCCGCTCCCGCCCTTCTCGGCACCGGGGCGGGGGTGGCCGCGGTGCTGGCCCTTGGCTTCCTGCTGCGCCTCCTCACCCACTAGCCCTCGCTCAGCGGGCGCGGGGCAGCTCGGCGAAGGAGGAGGTGTAGCCCTGGGAGAGCGCGGCGCGGTCGGTGAACTGCCGGCCCGAGGTGAGGCCCATCTGCTGCCCGAGGTAGATGGTGTTGCTGCGGCTGCGGTTGATGAGATCCATGATCTCCATGAGCTGCTCGCCGCGCCGCAGCTCGTCGTCGCTGGGCAGGTCGACGAACAGCCCGGGGGCAAAGGCGCGGGTCCTCGAGAGCTCGGAGAGGATCACCCCGGCGCGCATGTAGCGGAAGCCCTCGCGGAAGATGGCGCCGAGGATCTGGCCGGCGGCGGCGACGATGGAGCGCGAGTCCTTGGTGGGGTAGTCCAGCTCCAGCGAGGCGCAGTTCTGGTACTTGGGCCCCGCCCCGAAGAACGAGGTGTTGATGGTGACGCTGACCCGCCGGCAGTACAGCCCCTGGGCGCGCAGGCGCACCGCGGCGGTGGCGGCGTAGTTGGCGACCGCCTCGGCCAGGTCGGCCCTGTGGGTGAGGCGGTCCTTGAAGGTGCGCGACCACATGATCTGCTGCTGGTCGGCCGCGGCGTCGACGTCGGCCACCGCCTCGATGCCGTTGAGCTCCTCGATGGTGCGGGCGATGTTGATGGAGTACTTGCGCTGCATCCGCTCCGGGCTGGCCAGGGAGAGCTGGTAGGCGCTGTGGATCCCGTCCGCGGTGAGGTGCTCCTCCATGCGCCGGCCCACCCCCCAGATCTCCTTGATGGGGTTCTCGCGGAGGATGCGCAGCCGGTGCTCCTCGGACAGGGCGGAGTACACCCCAAAGGTCTCATGGCGGTGGGTCTTGGCGTGGTGGTTGGCGAGCTTGGCAAGGGTCTTGGTGCGGGCGATGCCGATGCCCACCGGGATGCCAATCTCGCTCTGGATGGTGGCGCGGGCGCGCCCGGCCTGCTCCAGGGCCGTCTCGGCGCCCATGCCGCGCAGCGCCACGAAGGCCTCATCCACCGAGTAGGGCATCACCTGCTCGAACATGCCCCCCAGGGTGCGCATGATGCGGTTGGAGATGTCGAGGTAGAGGGGAAAGTTTGAGGAGAAGCAGGCGATGCGGTGCTCGCGGATGAGGTCGCGGATCTTGAACACCGCCACGCCCATGGGCACCCCGAGATCCTTGACCTCCTGCGAGCGGGCGATCACGCAGCCGTCATTGTTGGACATCACCAGCACCGGCCGCTGCCTGAGGTCAGGGCGGAAGAGGCGCTCGCAGGAGACGAAGAAGTTGTTGCAGTCCACCAGCAGGTAGGCAAGGGGCAGGGGACCCCCGCCCGGGCGGCTGCCGGGCTGGGGATCCCCTGTAAGCTCGGGTTTGTCCATGCCCATGGGTGGCGTGCCCCCGGTGGGGGGTGCGCTATTCCGCGGAGCTGATGCTGCCGCTGATGTCGAACGAGGACTGGGCCGGGAGCGTCAGGTCTGGGTTGAGGCGGCTGAGCAGCTCCTTGGCCCCTGCAAGGCCATCGCCCGTGGTCATGGTATCCAACAGGTCGCCAGCCTCGCTTTCGGTGAGGGCGTGGTCCTGCCTTGCCAGGAGGTCCAGGTGCTCCTCGGGGATGTGGCACTCCATGGTGGTGCTGAGGGAGCCCTGGGTCCCCACCTCGCTCACCATGGAGGCGCAGCCCGCCCGCAGGGTGATCTGCCCGTGCTGGCGCTCCAGGGCAAAATGGTGGTTGTGGAAGCCCAGCTGCCCTGGCAGCTCGGTGGTGGGGAAGGGCTTCCCCTCGTCATTGGCGCCCATTCCCTGGGCGATGCCTTGCGAGAGGGCCTCGAGCGTGCCCCTTGAGATCATGCCGAGGACCAGGTTGGCCTTGCGGAGCCGCTCGCCGCTGAGGCTCCCGTAGCT
The DNA here is from genome assembly GCA_024688225.1 of Succinivibrionaceae bacterium. Lineage (GTDB taxonomy): Bacteria > Pseudomonadota > Gammaproteobacteria > Enterobacterales > Succinivibrionaceae > JAILEI01. Next base: position 3,960 of record JAILEI010000147.1, read on the forward strand.
CACCGAGTCGTCGGCGAGGGCGAAGCGGGCAATCAGGTCGCGGGCCTCCATGAAGTTGTTGGGCAGCACCTTTTGGCCGGGCAGGCTGATCACCATGCCGCCGATGTCCCGGTAGAGGGAGGTGGTTTCCTCGTAGCCGCGGTCGAACTTGGCGGCCTCATTGAGGATGCTGGCGTTCACCCGGGGCATGACCTCGTCCCGCACCACGCTGCTGAAGACGGCGCCCGGGTCGAAGCTGGAAATGTCCGGGTACTGGTAATCAGTGCGCAGCATCCTGGCCATGAACACTTCCTTGAGGGACTCCTTGCGGTTCCCCTTGAAGTTGTCATCCATGAACCGGTTGATCTGGGCCGTGGCATGCTCCTGCGCCATGGCGATCAGATCCTTGGCCACCGTTTCCCCGAGCCCTTCCCGGAGCATGGCCACCTCGTTGGTGTAGTAGATGGTCCTCAGCTGTGGCCGGCCCGAGACGATGCGGATGCAGTCCATCAGGCTTTCCGCCGCCTGGGTGAGCTCATAGGCCATGGTGGCGCCCACCGCCGCGATGGGCTTGCTGGCGCCATAGTCGCGGGAGAGGTACACGGGCTGGTTGAGGAAGTTGTACGCGCAGTTGAGCTTGCCATAGGCAATGCCCTCGAAGGCCCGGGTGAGGCTGGCCCGCTGCTCGGGCTGCAGCCTCAGCAGCAGCGCGCCCTGGAACAGCCGCCTGGCGCCCCGGAGCCGCTCGGGGTCGCC
>JAILEI010000152.1 GCA_024688225.1 Succinivibrionaceae bacterium
CCCCGGCAGTGGCCGCCCCCTCCCCCGCGCCGGCTGCCGCGGCCGCAGTGGACCAGGCGCCGGGCAGCATTGTCAAGGAACTCTTCAAGCAGGCCAACCTCTGGCATGACAAGTTCAAGCCGGATCTTGCCAAGAGCACGCTCCGGCGCATCCTGCTCACCGATCCCAACAACGCCGAGGCGCTCTACCTGCTCTCGATGTGGTCCTCTGAGACCGGGGACATCGAGGAGGCCCAGAAGTGGCGCGACCGCCTCGCCCAGGTCGCCCCCTCCGACCCCAGGCTGCAGCAGCTCGAGGACATGAAGGATCTGTCCAACATCTCCAAGGACCAGCTGCGCCGCGCCCGCGAGCTCGCCGCCTCCGGCAACATCGCCGGGGCGCTCAGCACCTACCAGACCCTCTTCAACGGCGCCAACCCGCCGCGCGGGCTGATGTCCGAGTACTACCTGACCATGTCCGGCGACCCCTCGCGCTACGATGAGGCAGTGGCGCGGCTCGTGCAGTACATCCGCCAGAACCCCAGCGACGCCAAGGCCAAGCTGACCTACGGCAAGCTGCTCACCTACCGCGAGAACACCCGCCGCGACGGCATCAAGGTGCTCGAGTACTACGCCAAGGACTCCACCGACGCCCAGGCGGCCCTGAGGCAGGCGCTGATTTGGCTCAATCCCACCGAGGCCGACGCCGGCTACTACCAGCGCTACCTCGCCGGGCACCCCACCGACCAGGAGGTCCGCAAGCGCTTTGACGACAACGTCATCGGCGGCATGGCGGCCGAGGCCTACAACAGCCTCAACAACCAGAACACCGCCCTGGCCAAGTCCGAGTTCGAGGCCATCCTCAAGCGCGATCCCAACAACTTCGGCGCCCTTGAGGGCCTGGGCTACATCTACCTCAACGCCAAGGAGTACGGCCAGGCCGCAACCTACCTGTCGCGCGCGGCCCAGGTCAACCCCGAGCAGCAGGCCCGCCTCACCTATGACGCCATGTTCGCCAGCGCCCACCAGGCCGAGAAGGATGGCGACCTGGCGCTCGCGCAGAGCGTCACCGACGAGATGCTCAAGCTCACGGGGGTCAACCTCAACGACGTCCACCTCTTCAAGGCCTCGATCTACAAGCGCCAGGGACAGAACGAGCGGGCCGAGGAGCAACTCCTCGAGGTGCTTCGCACCGAGCCGCACAACCGCCCCGCCAACGAGACGCTCTACTACCTCTACAAGAACCAGAACAAGCACGATCTCGCCAAGGCCCTGCTGGACAACATGACCCCCGACCTCAGGGAGGCCATCCTCAAGAGCAGCGCGGGCAAGCCCTATGTCGATCCCGTGGCCCCCATCCGCAAGAAGGCGATGGCGAGCCTCAACGCGGGCAACACGCAAGGCGCCATCGAGATCCTGCGCGAGGGGCTCAAGAAGCACCCCAACAGCGCCTGGCTGCGCTATGACCTCGCCCGCATGCTCAGGCGCAGCGGCGATGAGATGGGCGCGCAGAGCCAAATCATGCACCTCACCCGCCCGGGCGCCAGCAACGAGTCACTGTTCGCCGCCGCCACCTACCAGGCCGACAACGCCGACAGCGCGGTGGCCCTGCAGACCATCGCCCGCATCGGCAGCGGCTACAACCCCAAGGCGATCGCCGGCCTCAGGCAGCGGCTGGAGTTCAGCGAGGACCTCAAGCGCGCCGAGAGCTACATCAAGTCCGGGAACAACGCCGCGGCGCTCAACACCCTGCGCAACATCAAGCGCCCCGCCTCGGCGCTCGAGACCTTCGAGCTGGGGCAGCTGGCGCGCGCCTACCTCAGGGCCGGCGACCGCGCCACCGCGCTCTCGCTCGCCGACTCCGCGCTGGCCCGCGGTTTCGGGCCCAGCGACGCCATTGGCGACTACGCCGACATCGTCTCGGTCTACAACGCCTGCGGGGAGCTGGAGAAATCGCGCTCCATCACCCAGAACGCCGCCATCCTCGCCAACTCCAGCGCCAATGACATCAACCGCATTGAGCGCGGCAAGGTGATTGAGGAGGCCGACCGGCTCCGCCTCACCGGGCGCAGCGCCGATGCCTACGACATCCTCTACAACGAGCTGCTCAGCGACCCGCGCGACCCGGACCTGATGATGGCCATGGCCCGCCTCTACCACGACAACAAGATGTACAAGGAGGCGGCCAACATCTACGACCGCGTGCTCAGCGAGAACCCGGGCAGCGAGACCGCCATCCGCGGCGGCATTGACGCCGCGCTTGCCGACCGCAACCCCGAGAAGGCGGAAATCCTCGCCTCGCACCTCCCTGACACCGCCGACCCCCAGCTGCTCCTGCTCAAGGCCCGCGTCGCCAGCGAGAACAAGCACTACAAGAGCGCCATCTCCTACCTCAGGCAGTCCAAGAGCCTGCTGGAGGGCACCCCCTACATTGGCCCCAACCAGCACCCCAACCAGCAGGCCCTGCACGCGCACAACAACCCCTTCCGCAACGAGCACAGCGTGACCCGCCCCGCGGCGCGCCACGCGGCGATCATGCCCTGGGAGTTTGACGAGGAGGAGATCAACCCCTCGGCGCGCGAGTTCCTCTTCGACCGGCAAAGCGCCGAGCGCGCGCAGACCCTGCGCGAGGTCAACGCCCTGCTCGCGCAGCTCTACGATCAGACCTCGACCTACGTCAAGGTGGAGGCGCAGGGCCGGCAGAAGGACGGCGACGGCGGCACCAGCAAGGTCTATGAGTACAACGCCCCGATCTCCATCTCCACCAGTATCTTCGAGGATCACCGGCTCACCGCCACGATAACCCCGAACCTCATGGACACGGGATCGTCGAGCGCCTCGACCCGCAGCCAGGTGGGCTCCAGCCCCCTGGGCAGCGCCATGGCCTCCATGGGCAGCAAGTTCAACCAGGTGCTCTACCACGTGCAGGACGCAGGCTCGTACTCCGCCCTGGCCGCCTCCACCGACTCGGTGAAGAGCACGCTTGCCGCGGCCATGGACGAGGGCACCTTCAACAGCCTGCTCTCCCTCTACAATGCCAACGGCTACCTCTCCAACCCCGACCTGCAGTCCCTCTCCGGCGACCTGCTCTCCAAGTACGCCCAGGCCATTGCGGCGGTGGGCGGGCAGTCCGGCCTGGTCAACGCCATGATGCAGCTGGCGTCCTCGGGGTCCGACTTCTCCTTCGACCGCTACCACAAGCGCCGCAAGAGCGGGGTGGCGATGTCGCTGGGGCTGGGCAACGCCCTCTACAACATCGACATCGGGATCACCCCGATCGGCAAGCAGGGCACCACCTTCGTGGGCGGGCTCAGGTTCACCCCGCGCCTGACCCCGAACCTCGGGATGGAAATCTTCGCCGAGCGCCGCGCCCTCCACGACTCCCTGCTCTCCTACTATGGACTCAAGGACTCCTGGACCGGCCTGGAGTGGGGCAGCGTGACCAAGAATGGCGTCGGGCTGCGCCTCAACTATGACAACGGGTTCCTCGGCGTATACGGCAGCGCCGCCTACTACCGCTACCGTGGCGAGCACACCAAGAAGAACGACAGCGTGCACCTGGGCCTCGGCACCTACGTGCGGCCCATCAGCACCCGCGAGCATGAGCTGACTGCCGGCATCGACATCCAGTACATGAACTATGACAACAACCAGAACCACTTCAGCTACGGCCACGGCGGCTACTTCAGCCCGAAGGACTACTTCGCCATCGCGCTGCCCGTGAACTACACCCGCCACTACGACTCCTTCCACTACCACGTGGGGGCCTCGATTGGCTACCAGTCCTTCGTGAACGACTCCGCAAGCTTCTTCCCCACCGAGGCTGGCTGGCAGGCTGGCATGGACGCCCTGGCCAGGGCCGGGTTCATCAGCAATTCCCGCTACTCCCGCGAGACCAAGAGCGGCATCAGCGGCAGCGCCACCTTCGACTTCAAGTACAACCTCAACGACGTCTTCTCGGTGGGTGGGAAGTTCAACTACAACACCTTCGGCGACTACAAGGAAGCCACCGAGATGCTCAACTTCAAGTACATCCTGGGGGTCTACTGACCGTGAGCGACAACAACACCAACAACTACCTCGAGGACTTGCAGAAGCCCTCCGGGTGGTTTGAGCTGATCCACGAGATCATCAAGATGATGTCCGTGAACTCCCGCGGCGACGAGTACCTGCGCTTCCTGCAGGAGACCGGGCGGCGGGTCGCGGAGCAGTACCCCGTGCCGGAGCTCTCGAGGATTGAGGATCTCCGGCTGTCGATCAACGCCCGCCTCGACAAGTTCAAGTGGGGCTACGCTGACATCATTGACTCGGGGGACTCGCTGCTCATCCGCCACCACTGCATGCCCCGCCACAACCCCGGCAACATCCGCGATCCCTGGCCCAAGGCCTTCGCCTATGTGCTCTGCGGCCTTTACGGGGGCTGGTTCCGCTCCAGCGGGGCACCCGCCACGCTGGTGTGCACGGTGGAGTCCGTGGATCCACCCGCAGGCGCCACCTTCAGGCTGCAGCACTCATGAGCGCCCCCCGCCCCGCCCTCGCCCTGCTGCTGGCGCTCTTGATTGCCATGCTTGCCCCGCTGGCGGCCCAGGCCAGCGCCTGGGATGCCTACAAGGCCCGCTTTGTCACCCCCCAGGGAGCCGTCATCGACACCTACAACGGCGGCATCACCCACTCCGAGAGCCAGGGCTATGGGCTGATGTTTGCCCTGGCGTACAACGACCGGGCCACCTTCGACCTCATCCACAGGTGGACGGTGCAGAACCTGCGCAACCCCAAGAACGGGTTGTTCTACTGGGTCTACCACCACAACGACGCCAACCACCTCCCCGACAAGAACAACGCCTCCGATGGCGACCTGTTCATCGCCTGGGCGCTGCTCAAGGCCGGCAAGGCCTGGAACATCCCCGAGATGGTGGTCGAGGCGGAGCACATCGCCAACAACCTCGTGGACACGGTGGTGACCAAGTACGCGGGCCTTGAGGTGATGCTGCCCGGTGAAACCGGCTTCTACTACAACAGCTCGGTGATCCTCAACCCCTCCTACCTCATCTTCCCCGCCTTCAGCGCCCTGGCCAAGCACACCCATGCCCGGGTCTGGCAGCAGCTGCTCAAGGACAGCGGCGAGCTGATGGGCAGGATTGAGAAGTCGCAGAGCAAGATCAAGATTGCCCCGGACTGGCTGAGCCTCAACGCGGCCGGCAAGGTCGAGCCCGCCCGGGAGTGGCCGGCGCGCTCGAGCTTTGACGCCATCCGCGTGCCCCTCTACCTCTTCTGGAACAACCCCGCCGACCCGCATCTCAACGCCTGGCGGTCCTGGTTCCAGGGCCATGCGCCCGCGCTGCCACCAGCCTGGGTAAACGTCACCTCGGGGGAGACCGCGCCCTACAGGATGCCCGCAGGCATGCAGGCGGTGCGCGATCTTATCTCCAGCGCGTCCCACCAGGTGCAGGAGCCCACCATCGCCGGTTCCGACGACTACTACATGGCCAGCCTCAAGATGCTCTGCTACCTGGCGCTGCGCCAGTTCTAGCCAGGGTACAAATACAAGGGCGCCCCGCTCGCGGCCGCGAGCGGGGCGCCCCCTTTCTGGCCTGTGCCTTACTGCTGCGGCACCTGCTCGATGAGATCCAGCAGATCCGGGTACTGGCTGCGGTAGGTCTCAACGATCGGGTCAGTCATCGCCTTGATTTCAGTGAGATCAGGCTCCGAGATCTGCATGCCCGACCTGGAGAGCTCCTCCTTGGAGGCCTGGTTGTACTCCTCGGCAACGCGCCACTCCGTCTCGCAGGCGTGGGTGGCGGCCTGCTGCAGCCACTGCTTCTGCTCGTCAGTCAGCTCGTCATAGGTAATCTTGGAGCACACAAAGGCCGCCGCCTGGAAGGAATGGGCAGTCTGGGCAAGGTGGCTGTGCACCATCTCAATGTGATTGTGGGCAATGTTGAAGTAGGGGTTTTCCTGCGCGTTGGCAATGCCCTGCATCAGCGCGGCATACATGTCCGCGTACTTGATCTCGATGGGGTCGGCGTTGAGCGCGGTGAAAATCTGACGGTAGACCGCATTGGGCTGGATCCGGATCTTAAGGCCGTCGAAGTCACTGGCACTGCGCACCGGCCAGACCGCCGAGACCTGGCGGAACCCAAGGCCCATCCAGCCGAGGACCTTGAGGTTGCGGGTCTCCAGGCGGCTCGCCAGCTCCTCGCCCAGCTTGCCCTGGAGGGCCATGCGGGCATGCTGGTAGTCCCTGAACACATAGGGCAGGTCCAGCACCGACAGCTCGGTGAGGATGTCAGTCATCACCGAGGTCACGGTCAGGGTCAGGTCACAGGTGCCCTGCTGGAGCATGCTCGGGATCTGCTCCTGGGCGGCCAGGGTCGCCAGCGGGAACACCGTCACCGACATCGCGCCGCCAGAGGCGCTGTCGAACTCCTCAACGAAGGCGGAGGCAGCCACGCCGAAAATCGAGTCCTCAGATGACTCATAGGTGAGCATGAGGTTATCCTTGGCCTGCGCGGTGCCCAGGGCCAGGGACAGGGCTGCGGCAAGGGCGACAGTCTTGAGCTTCACTTTTCACTCCAGGTTAGGGGCAGGGCAGGAAACATCCCGCCGCGGCAGGGCAGGAATCGCGGAGCATGTGCGCAAACACAAGCCACCCGCCAATCCGCGGGCTTTCCGAACCAAGTAAGTCTAATCCCCAAAAGGGCAATTGGTAAGGCCCTCAAGGGCAATTTATGGAAAAAAAGATGGTGATAAAAAAAACTTGGCGCAACCTTGCTGCGATGCGGGGTTGCGCCATGTTGCGAAAGCGCCTAGCTGGCAGGGGGGAGGTCGGCAGGCTTGCCGCCCTCGGCCGCGGCGGGCGCCTCGGCATCCTTGCCTGCGGCAGGGGCCTTGGGCTCAGCCTTGTC
>JAILEI010000172.1 GCA_024688225.1 Succinivibrionaceae bacterium
TGTTCCTGCAGGGCGACCTCGGCAGCGGCGCCACGCGCCTCATGGCGCCGCTCGTAAGGGCGGCGCGGGGCCAGGAGCCGCTGCGCCTTGAGACCATCTCCCGCAAGGAGCTGCCCCAGGATGCGGCCATCATCCTCGCCACGGCCGAGGATCTCATGTCGCGGCCGCGCCTGTTGCGCACCGTGCTCAGGCGCCTGATGGACGGGGGCCTGTCGCTGGTGGTGTGCGGCGATCCGGCCTCCTGCACCGAGCTGCGCGCGGCCTCGCCCACGCTGCAGGAGTCGGTGGTGGTCGACCTGGTCGCGGAATTCCCCAGGCAGGGGGCGGAGCGGCTGCTGGCGGGCATTGCCTCCGCCACCCCCGGCCTTGCCCCCCTGAGCGCGGCGGCGCTGGAGCTGCTCACCTTCTACCTGTGCCGCATCAATGGCGACCGGCGCTGGGTGGCGCTGCCCTGGCCGCTGCTGATGGCCATCCTCGGGGAGGCGAGCGACCGGGCGGGGGGCGGCACGGTCAGCGCGGCCACCATGCGCCGGGTGCTGGTGGAGCGCGACTACCGCGAGGGCTTCCTGGCGGTTGCCGAGAAGCGCGACTACCTTGACGAGCAGATCCTGGTCTCCACCGAGGGCGAGGACATCGGCCAGATCAACGGGCTCTCGGTGATCGAGACCCCCGGCACCTCCTACGTGTTCGGCTCCCCGGTGCGCATCACCGCCACGCTGCGCGCGGGCGGGGACGGGGACGTCACCGACATCGAGCGCAAGGCCGAGCTCGCCGGGCAGATCCACGCCAAGGCGATGATGATCATCAACGGCTTCCTGACCAGCACCTTTGGGCAGGAGGTGCCGCTGCCGGTCTCGGCGAGCCTGGTCTTCGAGCAGTCCTACTCCGAGGTGGACGGGGACAGCGCCTCGCTCACCGGGCTGTGCGCGATCCTCTCCTGCATGGCGCAGCTGCCGATCCGCCAGCGCCTGGCGGTGACCGGCGCCCTGGACCAGTTCGGCACCGTGCAGCCGGTGGGCGGGGTCAACGAGAAGGTGGAGGGCTTCTTCTCCATCTGTGCCCTGCATGGCTGGCGCGGCGGCGAGGGGGTGATCATCCCCCGCGCCTCCATCGAGTCGCTGGTGCTGCGCCCCAAGGTGGTGGAGGCGGTGCGCCGGCGGCGCTTCCACCTCTATGCGGTGGGGGACGTGGGGGAGGCCATGGAGCTGCTCACCGGCATGCCCTGGGGGGACATGGAGACCGAGGACAGCGTCTGCGGGCGCATTGCCGCGCGCCTCGCGTCGATGGGCGCCGAGCGCCCCTGGTGGCATTTCTGGTAGCAATCGCCCCGGGGCAGGGGGCCGCGGGGGAAATCCCCGCGGCCCTTTGGTCATTTAGGGAGGGGGAAAACAAAAAAGGCAACCTAAGGGCTGCCTGACCCCTGGCTCCTCCTACTGGACTCGGACCAGCGACATACGGATTAACAGTCCGCCGTTCTACCAACTGAACTAAGGAGGAACTCAGGAAAACCTTGTTATTATAAATCCCCAAAAGGGAATGTCAACAACTTTTGCAAAATTCCTCGCCATCGCCGCCCAGGGGGACGGGCTGCAGGCCCTGGGCATGCCCCGGCCAGGGCCCGAGCAGCGCGAGCAGCAGCACGGCCAGGGTGAGCAGGAGGCGCATGGCAGTCCCCGGCCTACTGGCGCCGGTGGCGCTGGTAGCGCTTGGCGATGCCCAGGGCGTGCTCCTGGTCCACGGTGGTGTAGTGCAGCTCGATGAGGTGGTCGTCGCCCGCCATCTTCACGCCACCATCCGTGCCCTCCTTGATGAGGCGGGAGAGCAGGCCGGTCACGGTGCGCGCCAGCTGCCGGGTGTCCTGCAGGATGGTGCCCAGCATCCGCCCGTCGGCCACCTCCTTGAGGGCCTCCCCGAGGCCGTCGATGCCCACAATCGGGGTGTCCGCGGGATCGAGCCCATGGGCCACCAGGGCGTCGAGGGCGCCGAGCGCCATGTCGTCATTGTTGCAGACGATGAGTTCCACGTCCTTGATGGTGCCGCCCTTGATGGCCTTCTCCACGAACTCCTTGGCCTTGCCGCGGTCCCAGTCGCAGTCGGCGGTGCCCAGCACCTTGACCTGGTAGCGGCTGCGCCCCATGAAGGAGAGGAAGGACTCGGTGCGCGCCTCGGTGTCGGGATGCCCGTTGGGCCCCTTGATCATCAGGCAGGAGATGATGTCGTCATGGTTGTCATCGACCTCGCTGTGGCTGGCGTAGAGGGTGTCCAGCAGCAGCTGCGCCTGCAGCTCGCCGGCCTGCTGGCGGTTGAAGGTCACGAACCAGGCGCCCTCGTAGGTGCTGTAGACATCGGCCGCGGCATCGCGGCGCATGAAGATGACCGGGCGGTTCCGGGTGCGGGCGATGGCCACCGCCTGCACGGCGCACTCGTGGGTGATGGCGCTGACCACCATCGGCTCGGGGCTGTCGAGGTAGCGTGTCATCTGCCCGACCTGCACGTCGGGGTTGCCACCCGCGTCGTGCTCCACGAGGTTCAGGGCATGCATCCTGGCCGCGGTCTCGAGGTCGGCCTTGAGCTGGGACTGGTAGGGATCGTCGAGGCGGTGGAAGAAGACATTGACGGTTTCGCCACCGCCCGCGGCCTGCGCCGCCCCCAGGGGCAGGGCGGCGATGGCGGCCAGGGTGGCGAGGGTGCGCTTTACGTGGTTCAGCATGCTCGCTCCTTGGTGAAAAGACACTCCATATTAGCGCAAGTTAGGGCCGGGCGCCGTGACGCTCCCAAAAGTTTGGCGGCCCGCGGCGCGGGGCAAGGTAGAATGGGCAGGTTCCTAAGGCGCAGGGGGGAGTGGAGATGGCACAGGCAAGGCAGTTCATCCTCGAGGGCGGGCTCACCCCCGCGGGCGACCAGCCGCAGGCCATCGACGCGCTGGTGCGGGGGGTGGAGTCCGGGGCGCGCTCGCAGGTGCTGCTCGGGGTCACCGGCTCGGGCAAGACCTTCACCATGGCGAGCGTGATCGCGCGCCTCAACCGCCCGACCATGATCCTCTCCCACAACAAGACCCTCGCCGCGCAGCTCTACGGGGAGATGCGCGGCTTCTTCCCGCACAACGCGGTGGAGTACTTCGTCTCCTACTATGACTACTACCAGCCCGAGGCCTACGTGCCCGCCTCGGACACCTTCATCGAGAAGGACGCGCAGGTCAACGACCACATCGACCAGATGCGCCTGAGCGCCACCAAGGCGCTCATGGAGCGGCGCGACTGCGTGATCGTCTGCTCGGTCTCGGCCATCTACGGCCTCGGCGAGCCGGAGACCTACCTCAAGATGATGCTCCACCTCTCGCGGGGGGAGATCATCGCGCAAAAGGAGATCACCGGGCGCCTCTCCGCGCTGCAGTACACCCGCAACGATCTGGGCTTTGGGCGCGGCACCTTCAGGGTGCGCGGCGACACCATCGACATCTATCCCGCCGAGTCCGACGGCTACGCGGTGCGGGTGATGCTGATGGACGACGAGGTGGAGCGGATCCTGCGCTTCGACCCCCTCACCGAGCGCAGCGGCGAGGAGCTGCCGCGGGTCACCATCTTCCCCAAGACCCACTACGTCACCCCGCGCGAGGTGCTGATCACCGCCATGGACGGCATTAGGGAGGAGCTCAAGGGGCGCTGCGAGGAGCTCATCGCCGCCAACCGCCTGCTCGAGGAGCAGCGCCTGCGCGAGCGCACCACCTATGATCTGGAGATGATCAACGAGCTGGGGTACTGCTCGGGGATTGAGAACTACTCGCGCTACCTCACCGGGCGCGGCCCGGGCGAGCCGCCGCCCTGCCTCTTTGACTACCTGCCAAAAGACGGCCTGCTCATCATCGACGAGAGCCATGTCACGGTGCCGCAGGTGGGGGCGATGTACAAGGGGGATCACGCCCGCAAGGAGAACCTGGTGAACTTTGGCTTCCGGCTGCCCTCGGCCTTTGACAACCGCCCGCTGAAGTTTGAGGAGTTCACCGCCCTGCAGCCCCAGACCATCTATGTCTCGGCCACCCCGGCCGAGTATGAGCTCGGGCTGTGCGGCAACGAGCCGGTGCAGCAGATCATCAGGCCCACCGGGCTGCTCGACCCGGAGATCGAGGTGCGCCCCACCAAGGGCCAGGTCGACGACCTGATGTCGGAGATCAAGGCGCGCGCGGCGAAATCCGAGCGGGTGCTGGTCACCACCCTGACCAAGAAGATGGCCGAGGAGCTGACCGCCTACCTTGGCGAGCACGGGGTGCGGGTGCGCTACCTGCACTCGGACATCGACACCGTGGAGCGCATGGAGATCATCCGCGACCTGCGCCTCGGGGAGTTTGACGCGCTGGTGGGCATCAACCTGCTGCGCGAGGGCCTCGACCTGCCCGAGGTGTCGCTGGTGGCGATCCTCGATGCCGACAGCGAGGGCTTCCTGCGCTCGGAGCGCTCCCTGATCCAGACCGTGGGGCGCGCCGCGCGCAACGTGCGCGGCAAGGCGATTTTCTACGCCGACCGGATCACCGACGCCATGCTCGCGACCATCGACACCACCGCGGCGCGGCGCGCCGCGCAGGAGCGCTTCAACCGCGAGCACGGGATCACCCCCACCCAGATCAGGAAGCAGGTGGTGGACGTGATGGAGGGGGCGCTGCGCGACACCGAGTCCTTCCGCGCGCCGCCCTGCGAGCGCGACGCGCCCCGCCTGCCCCGCGAGGATTCCGATCCCAAGTCGCTCACCCGGCGCATTGACGAGCTGCACGCGCGCATGGTGGCGCTGGCGCGCGACCTCAAGTTTGAGGAGGCCGCGGCGGTGCGGGATGAGATGCAGGGGCTGCAGCAGCGGCTGCTGCTGCTCGATGGCCAAGGAGGCGCCTAAGCGACTGCGTGAGGTAGGCGAGCACCTCGCCCAGATCGTCCTCGTCGCACTCGGACCCGGGATCGACCCTGGAGATCTCCTGCAGGGTGAGCACCAGGTCGTCGTTGCCCGACAGCGGCCCGGGCAGTCCCTCATGGGGCAGGGTGAGTCCCTCGATGAGCCCCGCGGCCAGGGCGGCGAGGCCGCCCAGGCGCCCTTCGCCCGCAGGCAGCGGCCAGTCCCCGGGCCCATCCTCCCTTAGCAGGGCGCCCACCTTGAGGGCGAGATCGGTGAGGGCGGCGGTGAGCATCCCCGAGGGGGGCTCGCCGGGCAGCGCCACCGAGCAGACCAGGCGCGGCAGGGCGGGGGATCCGGGCGCGGCGCCGCGGGCGATGGCGCCCGCGAGCAGCCCCACCGTGTCGAGGGGGTCGAGATCCACGTGGGCGGCCCCCAGCCGCCTCGAAATCTCCTCGCTGCTGTCCATGGGCAACCCTCCCTGCGGCCTAACCTAGCTCCGGGCATGATAGCACGCCGCCTGGGCGGCAAAATTTCCGCGCCCGGGGGACGGCGGGCCCAAAACCCTTTATAATCACCAAACTCAAATTTTCGGGGGTAAGCGAAGCCATGCATCCCATGCTCAACATCGCCGTGCGCACGGTCAGGTCGGCAGGCAACCTCATTGCCCGCAACATAGGGCGCGACGACGCCTTTGACGTCAGGGAGAAGGGTCCGGGCGACTACGTCACCGACATCGACCGCCAGTGCGAGGAGATGATTGCCTCGGCGCTGCTCAAGTCCTTCCGCACCCACAGCGTGCTGGGCGAGGAGCTCGGGGAGGTGGGGAGCGCCGGCGCCGAGTACCAGTGGGTCATCGATCCTCTCGACGGCACCCAGAACTTCGTGCAGGGCATCAGCCATGTCGCGGTCTCGGTGGCGCTGCGCCGCCAGGGCAAGCTTGAGGTGGGGGTGGTCTTCAACCCCTTCCTCAACGAGATGTTCACCGCCGCCCGCGGCGAGGGGGCGATGCTCAACGGCCGCCACATCCGCGTCTCCACCCGCGACAACCTGCAGGAGGCGATCATCGGCACCGCCTTCCCGGTGCGCCACCGCGGCCGCATGGAGGCCTACCTCAAGATCTTCGGGCGCCTCATCAACTCCTGCGCCGATGTAAGGCGCATGGGCGCGGCGAGCCTTGATCTGTGCTACGTGGCGGCGGGCCGCCTCGACGGCTACCTCGAGCAGGGGCTGATGCCCTGGGACTTCGCGGCCGGCGAGCTGATCCTGCGCGAGGCGGGCGGGCTCATCACCGACTTCACCGCCGGCGAGGGCTACAGCCGCACCGGCAACCTGGTGTGCGGCAACTCCGCCATCCTCAGGCAGCTGCTGCGCCTCATCGAGCCGCAGGACCTGCCCCCTGAGCTGAGGTAGCCGGCCATGGTGGTGCTCGAGCAGATGCTGATCTTCCTCACGCTGATGCTGCTGGGGATGCTGCTCAGGCGCCTGGGCCTCTTCTCCCCGGAGAGCCAGCGGCAGATGGGCTCCCTGGTGGTGAACCTCACCTGCCCGGCGCTGGTCATCGCCGCGGCGGTCAACAGCGAGGAGCGCATCAGCTTCAGCGAGTTCCTCGGCTGCGGGGCGCTGTTCGTGGCGGTGCAGCTGCTGCTCATCCTCGCGGGGACGCTCCTGCCCCGCCTGCTGCGCGCGCCCGCCGAGGAGCGGGGGACCTACAATTTGCTGCTGGGCATCTCCAACTTCGGCTTCATCGGCCTGCCGCTTGCCGCGGCGCTCTTTGGCCCGGACGCCCTCATCTACCTGACCATCTTCATCCTCATCAACACCATCGCCGTCTACACCCACGGGATGTGGGTGATTGCCGACGCGGCGCACCGCCTGCGCCCGGCGCGGATCCTCATCCAGCCCGGGCTGTGGGGGGGCATCATCGCCATCGCCCTCTACTTCGCGCCCTTCACCGTCCACCCGGCCCTCGCGCAGGCGGTGACCATGCTCGGGCAGATCACCCCGCCCATGGCGATGCTCATCATCGGCGCCTCCTTCTATGGGACGCGGCTGCGGGAGATCGTGCAGGACGGGCGGCTGCTGTTGTTCTGCGCCATCAAGATGGTGGCCTTCCCGATGCTGATGCTGCTGGCGCTGCGCCCCTTCGCCCCCTCGGAGGTGGTGCTGGGCATCCTGATGGTGATCGTCGCCACCCCCTCGGGGGCCTTCACGGCGATGGTGACCGCGGTCTACCACCCCTCGACCAGCCACCTCGCGAGCAAGGCCATCTCGACCACCACCGCCCTCTCGGTGCTCACCATCCCCCTGGTGGCGGCGGCCTTTGGCCTTGGCTGAGCGCGGGAAATAATTTGCGCTCGGTCACAGACACCGCGGCGCGCATGGCGCAAAATAGGCGCTGGCCCGATGGGCCGACAGGATTTAGATGAGGAACATTTAAACATGGCTGAACAGACCCAGATCGTGATCACTGATTGTGACCATGCCAACATCAACGAGGAGAGCGCGGTTTTCGAGAAGGCCGGGCTGACCTACCGCCTTGAGCAGTGCCAGGGCGAGGATGATCTCATTGAGAAGTGCAAGGGCGCGCTTGCCGTCTGCAACCAGTACGCGAGGTTTACCGAGAAGGTGTTCGCCGGCCTGCCCGGGCTGCGCGCGGTGGTCCGCTACGGCGTGGGCGTCGACAATGTGGATCTCGAGGCCGCGACCCGCCATGGCGTGGCGGTGTGCAACGTCCCTGACTACGGCACCTTTGAGGTCGCCGACCAGGCCCTGACCCTGATGATGGCCGTGACCCGCAAGGTCTGCGTCGCCAACGCCCAGGTCCACTCCGGCAAGTGGGACTATGCCGAGATGGTGCCGGTGCGCCGCCTCTCCACCCTCACCGTGGGCATCATCGGCCTCGGGCGCATCGGCCAGGCCTTCGCCAACCGCGTGCACGCCCTCGGCTGCAAGGTCATCGGCTACGACATCCGCACCGAGCAGCTCAAGGGCCACCCCGAGCTCTCCTTTGTCGAGCTGGTCTCCCTCGATGACCTGCTCGCTAAGTCCGACCTCATCTCGGTGCACTGCAGCCTCGACAAGGGCAACTTTGAGATGATGAACGCCGCGGCCTTTGCCAAGATGAAGAAGGGCTCCATGCTCATCAACGTCGCCCGTGGCGGCCTGGTGAACGAGGCCGACCTTGCCGCGGCCCTCAAGTCCGGCCAGCTCGGCGCCGCCGGCATCGATGTCACCCAGAAGGAGCCGCTGCCCATGGACAACCCGCTGCGTGGCGCCCCCAACCTGGTGATCTCCCCGCACATGGCCTGGTACTCCGTGGAGGCCGCCTCCGACCTCAAGACCAAGTGCGCCGAGGAGGCCGCCCGCGCCGCCCTTGGCCAGCCGCTGCGCTGCCCGGTCAACAAGGTCTAGGAAAACCCTTGCCTTTCAAGGGCCCGCGCCGCAAGGCGCGGGCCCTTTCCATTTGCCTTCCCGCCCGCTTTATTCCCTAATATGGAATAAAACTGCCTCGCTGTTTTTGCCCAAAATCAAGATAACTATTTAATAAATAGTTGGAATATTCAAATTATCGGGAATTGCTGATCCCAAACTATCAACTTTGCTTGGCAACTAGGATACAAGTTTGTCGGTCAAGTCCTCAAATCCCAAAAACCAAGGTTTAAAGCGCATTTGCCGTACAAAACACTGGTTGCAAAAGCCACATTCGCAGTGTAAAGTGGCGCCCATTGAAAACATTATTGTTCCGTAATGCGAACCTATGGCCGTCGCACGGAATGCTTGCCGCGGCCACCTTGTTGCTTGCTTGGGGATGTCCCACGAGGATGGCGCAGTGCGCCGCCATCCCGGACCCAATAGGCCCATGCCTTGAAGAGGGAGTCCCAAGCCTTGGCCGCCGGACCTTGGGCACCGGCGGTCCTTTTTGGCCACTCGCGCCACTATCACCCCATGAACCCTGGTCATAGGCACAGGATGGATCTACCCAGTGGATCCTTGCGTCACGGCAGGGCCCGGGCGTATCTGGGGGGAAGGGGGGACGGGGCGGGGGAGCCCCGCCCTTACTGGCGGTCGAGGCGCCGGCAGGCGGTGCCGTTGCCGAGATCGCAGCCGCGGTGGTAGAGCGCCTGGGCGCGCTGGCGGTCGCGATCGCCGAGCAGGCCCTGGTCATGGAGCAGCCCCAGGGCGGCGCAGCCCTCGCCGTGGGCCTGGTCGCACTCTGCGGCATAGAGGCGCCCCGCCTCGGCGAGGGCGCGGGCGGCGGCCCCTT
>JAILEI010000046.1 GCA_024688225.1 Succinivibrionaceae bacterium
CGAGGGCCGCGCGCAGGCGCAGCATGCAGTCGCGCAGCGCGGGGAAGCCCTCGCGCACCCGCCCCAGATCCTGGGCGTTGCCCGCCTCCTCGAGGGCGCGGGCATGCTCGGAGAGCAGGTCGTTGCCGATGATCTTCGCCGAGCTCTTGAGCGCGTGCACCTTGACCGTGAAGCCCTTGAGATCCTCGGCGGCGAGGAAGCCCTCGAGGGTGAGCAGGGACTCGTCCATGCCCGAGGCGAAGATGCGCAGCGCCTCCAGGTAGGACTCAGCGCTGCCGCACAGCCCCAGGCCCTCGGCGCAGTCGAGGCACTTGACCGCGGACAGCCACTCCGGGAGATCCCCCTCGCTGCCGTCGGAGGTGCGCCCGGTGAGGGTCACCAGCTCCGGGGGCAGGTGGGTGATCAGGGCGCGCTCGAGGTCGCGCGGGCGCACCGGCTTGCTGAGGTAGCCGTCAAAGCCGGCCCCGAGGTAGAACTCGCGCGCCCCCGCCACCGCGTTGGCGGTCAGGGCGATGATGGGCGCGCGGCGCCCCTCCCCGCCCTGCAGCTCGCGAAGGCGCCCCAGGGTCTCCACCCCGTCCATGCCGGGCATGCGGTGGTCAAGCAGCACCAGGTCAAAGCGCTCCTTGGGGTAGGCGTCGAGGGCCGCCTGGCCGCTCAGCGCCGTGACCACCTGCACCTGGGTCTCCTTGAGCAGCGCGCGCAGCACGGTGAGGTTCATCTCGGTGTCGTCGACCACCAGGATGCGCGCGTGGGGCGCGGTGAAGGTGCGCTCATAGCGGGTCTCGTCGTCCGCGCCGCCGCCTGAGAAGTCAATCTCCCCCATCGCCTCGGGCAGCACCACCTGCTGGGTGAGGTCAAAGCTGAAGGTCGAGCCCACCCCGTACTCGCTGCGCACCTTGAGTGAGCTGCCCATGAGGCGCAGCAGCCGCGAGGTGATGCTCATGCCCAGGCCGGTGCCCTCGATGGTGCGGTTGCGCTCCTCGTCGATGCGCTCGAAGGCCTCGGTGAGGCGGGGCAGATCCGCCTCGCGCATCCCCATCCCGGTGTCGGTGACGGAAAAGCGCAGCGTGATCTCCGCGGCGGTGCGCGAGAGCTCCTCGACCGCGAGGGTCACCCCGCCCTGCCGGGTGTACTTGATGGCGTTGGTGAGGAAGTTGGTGAGCACCTGGCGGATGCGCAGCTCGTCGCCGCGCAGCACCGAGGGCAGCGTGGCGGGGGCGGTGATCCCAAAGTCCAGATCCTTGGCGCTGGCGCGCAGGAAGAGCATGGAGTGCAAATCGGTGAGCATCGAGCTCAGGGCGTAGTCGACCGGGATGATCTCCATCTTCCCCGCCTCAATCTTGGAGAAGTCGAGGATGTCATTGACCAGCGCGAGCAGGGTGTCCCCCGCGCTGCGCACGCTGCGCGCGTAGCCGAGGATGGCGGGATCGGAGGCCTCGCGCAGGATCATCTCGTTCATGCCGAGGATGGTGTTGATCGGGGTCCTGATCTCGTGGCTCATGTTGGAGAGGAACTGGGACTTGACCTCGCTGGCGCGCCTCGCGCGCCCCACCGCCTCCCCGAGCTCCGCGGTGACCACCGAGAGGAAGTTGGCGAGGCGCTCGTAGAGCGGGACGGTGGCGTCGGTCTCGCGGGTGACATCGAGCAGCAGCGAGGGATCGTCCACATCCGCCATGCCCGGCTGCGGCTGTGGGGAGGGATCGTCCTCATGCCGCGGCACCTCGCAGGCCCCGGTGGGCAGGTCGCCGCCCTCGGACATGCCCACCGCCACCAGGGTGCTGTTGAGCACCCCGCCCTGCCCGCCCTGGCGGAAGATCTCGGAGATGCCCATCACCTTGAGCGCGGTGGGGCTGCAGTGCAGGTAGCAGTCAATCTCCTGCTGCTCGTCGTCGCCGAGGAAGAACATGCGGTTGGCGCAGACATAGAGGCTCAGGATCTGCGGCCCGAACTCGGCCATCTCATGGCTGCGCTCGCGGGCCTGGCCCAGCAGCTGCGGTGCGATGGCGTAGGAGATGCGGTAGCGCTCGCCCTCGTGCACGTCGGAGGCAAAGTGCAGCCGCCCCTGCGCGTCGCTGAAGGGGGGGATGCGCGCCACCTCGTAGCCGTTGCGCACGGTCACGATCGGGAAGGCGCAGATGTTGCGCAGGAAGTACTCGTCGTTGCGAACGTTGAGGTAGCGCTCGAAGATGCTGGCCGCGGGCAGGCCGTCGATGGTCTCGACGCAGTAGTCGCCCGCCATGCTGGTGATGGTCAGCTCCTTGCCGATGGGGTTCCACCCCAACAGGGCCTCGCCCTTGACCCTCAGGGCCTCGCCGCAGTAGGCGAGCAGCGAGACCCCCTCGGTGAGCGGGCCGTCCTCCCCGAGCACCACCCGCTCCTTGCCCTGGCCGGGGGTGAGGCCCTGCGCGAGCGGGCCCGGGGCGCCGCGGCCGCACGGGCCGCGCTCGACATATCCCGCCTCCGAGCCAAAGAAGCACACCGCCTCGCGGCCGTGGCTGAGTTCCTCGAGGAAGCGCTCAAAGTGCAGGGTCGGCCCCGAGCTCACCACCTCGACGGCGCGCACCCAGGGCAGGGCGTCCAGGCGCTCGCCCAGGCGGCGCCCCAGCGCCGCGTAGCCCTCGCCGGCGCAAGGCGCTGACAGCACCGCCACCTGCGAGGACTCAAAGAAATCGACCGTGATTACCGCGGCGTGCGAGCTGGGCCCGTCGTCGCGGTTGGAAATGGACATGCCATGGAACACTGCCTTGGGCAGCGCGGCATGCAGCCTTTCATAAAGGCGGCCCAGGCACGGCGAGGCCAGCTGGGCCGAGTTGATCTTGACCAGCACCGCCGAGGCGGCGCCATACCTTGGATCGCGGGCAATCTCGCGCGCCACCCCGTCGATTCCCGCCTCGCCATCGAGGGGGAACTGGCGCTCGGCTATCATGGCGTCGCCTCCTGGGCGGCTGTGGCCCTACTTCACGAACTTGACGGCGCTGCGCGCAATCACCAGCTCCTCGTTGGTGGCGATCATCAGCAGCTTGGTGCTCGACTCCGGGAGGGAGATCACCCCGCGCTCAAAGCCAAAGCGCGGCATCGCCTTCTCGTTGAGCTGCTTGTCGATCTTGATCCCGAAGGGCTCCTCGAGCAGGTCGCAGGTCATCACGCGCGCCTCGGCGCAGTTCTCGCCGATGCCGCCGGCGAAGACAATCGCGTCCACGCGGCCCACCGCCACGTAGTAGGAGGCAATGGTCTTGGCGAGGCGGTAGCAGAAGATGTCCATGGCGAGGATGCAGCGCTCGTTGCCCTCGGCGTAGCCCTTGCAGATGTCGCGCATGTCCGAGGAGACGCCGGTCAGCGCCTTGAGGCCGGACTGCTGGTTGAAGATGTCCTTGACCTGCTCGGGGGTCAGGCCCTCGCGCTCGCAGAGGAAGAAGACCACGCTCGGGTCGATGGCGCCGGTGCGGGTGCCCATCACCAGGCCGTCAAGCGGGGTCAGGCCCATGGAGGTGTCAACGCACTTGCCGCCCTTGACCGCCGAGACCGAGGCGCCGTTGCCGAGGTGGCAGGTGATGAGGTTGGTGTCGCTGACGTCCTTGCCCAGCATCTTCGCGGCCTCCTGGGTGAGGTACCAGTGCGAGGTGCCGTGGGCGCCATAGCGGCGCAGGTGCAGCCGGGTGTAGTACTCCTCGGGGATGGCGAAGCGGTAGGCCTTGGGGGGCATGGTCTGGTGGAAGGCGGTGTCAAAGACCACCACGTGGGGGATGCTCGGGAAGGCCTTGCGCGCGGCGCGGATGCCCAGCAGGTGGGCGGGGTTGTGCAGCGGGGCGAAGGGCACGCACTTCTCGATGTTGGCCTCGACGGTGTCGTCGACCAGGGTCGGCTCGCTGTAGATGTCGCCGCCCTGCACGATGCGGTGGCCGCAGGCGATGATCGAGGCGAGCAGGTCAGGGTGCGGGGCAAGGATGGACTGCACCAGGAACTCCAGGGCGGTGTCATGGCCGGCGCTGGGGATCTCCTTGCGCTGCTTGTCCTCGTCGCCAAAGCGCCAGGAGATCTGCGCGGAGGGCAGGTTGAGGGCCTCGGCAAGGCCGCTCAGGAACACGTGGCCGTCCTCGGGATCGATGATCGCAAACTTTACTGAGGAACTACCGCAGTTGATGACCAGGGCCGTCTTGCTCAGTTGCTTATCCATGGGGTTATCCTTCCTTGTTGGTTGCTGCTGGTTCTTGGTGTTGTCAGAGTCCCGGGGCGCCTGCGGCGCCCTGAACCTTGCCATTTTACGCCAATCTGCGCCCCAGTGGCCCAAAGCAGTTAGAATGGGCGCGACAATTAGGCTGGGCGGGCCTGCCGCCAGGGGAGGGTGTGATGATTGATCTCAGTGACTACCGGCGCAGCTACGAGCAGGGCGGGCTGGACGAGGCCGACCTCACCCCCCACCCCATCGACCTCTTCGAGCGCTGGCTCAAGGACGCCATCGACTCGGGGCTGCCCGACCCCAACGGGGTGGTGGTCGGCACGGTCGATGCCGACGGCCAGCCCTACTCGCGCATGGTGCTCATCAAGGGCTACAGCCGCGAGTCGCTGACCTTCTACACCAACTTTGGCAGCCGCAAGGCAAGGCAGCTCGAGCAGAACCCCAGGGTGTCGCTGCTCTTTCCCTGGTACCTGCTCGAGCGCCAGGTCACCTTCCTCGGCACCGCGCGGCGCATGAGCGCCGCCGAGTCGCTGCGCTACTTCCACTCCCGCCCGCGGGACTCGCAGATTGGGGCCTGGGTGTCGCACCAGAGCTCGATGATCTCAGCGCGCGCCGCGCTCACCTCCAAGTTCATGGAGCTCAAGGAGAAGTTCAGGTCCGGGGAGATCCCCATCCCCACCTTCTGGGGCGGCTTTGAGGTCACCTTCCACAGCGTGGAGTTCTGGCAGGGGCGCAAGAACCGCCTCCACGACCGCTTCATCTACGAGCGCGGCGCGGATGGCGGCTGGGCCGCCCACCGCCTCGCCCCATAACCAGGGGGGCGGCGCCTAGAACACCACGGTCTTGTTGCCGTGGATGAACACCTTGTCGTCGAGGATGCGCTGCATGGCGCGCAGCAGCACCATCTGCTCCACGTCATGCCCGGCCTTGGCCATGGTTGCCGCGTCATAGCGGTGGTTGACCTTGATCACGTCCTGCTCGATGATCGGCCCCTCGTCGAGGTTGTCGGTGACGAAGTGCGCGGTGGCGCCGATGATCTTCACCCCGCGGTGGAAGGCCTGCTCGTAAGGGCGCGCGCCCATGAAGGCGGGCAGGAAGGAGTGGTGGATGTTGATGAGCCGCCCCAGCGGGTAGTGGGCCACCATGCGCGGGGAGAGGATGCGCATGTACTTGGCGAGCACCACGTAGTCGGCGTTGACCGTGTCGATGCACTCCATCATGCGCCGCTCCTGCTCGTCGCGGGACACCCCCTCGCAGGAAACGAGGTGGAAGGGCACCCCAAAGCGCTCGCAGAGATCGGAGAGGTCGCCGTGGTTGCCCGCCACCGCCGCCACCTCGGCGTTGAGCGCCCCGGAGTAGCACTTGATGAGCAGGTCCCCAAGCACATGCGCCTCGCGGGTGACCAGCACCATCAGGCGGCGGCGGCGCCCGTCCTTGAGGGTGACCCGGGCGCCCCCGGGCAGGACCGCGCGCACGTCGTCGACAAAGGAGGGCGAGGCGGCGAAGTCGCCGTCGAGCACGGTGCGCATGAAGAAGCGGCAGTCCTCGGTGGAGGCGAACTGATCCTGGCGCACGATGTTGAGCCGGTGCTCAAAGCACACGTGGGTGACCTTGGTGATGATGCCCACCGCGTCGTCGCACTCGGTCAAGAGAGTCCTGCGTTCCATGCTTCCCCCCGGGGCCCGCGCCCCGCAAATCCGCGCCCATGGCAATGAAGGGCCCCGCCCGGGGCCCTGGCCGCCACGGATTATACCAAAGCCGCGGGGCGCGTTTTCCCGCCGCGCCCCCTTTCCCCCACCCCCGGGCGCCCAAGGCGCGCCGATCCGCTATAATGGCGCAGTTTTCACGGCCCCTGGCCCCAGCGCCCGGGCCCCACACTGGAGAAAGTCATCATGGACAGCGCCGAGAAGGGTGAAGAGAAGTTTGCAATCCTGCAGCTGCCGGGCAAGGAGCCACTGCGCCTGCCCATCATCAAGGGCACCATGGGGCCGGAGGTCATCGACATCCGCGCCCTGGGCAAGCAGGGGTACTTCACCTACGACCCGGGCTTTGTCTCCACCGCGGCCTGCTCCTCGCGCATCACCTTCATCGATGGCGCCAAGGGCGTGCTGCTCTACCGCGGCTACCCCATCGACCAGCTCGCGGACCGCTGCAACTACCTGAGGGTCTGCTACCTGCTGCTCAACGGCGAGCTGCCCTCCAAGGAGCAGTACCAGGAGTTTGAGGGGCAGATCATCCACCACACCCTGGTGCACGAGCAGATCCACTCCCTCTACCAGGCCTACCGCCGCGACAGCCACCCGATGGCGGTGATGTGCGGCATCGCCGGGGCGCTCTCGGCCTTCTACCACGACAACCTCGACATCTACGACCCCGAGCACCGCTACAGCACCGCGATCCGCCTCATCGCCAAGATGCCGACCCTGGCCGCGATGTCCTACAAGTACTCGATCGGCCACCCCTTCGTCTACCCGCGCAACGACCTCAGCTACGCGGGCAACTTCCTGCACATGATGTTCTCCACGCCCTGCGAGGAGTACGAGGTCAACCCGGTCATCGAGAAGGCGCTCGACAAGATCTTCATCCTCCACGCCGACCACGAGCAGAACGCCTCCACCTCCTCGGTGCGCCTGGCCGGATCCTCGGGCGCCAACCCCTACGCCTGCATCGCGGCGGGCATCGCCTCGCTGTGGGGCCCCGCGCACGGCGGCGCCAACGAGGCCTGCCTGAGGATGCTCGGGCAGATTGGCACCGTGGACCGCATCCCCGAGTTCATCGCCCGCGCCAAGGACAAGAACGATCCCTTCCGCCTCTCGGGCTTCGGGCACCGCGTCTACAAGACCTACGACCCGCGCGCGCGGGTGATGCGCGAGACCTGCCACGAGGTGCTCAACGAGCTGCACATCAAGAACCACCCGGTCCTCGACGTGGCCACCGAGCTCGAGCGCATCGCGCTCTCCGACCCCTACTTCATCGAGCGCAACCTCTACCCCAACGTCGACTTCTACTCGGGCATCATCCTCAACGCCATCGGCATCCCCACCTCGATGTTCACCGTCATCTTCGCGCTGGCGCGCACCGTGGGCTGGATCAGCCACTGGACCGAGATGCAGGAAATGCCGGAGAGCCGCATCGGCCGCCCGCGGCAGATCTACATCGGGAAACCACTGCGGGCTGTTAAGAAACAGTCAAAGAAAACCTCAAATAAACAATAGGTTGAACGAAAAATTAAAATTCCTCAGCCCTTGTGGGAAATTTTTTCATGAACCCCGGGAATCACTTGGTATAATGGTTCCCGTCG
Source organism: Succinivibrionaceae bacterium (assembly GCA_024688225.1). GTDB lineage: Bacteria > Pseudomonadota > Gammaproteobacteria > Enterobacterales > Succinivibrionaceae > JAILEI01. Next base: position 7,482 of record JAILEI010000046.1, read on the forward strand.
CCGCCGCAAGGGCCCTTGGCTAGGGGCAACAGGACAGGAATGCGGCGCATAGCAGAGGAATTTTCAGCATGTCGTACTGCCGTTTGCACTCTCACAATGGAGTGGTAGGGGAGGGTGTGGCCTTCGAGAGGATCCGCCGGGTCACTGGCTACCTGGTGGGCACCCTGGACCGTTTCAACAACGCCAAGCGCGCCGAGGAGCGCGACCGCGTCAAGCACCTGCACCTCGGGTCCGGCTTTGAGGTGGTGCGCGGCGAGGCGGCCGTGACCGCTGCCCCGGAGACCAAGGGGCACGCTGCCTAGGCATACGGCACGACCATGGAAAGACCCGGCCAGGAGCCGGGTTTTTTTATTGCCTGCGGCAAGCGCAGCTAGCCAAGATCGGTGAAGAGGATGCGGCGCGAGGCGCGCAGGGCGCGCGCCTCGGCAAGGTCGGAGAGCGCCGCGAGGCGCGCGTCGATGAAGGCGACCAGATCCTCGCCGTGGCGGAACTCGCCCTCGACCTTGGCGCAGTCATGCACGAAGTCCAGCTGGTAGGGCTTGTCCGAGCCGATGTTGTAGTCGGAGACCATCTTGCGCAGCGTCACCACCACGTCCTCCCCAAGCACCGCCCCGCCCCGCTCGATGAGCAGCACGAACTCCCCCTCCCCGCAGCGGGCCATGAAGCAGGAGGAGGGCGCCGCGGCGCGCAGCAGCGCGCAAAAGCGCAGCAGCATCATGTCCCCCTCATGCTGCCCGAGCTTCTGGCACAGCAGCCCGTAACCGCTGACGCACAGGCACAGGGCATGGAGGCGCCGCCCCCGCCGCCCGAGGTAGGCGGGCATGCGCAGCGTGAGCTCGCGGCGGTTGTAGAGCCCGGTGAGCTGGTCGCGGGAGATGCGCCGGCGCTGGAAGTCGGTGAGCATGTACAAAAGCGCCACCGCAAAGGAGGGGGCAATCACCGGCAGCGCGAAGGCAAGATCCAGCACCCCCGCCACCGTGGGCAGCAGCACCGCCACCGAGATGACCTGGGCGTCGCGGTGGCTGCCCACGTTGAGCGAGCTGCCATAGGCCATGATCCCCAACAGCGGCAGCACCATGGTCGCGGCCATGTAGAGGAAGAAGATCCCGGGCAGCACCGCGAACAGCGGGCCCACGATCACCTCGGTGCGACTGAGGCTGTAGCACAGCCCGGTGAGCGAGGTGGTGAGCACCAGCGCCAGGCCCAGGGCCAGCGGGGCGCAGAGCAGCGCGTTGAGCGCCAGCACGTTGCGGCTTTGCGGGAAGAAGAGGCGCCACCCACCGATGAAGCAGGAGAAGGGCAGGATCAGCGCCATGCAGTAGTAGGCGCAGATCAGCGCCGCGGCAAGGTCGGCCGAGGGATCGCCGAGCGCCACGCTGCGGTCGAGGGCGCGGGCGAGCAGGAAGTGCATCAGCGCCCCCACCGCGCAGAAGGCGGCGGTGGTGAGGGTGACGCTGCGGTGGTAGCTGACGTCCCGGTTGAACTGCGAGCGCAGGAGGAAGTGCATGGCCAGGCAGAGCAGGCAGCAGCACAGGTGCTCGCTGGAGGCGAGGTAATGCCAGTTCATGGGCGCCCCCGGTCATGCCGCTGCCGGTCGAGGTGCAGCCGCTCGCGCACCTCGCCCCGAAGCGCCGGCAGGTCGTCAAACTCCTCGGGGAGCTCACAGAGCGCCACGTCCAGGGTGAGGTCGTAGTTGGCCCCCGAGGCGTAGCTGCGCTCATTGACCCGCTGGCGCACCGTGGCCACGCAGTTGAGCAGCTGCCGCCTGGCGCTGGACTCGGCAATCATGATGAAGGTGTCCCCGGTAAAGCGGGCGCAGTAGGCGTCAAGGTCGAGCGCGGTCTGGCGCACCGCCGCCCCCACCCGCCGCAGCGCCCGGTCCCCCTCCGCGTAGCCGTGGCGGCGGTTGACCTCGCGGCAGTGGTTGATGTCAAAGGCCACCAGGGACAGCGCGGGGCGGCCCGGGCGGCGGTAATGCTCGGTGAGGAACTGCAGCACGTGGTTGCGGTTGTTGAGCCCGGTGAGCGGATCGTGCACCACCCGCGACTCATGGAAGGCGATGAAGTAGAAGGTGAACCCGACCGCCGCCCCCAGGCCCGCGAGGGGCTGGTGGTTGAGCAGCTGCGCAAACCCGCCCAGCGTGGAGAGGGTGGGGAAGAGCGCCGCGAGCAGCAGCCGCCGGCGCTCGATGTAGTTGCCGGCCTGCCGCGCCCGCCACAGTGGGATGAGCCAAAAGGCCAGGGTGTTGGCGCCCACCACCACGTAGAGGCAGGGGAAGAGCCGGCCGTGCAAAAGCTCCCCCTGGGTGATGGCCAGGGTGAAGAGCTGGTGGTGCAGTGGGTTGGAGATCGCGAGCAGGGCATAGCTGGCGTTGAGGGTTAACAGCAGGGCGTGCACCGCCCCGCGCCCCACCCGCAGCACGCCGCCCAGCCAGGCGTAAAGGGAAAGCACCACCAAGGCGAGAAACCCCGTGGCGCCCAGCTCCGCGAGCCAGTCCACGCGCAAGTGCATGCCCAGGCGCCCCGTGATCTCGGAGGCACAGGAGCAGAGCACGCAGCAGATGCAGGCCCTGAAGCCGCGCAGCTCCGTGCGCTCGGCGCCCAGCGTGGCCGGCAGCAGGATGAGCAGGATCACCACCGCGGTGAGCGGCAGCTCCAGCTCCACGGTGAGATCCATCCCCGCTCAGCCCCCAAAAAAAACCGCGGCAGCGCGCCGCGGTTTGCTATTCACCAAGCCCCAGGGCACTAGGCGCTGAGGGCAGCCTTGGCCTTGTCGGCGATGGCCTTGAAGGCCACCTGATCGTTGATGGCGAGATCGGAGAGGACCTTGCGGTCGATCTCGATGTTCGCCTTCTTGAGGCCATTGATGAGCTGGCTGTAACTGAGATCATGCTGCCTCGCGGCCGCATTGATGCGCACAATCCACAGTGAGCGGAACTGGCGCTTCTTCTGCTTGCGGTCACGGTAGGCGTACTGGCCGGCCTTGGTGACGGCCTGCACCGCGACGCGGTAGGTGCGCGAGCGCGCCCCGTAATAGCCCTTGGCGGCCTTCAGGACCTTCTTGTGGCGGGCACGAGCGGTGACACCGCGCTTAACTCTAGCCATGGTTCAAATCCTCCAATCAGGCGTAAGGCAACTGGCGCATGATGGCGCGCAGGTTGGACGTGCAGACGTAAGTCATCTTGCGCAGCGCGCGCTTGCGCTTGCGCGTCTTCTTGGTGAGGATGTGGCGCAGGTTCTGGTGGCGGCACTTCACAAGGCCGCTGCCAGTAATCTTGAACCGCTTGGCAACGCCGCGATCGGTCTTCATCTTGACCTTCGCCGGCTTCTTCTTGGCAGACATTTGCATTAACTCCGCATTTTGTCATTGAACAACCGCAGGGGCGCCCCGGGGGGCGGCTTCATGCCCTGTGGTCACCTTTTTTTCGGGGCGAGCACCATGGTCGCCTGGCGTCCCTCCATGCGGGACGCTGACTCCACCACGGCAAGCCCCTTTTCCTCGCAGAGATCCTTCTCCACGCGCTTGAGGACATCCATGCCCAGGTCCTGGTGCACCATCTCGCGTCCGCGGAAGCGCAGCGTCACCTTGGCCTTGTTGCCCTCCTCGAGGAAGCGCACCAGGTTGCGTAGCTTAACCTGGTAGTCGCCCTCGTCAGTGGCCGGACGGAACTTGACTTCCTTAATCTGGACCACCTTTTGCTTCTTTTTCTTCTGATCCTTGCTCTTCTCGTAGAGGTACTTGCCGTACTCGATGAGGCGGCAGACAGGGGGATCGGCGTTGGGGCTGATCTCCACGAGATCCACGCCCTGATCCTGCGCCATGTGGACGGCCTCGAGCGTCGGCATCACCCCGACCAGCTCACCGTCCTGTCCCAAAACGCGAACCTCAGGGCACCTGATTTCGCCGTTGGTCCGGTTCTTGGCGGCGATCCTGCCCCCAGTTCTCTTGACGTTATTGATGATCGCACCCTCCACGAGTTGCCTGGATCACAAGGAAAAAACCCTATTCCTGCCCGGCGGGCAGGGCCAAACTGCGCGACATGATAGCGGAATTGATCTCCTGGATCAAGTCACTGACCGCCATGGCGCCGCGATCCTTGCCGCCGCGCATGCGCACCGCCACCTGGCCTGAGGCGGCCTCGCGATCGCCGCACACCAGGAGGTAGGGAACCTTCATCATGGTATGCTCGCGGATCTTGTAGCCGATCTTGTCGCCGCGCACGTCGGGGCGGGCGCGGATGCCCGCCGCCCTCAGGCCCTCGCAGACCTGCTGGGCATAGCCGGCCTGGGCATCGGTGATGCTCATCACCACCGCCTGCACCGGGGCAATCCACACCGGGAAGGCACCCGCGAACTCCTCGGTGAGGATGCCCACGAAGCGCTCGATGGAGCCGAGGATGGCGCGGTGAATCATCACCGGCACGTGCTCCTGGTTGTCCTCGCCGATGTAGTGCGCGCCCAGGCGCCCGGGCAGCGAGAAGTCCAGCTGCACGGTGCCGCACTGCCACTCGCGGTCGAGGGAGTCATGCATGGTGAACTCAATCTTGGGGCCGTAGAAGGCGCCCTCGCCGGGCTGGAGCTTGTACTCAAGCCCCTCCTCCTCGAGGCAGCGCTTGAGGTCGGCCTCGGACTGGTCCCAGATCTCATCCGAGCCGATGCGCTTCTCCGGGCGGGTGGAGAGCTTGACGTCGATGCGCTCAAAGCCAAAGACGCGGTAGACCTCGTAGACCATCTTGATGCAGGAGGAGACCTCCTGCATGATCTGCGACTCGGTGCAGAAGACGTGGGCGTCATCCTGCTCGAAGGCGCGCACCCGCATCAGGCCGTGCAGCGAGCCCGAGGGCTCGTTGCGGTGGTCGCGGCCGAACTCGGCCATGCGGATGGGCAGGTCCCGGTAGGAGCGGGTGGCGCTGTTGAAGATCTGGATCGCCCCCGGGCAGTTCATCGGCTTGATGGCGTAGTCGCGGTTCTCCGAGGAGGTGGTGAACATGTTCTCCTTGTACTTCTCCCAGTGCCCGGAGCGCTCCCAGAGCGTGCGGTCCATGATCTGGGGGGTGCAGACCTCGATGTAGCCGTACTTCTCAATCATGCCGCGCATGAAGTTCTCAATGGTGCGGTAGACCGTCCACCCGTCATGGTGCCAGAAGGCCATGCCCGGGGCCTCCTGCTGGAAGTGGAAGAGGTCGAGGCGCTTGCCGAGCATGCGGTGGTCGCGCTTGGCGGCCTCCTCGCGGCGGTGCAGGTAGTCCTTGAGATCCTGCGGCCTCGCGAAGGCGCAGCCGTAGATGCGCTGCAGCATCTTGTTGCGCGAGTCGCCGCGCCAGTAGGCGCCCGCGAAGTGGGTCAGGCGGAAGTTCTGGCAGAAACCCATGCGCGGCACGTGCGGGCCGCGGCACATGTCGGTGTACTCGTTGTGGTGGTAGAGGGCCGGGTGGTCGCCGCGGTCGATGTTCTCCTCGAGGATGAGCAGCTTGTAGGGCTCGCCCCGCTGCTCGAAGGTGTCATGGGCGCGCTGCCAGTCCACCACTTCCTTGACCACCGGGTAGTCGGTGGCGGCAAGCTCATGCATGCGCTTGTCCAGCGCGGCAAGATCCTCCTCGGTGAGCTTGTGATCGAGGTCGACGTCATAGTAAAAGCCGTTGTCAATCACCGGGCCGATGGCCATCCTGGTCTCCGGCCAGAGCTGCTTGATGGCGTGCCCCAGCAGGTGGGCGCAGGAGTGGCGGATGATGGCGATGCCATCCTCATCCTTGGGGGTGACGATCTCAACGCGCGCGTCGTGATCCAGCAGCTCGCAGGCATCGCAAAGCTGCCCGTCCACCCTGCCGGCCACGCAGGCGCGGGCCAGGCCCTCGCCGATGGAGGCGGCAACCTCCGCCACCGTGACCGCATGGTCAAATTGCTTTTGGTCCCCATTGGGCAAGGTGATTGTAGGCATTGAACTCTCCCTCCCGCGCCTTGGCCTCCCACAGGTGGCGCGACTCATGGCCGCGCCTTGCGCGGCCGCCAAAAAAGATAGTGCAGTATACAACCAGTTGCGCCCCGGGCGCCGATTTTTGCCAGCGTACGGCCCAGGTCCTGGCAGTGCGCGGCAATATTTTCGCAGCGGGGCCGATCCCCCCTTGCGCCCACCAAATTAACTGCTATAATGCACCCACTTTTGCACGGGGCGCCTTTAGCTCAGTTGGTTAGAGCATCACCTTGACATGGTGGGGGTCGGTGGTTCGAGTCCACTAAGGCGCACCAGTGCGAGTAAGCGCCATTAGCTCAGTTGGTTAGAGCATTACCTTCACACGGTAGGGGTCGGTGGTTCGAGTCCACTATGGCGCACCATT
>JAILEI010000126.1 GCA_024688225.1 Succinivibrionaceae bacterium
AACGGTCAGGGACTGGCTGGGATACTTTGGCAACCTGATGGATCAGGAGCGGATCCGCCAGGATCTTTCCCACTCCTTCATCGTCTTTGTCTATGGCAAGGTCAAGGCCGGCAAGAGCTCGCTGGGCAACTTCATTGCCAGCTGCGCCAAGTCGGATCCCCTGGGGCTTTGCGCGACCTTCCGGGTGTATGACTCGGCGGGGTCCCGCCAGGTGGATGAACTCTCGGAGATCGATGACGACTCACCGGGCTTTGCCGAGAAAATCACCGAGTGCACCAAGGAGATCCAGATGTTTACCCTGGGGGGCATGACCTGGGTCGATACCCCGGGCCTTAGCTCGCTGACCAAGGAAAACGAGGATCTGGCGCGCAAGTACATCGACGCCGCCGACTTTGTGATCTTCCCCAGCTCCTCCGACTCGCCGCTGCAGAAGACGGAAATCGACCAGATCAACGAGCTGACTGGCAAGTTCCAGCGCAAGATCACCTTTGTCATCACCAAGTCAGACACCACCGATGTCGATGAGGTGGACGGCAAGGTGGTCGAGGTGATGGTGAACAAGAGCCCCGAGGCGCGGGCGGAGCAGCTCGAGGATGTGAACCGCCGCCTCAGCCAGGAGCTGCGGCACCCGGAGGCGGTCATTGGCGAGATCATGGCCATTTCGGTTGCCACCGCCCGGGAGGCGCTCAGGAGCGGTGACCGGGCGCTGTTTGAGGGCAGCAATATCGCCCCCTTCTGCGAGATGCTGCGCCAGAGCGTGCTCAGCAAGGCCGAGCAGCTCAAGAAAAGCGCCCCCTTTGCCAGCCTGTCGGCCCTGATTGATGCCATCCTGGCCGGCCGCGGCAGGCAGCAGGGGGAGTATGGGGAGCCGGTGGCCCAGGGCAACGGCCTTGACCGCATCGTCTCGGATCTGGGCAAGCTCTCAAGCTATACCAGGGAACTCAGGGGCAACTACGATCTTGCCAGGAGGAACATCCTGGGCGCGGTGGGCACCATCGTGAGCGAGGCCACCGAGAGCTGCTGCGTGGGCATCAACCCGGACAACTGCAAGGCGCTGTTCCAGAAGGCCGCCAGGGAGATCGACGCCAGGATTGGGGAAATGGTGCAGCGCGAGATCAAGGGGGTGGTCGAGAAGTTCAGGGCCGACTACGGCTCCGTGGCGGCCGCGGGCAAGCAGCCCGACTACTCGATCGAGAAGCGCTTTGAGGATGCCACGGTGACCACCCACTATGTCAAGAGCGGCTCGGTGATTGGCGGCCTCCTGGGCGGGGTAATTGGCTTTTTCTCGCCGGTCCCAGGCGGTGCCGCGCTGGGGGCGTCGCTGGGCGCCTCATTGGGCGGGGTCGCCGGCAGCCACATCGACGATGTGGAGTATGTGCCGGTTGAGGTGGGCGACAACGCCGTCGAGGTGGTCGGCAATTTCATCAGGGACAACACCGAGCGCAAGCGCCTGTCCCTTGGTGACCTGCTGGATGCCAACGAGCGTGAGCTGATTGACCCGCTCGAGCGCATGCACCGGGAGTTTGAGGACTCGGTCAAGGGCCTGAGGTCGTTCCTCGAGGAGCGCCAGCGGCGCTACCAGGCAACCCGAGGCTGAGACAGGATTTTTGGGGTTAAGGAAAGCGAAAATGAACCAGGTCGAAAGCTATCTTTTGGTCAGCAAGCAGCTGGGCGCCCTCCGGGACCGCCCCCCGGTGCCCGATCTCATGCCCGGCAGCGCCTTTGACGCGGTCTGCGGCTCCATTGCCGAAAAGGTGGGTGACTTCCGCCCCTCGCTCATGATTTATGGGATCTACAACTCCGGCAAGTCCACCTTGCTCAATGCCCTGATGGGGGCGGAGCTGGCAAAGGTGGCCGATCGCCCCGAGACGGACCGGGTGGAGAGGTACGAGTACGAGGGGTACACCGTCTACGACACCCCGGGCGTGAACGCCCCCATCGAGCACGAGCAGGTCACGATGGAGCACTACCGGAAGTGCGAGATGATCATGTTCGTGATGAGCAATGACACCGCGGTGGAGGACATAGAGGTCTTCAGGCGCATCGGTGACATCCTGAGGTCAAAAAGGCCGCTGATTGTGGTGCTCAACCGCAAGATGGGGCATGGCTCCAGCGAGCAGGATCGCGAGGCGCTGGAGCAGCAGCGGCACAGGGTGCAGGAGAACATTGCCCGCCTGGGGATTGAGGGTGCCGAGCAGTATTACAACCTGGTGGTGGTGGATGCCAAGACCGCGCTCAAGGGCAAGCTTGAGCACAAGCCGGGGCTCGTCGAGTTCAGCGGCATTGGGGAGCTTGAGCGCCTCATCTCCGACCTCTTGCGCAATGATCACAGCAAGGAGGTTGCCAGGGGCCTCAACCGCCAGGTGACCGGCCTCATCAATGAGCTGTGCTCCTGCATCGATGGGCGCAATGCCACCCCTGAGATTGCCCGCCTCGAGAAGCTGCAGTCCTCACTGACCTCACGCAAGCGCTCGGCGCAGCTGGAGCTCAAGTCCATGGCCCAGCGGGCGCTTGATCCCCTCGCGGGCGAGCTGGTCAGGGAAGCGAAGGCGGGAAATGAGGATCTCAAGCCGGTTGTTGATGCCTACATAGAACGCCTCAGTGGTGATCTCAAGTCAAAAATCGAGGAGATAGTCAGCGATCTGGGCACCGATCTCTCCAGCTACAGCCTCGATGCGCTGTCCAGCATGGGCGTCAGCCTGGATCTCCCCGCCCAGGCGGATGGCTCAAAATCTTCCCTTGAGCAGCTGGCGGGAAAGCTGGCGGGACAGCTCAGCAACCCTGCGGTGGAGCAGGCGGTCAGTTCCGGGGCGGAGGCGGCCACCAAGGCCATGCTCACCTTTGTCAAGGACGTGCTGCCCTCCCTGATGAAGGGCAAGGGCGTGGTCTGGATCGCCAATGCCGCTGGCCTGGTGGGCAAGCTGATGGGGCCGCTGTTCACGGTGGGCTCTGTCATTTTCAGTGCCTGGCAGGACAGCGAGCGCGCCGAGGAGGAGCTGAGGAACCAGCAGGAGTACCTGCTCAGCCTGGCCAGCTCCGCCCGCAGCACGGTGAGTTCCATCCTGGGGGCCCTGGCCCCTGAGATTGACCGGATCTGCGATGAGATATTCGCCCCCAGCCTTGGCAAGCTCAACGAGGCACTCTCAGGCAAGCGCGGGGATCAGGAAACCCTCGCCAAAGTAAAGGAAGACGCCCAGGCCATCCTCGCCATGCTGCCCTAGCGAGCCCAGGGCCAGCCAGCCCGCGGCAGGGCTGCCCTGGCCCTTATCTGCCGCCCGGGCATGGCGCCTGCGTGATCGCCTGGGCCTCCGCAATGCCCCGGCATTTTTGTCAGGCCCCAAGCCCAATCCCGTGGCCCAGGCAATGCCTGAGCTTTCTCATGGCCACGTGGTTGAAT
>JAILEI010000133.1 GCA_024688225.1 Succinivibrionaceae bacterium
CGGGGCCGCGGGGGGCACGGTGAAGGACGGCGCCGCGCGCGCGGGCACCGCCCCGAAGGCGGTGGCCCGGGCCGGGGATGGCTGATCCTTGCTCAGCTCCGAGCGGATGCTCACCAGGCGCCGGTTGAGGATGGTGGCGAACTCATCCATGAAGTTGAGGTAGCGGTTCTCGAGGGCCTCCACCTTGGTGACAAAGCGGTTGTAGAACATCACCGCCGGGATGGCGGCGAACAGGCCCATGGCCGTGGCAATCAGGGCCTCGGCGATGGGCGGGGCCACCATGGAGAGGGTGGCGTTCTTCACCGCCGCCAGCGCCACGAAGGCGTGCATGATCCCCCACACCGTGCCGAACAGGCCGATGTAGGGGCTGATGGAGCCGATGGTGGCGAGGGTGGGCAGGTGCGACTCGAGGGACTCCACCTCGCGCGAGCAGGCCACCTTCATCTGGCGGTAGGTGCCGTCCATGACCACGTCCTGGTCGGCGGGGCCGGAGTTGACCAGCCGGACGAACTCCTTGAAGCCCGCGGTGTAGATGACCTCCAGGCCCATGGCCCCCTGCTGGTTCTTGACGCAGTCCTGGTAAAGGTTGTGGAGGTCAATGCCGGACCAGAAGCGATCCTCGAACTCGTCGGCCCGCCGCCGGCCCTCCTTGTACTGGCTGCCGCGCTGGATGATGATCGTCCAGGAGGCCACCGAGAGGATCACCAGGAACACCATCACCAGCTGCACCAGCAGGCTGGCGTCCGAGACCATCTCCCAGAAGGAGAACTCCCCGTTTTTCATTAACAATCCCTCCCCTCATGGCCGGCATCCGCCTGCCTCGCGTAATCCAGTGTGGCGGCAGGAATGCGCTGCGGCACCCCGTCGGAGAGCCGCAGGTAGGCAACCTTGCCCTCCATGGTGAAGCGCAGCGTGCCGTCCGCGCCGCGCACCTCCTGCCAGAAGGTCAGCGACGCCTGGCCAATCCTTGACGGCGCGCAGGTGACGGTCAGCAGCTCGTCAAGGCGTGAGGGCGCGGCCAGGGCGCAGCGCATGGAGCCGATGACATAGCCATTGCCCCCCACCAGGCCCTCCCCCTGCGCCACCCCGGCGCCGCGCAGCCAGTCGGTGCGCGCCCGCTCGCAGTACCTCAGGTAGCTCACCGGGCGGACCTCATCGCCCGCCCCGGTGTCCTCGCCGTAGGCCCTGACCTTAATGGCAAAGGCCGGCGCGGGCGGATCCTGCCGCCCCGCCCCGCCCTCAATCTCCCCCTCCATGAGGAAGCGCCGGCCGCCATCGGCGCCCAGCACCTCCTGCCGAAAGCCCACCACGCGCCCCGTGGCGGCGTCGCGCTGGGGCTCGCAGGTGACGGTGAGCAGGTCGTCAAGGCGCGAGGGCCGCACGAACTTGCACCGGGCGGCGCCCAGGGCAATGGGCTCCCCCGCCCCCGCGCCGCGCCGCCACTCAGAGCGCGCCCGGGCGCAGAAGGTCAGGTAGTTGGCATGGTAGACAATCTGGCCGGCATCGGTGTCCTCGTAGTAGACCCGCACCAGGATGGAAAATGGATCCACGCTCACCCCTCCCGCCCGGGCCACTCGGCGCCGAACTTCCCATAGGCCTTGCGCGAGGCCACCCGCCCCGCCGCGGTGCGCTGCACCAGCCCCTGCTGGATGAGGTAGGGCTCGACCACGTTCTCGAGGGTGTCGCGCTCGTCGCCCAGCGAGGCCGCCAGGCTGTCGATGCCCACCGGCCCGCCGTTGAAGTCGTTGATGATGCAGCGCAGGTAGCCCCGGTCGCGCTCGTCGCAGCCGTCGGCGTCGATGCGGTGCATCTGCAGGCACTCCGAGGCAATTTCCTCGGTGATGGTGCCCGTGCCCACCACCTGCGCGTAGTCCCGCACCCGCTTGAGCAGGCGGATGGCAATGCGCGGGGTGCCGCGCGCCCGCGCGGCGATCTCCGCCGCCCCGGCGTTGTCGATGGGCACCGCCAGCTTCTCGGCGTCCCGCTTGACGATGAGCTCGAGCTCCTGCGGGGTGTAGAACTGCAGCTGCAGGATGATGCCAAAGCGCGCCCGCAGCGGCGAGGTCAGCTTGCCGGCGTGGGTGGTGGCGCCAATCATGGTGAAGGGCTTGAGCGAGAGCGGCACGCTGCGCGCCGAGGGCCCCTCGCCGATCATGATGTCAATCTTGTAGTCCTCCATCGCCGGGTAGAGGAACTCCTCGATGACCGGGGAGAGGCGGTGGATCTCGTCGATGAAGAGGATGTCCTTGGGCGAGAGCGAGGTCAGGAGCGCCGCCGCGTCCCCCTTCTTCTCGATGGCCGGGCCCGAGGTGGCGTGGAACTGCACCGAGAGCTCATGGGCGATGATGCTCGAGAGGGTGGTCTTGCCGAGGCCGGGGGGGCCGTAGATGAGCACATGGTCGAGCGGCTCGCCGCGCATCCTGGCGGCGCGCAGCGCGATGTCCAGCTCGCGCTTGACGTCCTCCTGGCCAATGTAGTCCGCGAGGGACTTGGGGCGGATCGCCCGATCCTCAGCCGAGGCCGCCGCCACCTGCGCCTCCTCCTCGGGGGTGGCCAGGGGCGAGACCAGGCCCGGTGCCGGGCCGATGGAGTCGGCCATGATCCCCGCGCTTGCCGCTGCCATGCTCACTTCTTCCCCGAGTTGAGCGCCAGCGCCGCCACGATGATGTCCTGGGTGCTCATGCCGGCCCGGGCCACCTCCTCAACCAGCGCCTTGCAGTGGGACTCCTTGTACCCCAGCCCAATGAGGGCGTTGATGGCGTCGCCCACCGCGGCGCCATCCGGGCCGGGCTCCCCCTGCGCCACCGCCCCATCCTGCGGGGCAAAGGCGGCGAGGCGGTCCTTGAGGTCAATGACGATGCGCTCGGCGGTCTTCTTGCCCACCCCGGGGATGCGCTGCAGCACCGAGGACTTGCCGGAGGCAATGGCCCCGAGCAGGCTGTCGGCGTCCAGGGCCGAGAGCGCCGCCAGGGCGGTGCGCGCCCCCACCCCGTTGACCCGGATGAGCTCGCGGAACAGGGCGCGCGACTTGAGGTCGGTGAAGCCAAAGAGCAGCGAGGCGTCCTCGCGGATCACCTGGTGGACATAGACAAAGGCCTCCGCGTCCACGGTGAGCCCCGCGATGTCGGCAATGGGCAGCTCCACCTCATGCCCCACGCCGCCACACTCGATGAGGGCCACCATGCCGTCAATCCTCAGCACCCTGCCCCGCAATGAGCCAATCATTAGTCACCTGCCTCCTGGCCTGCCAAAATGACGGGATTATACACTACCGTCCCCCGCCCCCTGCTCCCGGGCCAGCGCCTCCCAGGTCCTCGAGCGCCCCCCGCGCTTGCCGCGGTAGCGGCCGTGCACCGAGGAGAGGTTGGCGATGGCGCCGCCCATGGCGTTGGTAACCTCGTAGGTCGTGGCGTGGCAGATGGCGCACGCCAGGGCGTCCGAGGCGTCCTCGGTGCGCGGGGCCGCGCCCAGGCGCAGGATCTCCACCACCATGCGCTGCACCTGCTGCTTCTCGGCAAGGCCGTAGCCCACCACCGAGAGCTTGATCTGCTGCGGGGTGTACTCGAAGACCTCCAGCCCGAGGTTGCGCGCCGCCACGATGGCCGCGCCGCGGGCCTCGGCGAGCTTGATGGTGGTCTGGCTGTTCTTGGCCATGAACGGCTCCTCCACCGCGCACATCGTGGGGTGGAACTGCTCGGCGATGGAGGTGATGCCGTCAAAGACCAGCTTGAGCCGGTCGGGGAGCGCCGTGTAGCGCCCCAGCGACACGCAGCCCGAGCCCAGGTAGGACAGCCGCCCGCCCTCGGAGTGGATTACCCCGTACCCCGTCTGGATGGATCCAGGATCGATGCCCAGGATGACCTGTCCCATGGGCTAGCGCAGTCCCCGGCAGCCATCAAGGGAGATCCTCAGGGCCTCCCCGGACCTGACCACGCAGGCATGGTCCTGCTTCACCATGCCCCCCTTGGCCCTGATCTCAACCGACACATAGTGCTCGTTGCCGCGGGAGCTGGTCTTGGTGGCCGTGACCCGCTCCAGGCCGCCGGCCTCGCTGATGGTCTTGCCAAAGTCGGCGCTCGCGCCCTTGATCTTGCCGGAGACCATGCGCTCCTGGCCCGTGCCGCGCTCCCCCCCGGGGATCTCAACCAGGGCGAGGGCCGCATCGCCCTCGCCGCGCGCAAGGTGCTCAAAGAAGGCCACCGCCGTGGACTCCGGGGTGGGGCCCCCGCCGCCGCACCCGGTGAGAACTGCCGCCCACAGCGCCGCCACCACGCCCTGCCGCACCGCCATCTGCCTGCCTCCTGCCCCGCCTGGCGGGGAAAAACACCAAGTTCACAATCTTAATTGAAGATCCCCGCCCTTGCTGGGCACTTGATCAACTTTTTTCACTAAAATTGCACCCCATGAGACTGGTTGCCGCCCTGCTGATCCTGGCCTGCGCCCCCGCCGGGGCCGCCGCCCCCCTGGGGCCGCCCCCAGGCTTTGCCTACGAGACGGGCGACCTGCTGCTGCGCGCCGGGACCGACCTTGACAGCGATCTCATCCTCGCGGCCACGCATGGCGCCTACACCCATGTCGGGGTGGTGGTGGCCAGGGAGGGGGAGGCGCCACTGGTGGTGCAGGCCAGCAGGAACGAGGGGGAGGGCATCCCCGATGGGGTGTCGGCAGTCACGCCGGGGGAGTTCTTCAGCCCCCAGAGGGCCAGGCGCGGCCTGGCGCTGCGCCTGGGCGGCCCCTGGCCACCGGGGGCGAGGGAGGCGCTCCGCGGCTACCTCCTGGGCATGCTGGGGCAGGGTTTCTCGCTGCGGGAGGGAGGGCTCTACTGCACCACCCTCGCCGAGGGGGCGCTCATCGCCGCGGGCGCCACCCCAGGGCTGCCCCGGGATCGCCTCACGGTGCCGCTGCTTGGCGGCGACTACCTGCTCCCCGGCCGCTTCCTCACCCTGCCCGGGGCCGCGATCCTGTTCTCCTTCGGGCGCTAGGCACTACTTGGCGCGGGCGATCTTCCACTCCCCGTCATCGCCGATGCGCAGCATGAAGGAGGTCACGGAGGTGAGGCCGTTGGTGTAGGTGATGCGCACCTTGAGGGTGGCCTTCTCATCCTTGAGATCCTCATGGACGTCCAGGGCCTCGAGCATGTCGATCGCCCGCCCGTCCTCGGAGAGCTGCCGGTGCAGGGCCTCGATGCCCTGCATGAAGGCGCGGGTCTCCATGCGCCGGCGCTCCTCGGTGGCGTTCTTGGGGATGAAGAAGTAGGAGAAGCCCTCCTTGGTCTCGCCGGCAAAGACCGCCTTGATGAAATTGAGCGCCACGTCGGAGGAGGTCATCATCGGCTCGTGGCCCTTGCCGCACCCCCCTGCCAGGATCACCAGCGCCAGCGCGGCCGCGGCCGCCAGCATCCCCAACCTCTGCATCTGACTCACCCCCCTAAGGCCCTGCCCCAGCCCTGGGGCACCGCAACTGCCCCCATCATATCCCAAGACGGCGGACCTTGCCGAGCCTTTTGCCCGCCCTGGCGGGGCGCGCCCCCCAATCTGCTACAATGGCGCACCCGGGGCGCATGGGGCGCCCCGCCGCACCTGCCCAGGAGGGAACATGACCGGGGAACAGCCCACCTCGCTGCTTGACGCCGTGCTCAGGATCATCGGCACCACCAAGGCCACCGACACCGTGGCCATCGACGTCAGCGACCACTCCAGCGTCACCGACCACATGGTGGTCTGCACCGGCACCTCGCGCACCCACGTGGGCGCCATCGCCGACCACCTCGCCAGGCAGCTCTCGCGCCTCAAGGTCCGCACCACGCTCTGCGGCAAGCTGCGCGGGGAGTGGGTGGTGGTCGACGCGGGCGAGGTGGTGGTGCACGTGATGCAGCCCGCCGCCCGCGAGCTTTACGCCCTCGAGGATCTCTACCGCGCGGGGCACGCGCCGCGCTGATGCGCCTGCTGCTCATCGCGGTGGGCGACCGCATGCCCGCCTATGTCCGGGAGGCCTTTGCGGAGTACCAGCGCCGCTTCCCGCCCCACCTGCGCCTCGAGCTCCGGGAGATCCCCCCGGAGCTCGAGGCGCAGGTG
>JAILEI010000101.1 GCA_024688225.1 Succinivibrionaceae bacterium
GGGCGGGAGCGCGAACTGGAGATCACCGACCTTCGGGAGCGGCGCAAGGCGATGGTGGAGCGGATGCGCGAAACCCTGATCACCGCCGATGCCACCCTCTCCAAGAAGGAGCGCAAGCGTGGGCTGAGCGCCCTCAAGAAGGAGTCGGGCAAGGAGTCCCCGAAAAAGGATGCGGATGCCAAGGGCACTGAAACGCAGGCTGCGGATGCCAAGGGCACTGAAACGCAGGCCGCAGGTGCCAAGGGCACTGAAACCCAGGCCGCAGGTGCTAAGGTTGCTGACGCCAATGGCACTGCCACCCCCCAGGGTGGCGCCCCGGAAAAGGGCGCGGCGGGGGATGCCCCCGAGCGGCTCTTCGTGGTGGAGTTTGACGGTTCCACCGGCGCTGCCGAGGTTGATGACCTCGCCCTTGAGATCGACCACGTGCTCGCGGTTGCCCAGCCTGGCGATGAGCTGATTGTCAAGCTGACCTCCCCGGGCGGGGTGGTCAACGGCTACGGCCTCGGGGCCTCGCAGCTGGAGCGCGTGGTGGCCCATGGGATGATCCTGACCTGCTGCGTGGACACCGTGGCGGCCAGTGGCGGTTACCTCATGGCCGCGGTGGCGCACCGCATCGTGGCGGCGCCCTTCTCCTACATCGGCTCCATTGGGGTGGTGGCGCAGCTGCCCAACTTCCACCGGGTGATGGACGATCACCACGTGGACTATGAGATCGTCACCGCCGGCAAGTACAAGCGCACCCTGACCATGTTTGGCGAGAACACCCCCGAGGCGCGCGAGAAGATGCGCTCCGACCTCGAGGCCATCCACCAGAGCTTCAAGGCCGCGGTGGCGCGCCACCGCCCTGCGGTGGACATCGATCGCGTCTCCACCGGCGAGTTCTGGCTGGCCACCGATGCCCTGGCCCTGGGTCTTGTGGATGAGATCGCAACTTTTGACGAATATCTGGGCAAACGCCTTGACAAGGTCACAAGGGTTGCGCTCTTATTAAGGCCCAAGGAAAGGGAGCGCCGCGGCCTCGCCGCGCTCATCAGGCGCCTCCTGGGCCGGGATCGCTCCGGCTCGCTGAGGCAGGCACCATCCCCATATTCCCGCATCTGCTGACAAAAACGGACGTCATCAATCATGTCTAAGTCCCTTGTGATCGTGGAGTCGCCTTCCAAGGCCCACATCATCAATGACTACCTGGGCGACAGCTACGTGGTCAAGGCCAGTGTCGGCCATATCCGCGACCTGCCCACCACCGGCGGCTCATCCTCGTCTGCCGAGGGCGCCCGGGCGGGCAGCGCCCTGATTAGGCGCATGGGTGTTGACCCTGAGCACGGCTGGGACGCCAGCTACGAAATCATGCCCGGCAAGGAGAAGGTGGTCGCGGAGCTCAAGCGCCTCGCGCGCAGCGCCGACCGCATCTACCTGGCCACCGACCTGGACCGCGAGGGGGAGGCGATTGCCTGGCACCTGCGCGAGGTGCTGGGCGGGGACGCGGGCAAGTACTGCCGGGTCACCTACCCGGAGATCACCAAGCGCGCCATCGAGCGCGCCTTCGCCAGCCCTGGCGACATCAACATGGACCTGGTCAACGCCCAGCAGACCAGGCGCTTCCTCGACCGGGTGGTGGGGTTCATGGTTTCCCCGCTGCTGTGGAAGAAGGTCTCCCGCGGCCTGTCCGCGGGGCGGGTGCAGTCGGTGGCGGTGGAGCTCATCGTCGACCGCGAGCGCGAGATCAAGGCCTTCATGCCTGAGGAGTACTGGTCAGTGGCGGTGGAGGCGCGGACCGCCTCCGGCGAGGCGCTGACCCTGGACCTTGCGGGCAAGGGCGGGGCCAAGCTCGCCCTGCACAACGGCGCCGCGGCCGCGGCCGCCGCCGAGGAGGTGCGCAAGGCGGGGATCGTGGTGCGCTCGGTGGAGTCCAAGGAGGGCTCCACCAAGGCGCCGCCGCCCTTCACCACCTCCACGCTGCAGCAGGTGGCCAACCAGCGCCTGGGCTTCCCGGTGCGCAAGACCATGCGCGTGGCGCAGCAGCTCTATGAGAGCGGCTTCATCACCTACATGAGGACGGACAGCGTCAACCTCTCCGAGGAGGCGATCGCGGCGGCCCGCAGCATCGTCACCGAGGCCCATGGCAAGCAGTACCTGCCGGAGAAGCCCAACCGCTTCCGCTCCAAGGACACCGCGCAGGAGGCCCACGAGGCCATCCGCCCCTCCTACCCGGAGCGCGCGGCGTTGCCGGCCTCCATGGATCGCGACGCCCAGCGCCTCTACGACCTCATCCGCAGGCGCTACCTCGCCTGCCAGATGGCGCCGGAGCGCTACGAGACCACCACCATCATCGCCGACGCCGGCGAGTGGGTGCTGCGCGCCTCGGGCCGGGTGCGCCTCTTCGATGGCTTCCGCGCCGAGCTGCCCACCTCCAGTGACGGCGAGGCCATCCTGCCCCGCGTGGCGCCTGGCGAGCGCCTGGGCGTGGAGGACATCATCCCCGCCCAGCACTTCACCCAGCCCCCGGCCCGCTTCTCCGAGGCCACCCTGGTCAAGCAGCTGGAGAAGGACGGCATCGGCCGCCCCTCGACCTACGCGGCGATCATCTCCACCATCCAGGAGCGCGGCTACGTGCGCATCGAGTCAGGGCGCTTCCACGCCGAGAAGATGGGCGAGGTGGTCACCGACCGCCTGCGCGACAGCTTCTCCGACCTCATGGACGTCAAGTTCACCGCCGGCATGGAGGGCGAGCTCGATGAGATTGCCGAGGGCAAGCTCGACTGGCGCGAGAGCCTCGACCGCTTCTACAAGGGCTTCAAGGGCGAGCTGGACCAGGCCTCAAGGCCGTCCGAGGAGGGCGGCATGCCCGAGAACCGCCCCATGGAGATCGACATGCTGTGCCCGGAGTGCGGCGCCCACCACATGGCGGTGGTCTCGGGCCGCACCGGCAGTTTCCTGTCCTGCCTTGGGTACCATGACAGCTCGGTCAAGGCCGCCGACCGCTGCCACAAGACCATGAACCTCAAGCCCCTGGGCCCGGCGCCCGGGCGGGTGGGCGACGAGGACGAGGCGCGGCAGCTCCTCGACCGCCGCCGCTGCCCGATTTGCCACTCGGCGATGGACGAGTTCCTGGTGGACGAGCACCTCAAGCTCTTCCTGTGCGGCAACCACCCGCGCTGTGGCGGGCACATCATCGAGCGCGGCGACTTCTCCTCGCTCATTGAGCATGGCCCCACCATCACCTGCGACAAGTGCGGCGGCACCATGGAGCTCAAGGAAGGGCGCTTTGGCAAGTACATGGCCTGCACCAACAAGGAGTGCGGCAACACCCGCAAGATCCTGCGCAACGGCGAGGTGGCGCCCCCGCGCGAGGCTGCGGTGGACCTGCCCGAGCTGCCCTGCCGCACCGCGGGCTCGCACTACGTGCTGCGCGACGGGGCGGCGGGCATCTTCCTCGCGGCCCACAACTTCCCCAAGGTGCGCGAGACCCGCGCCCCCAAGGTCGGTGAGCTGCAGCGCTTCCGCGACCGCCTCTCCCCGAAGTTCCACTACCTGGCCGACGCGCCGGCGGCGGATCCGGACGGCAATGAGACCGAGGTGCGCTTCTCCCGCAAGACCAAGCAGCAGTACGTGATTTCGGTCAAGGATGGCAAG
Source organism: Succinivibrionaceae bacterium (assembly GCA_024688225.1). Classification (GTDB taxonomy): domain Bacteria; phylum Pseudomonadota; class Gammaproteobacteria; order Enterobacterales; family Succinivibrionaceae; genus JAILEI01. The sequence continues at coordinate 3,634 of JAILEI010000101.1, forward strand.
CCCACGGGATTCACCGCCTTCTACAATGCGGAGCGGGGCCGCTGGGAGCAGCGCGAGCCCGAGAAGGCCGCGCCGCGCCGCGGGCGCCCGCGGGCCACGGCCAAGCGCAAGTAGCTGCCCCTGGGCATGCCCAGGGCCGCGGGCGCCAGAAATTGTGCATGATCCATGTAACCAGGATCGGCGCCCAAGCGAGTCAAATGCCTTCCCCGGAAGGCATTTTTCGTTTCTTAAGCCCCCTGGTCGCCGGCCCGGTCTCGCCAGGGCCATCGAGAGCACCCTCGCCAGCGGCGCGGGCGGATCTGGGGTTTGGGGGGTGGGCTAGCGGGCGTGATCCATGAGGCGCTGGAGCCGCGCCTGGCCGGCGCTGTCATCGGGGGCAATGCGCCTTGAGAGGGCGGCGAGGGCGTGGCGCCAGGCGGCAAGGTCGCGGGCGGCGAGCTGCCGGGCGCGCTCCTCGAAGGCGGTGCGCTCGCCCTCGGTGAGCGCGCCGGGGGCGTTCTCGCCCTTGCAGTCGAGGATGAGATCCCGAAGCCCTGCGGACACGGTGATGGGCGGGGGGTCGAAGTTTGAGACCTCCATGGTGCGCAGGCGCAGCACCAGCTCCCGCTCGGGGGGCAGCAGCGCGTCCATGAAGGCCTTGGCAAAGGGCGCCGGGCAGCCCTCGATCAGCCCCGGATCCGCCACGCGCAGGGCCTCGGCCATGCGCGCCGCGTCCACCCCCAGCGAGCGCTCCCGCCCGGGGGTGAGCACGGAGGCGGGGGCAATGAGCTCGTGGCGGGCCAGGGGCAGGCGCAGCGGCCGCTCCTCGATGCCGTCGGTGTCAATGCAGGAGAGCGACTGCGCGTCGATCGCCAGCGGGCGCAGCAGGTGCACCCGCAGGCGCTCCACCCTCAGCAGCGGCTTGCCGCCTGCCATGGCGCGCTCCGCGACCGCCCTGATTTCATCGCGCGAGCGCAGCGCGTAGCGCAGCAGGGCCAGATCGGACTCCATGACCGCGCGCACGATGTGGAGCAGCGCGTCGAGCTTCTGGAACAGCTCTGAGCCGGAGCTGCCCGCAAAGCCCAGCTGCGCGGCCGCCCCGAGCAGCGAGGCGGCCGGGGGGTGGGGCAGGTGCCCGAAGAGGTGGCAGAAGGCCAGCATCCCGGAGACATCCACCACCTGCCTGGGGAGCAGGGGCAGCCCCGGCTCACGGAAGGCGCGCAGGGCGATGGCGTCGAGGGTCTCAAGGTAGCGCCCGGACCAGGTGAAGACGTCGAGGTCGGGGTTGGAGAGCATGGACCTCAGGCGCTCGTAGAAGCGGGCCTCGGTCTGGCGGCCGGAGAGGGCGGCGGGGTCGATGTCCTGGGAGATGAGGTAGGCGGGATCGGGCAGCAGGTGCGCGGGCAGGGCGCAGGGGATGAACTCCCGCGCCGCGACCTCGGTGAGCGCGGCATCGGTGCGGGTGGCCACCACGCCCGCCAGGCGGCCGTGGGGCCCCGGGGCGCTGATGGGCACGGGCAGCAGGAAGAGGTACTGCCCGTTGAGGCGCGGCAGGGTCACTTGAACTGCTTTTGGTGCTCGTCGTAGCGCAGGCGGGCCTTGCGCAGGCGCTCCTCGAG
>JAILEI010000079.1 GCA_024688225.1 Succinivibrionaceae bacterium
CTGCACGTGCACCCCTCCGCGGTGCGCATGCTCTCAAGGTGCATCGGTCCCACGGGCCTCATCATGATCTCCGACTCCATGCGCGCCACCGGGCTCCCCGACGGCGACTACACCCTCGGCGGCCAGAAGGTCATCGTCAAGTCCGGCGCGGCGCGCCTTGAGTCAGGGACCCTCGCTGGATCGGTGCGCGACCTGCGCGACATCTTCGTCACCGCGGTCAAGGAGATGGGCATGCCCCTCGAGCTGGCGCTGCGCGCCGTCACCGCCAACCCCGCGCGGGCCATCGGCCTTGGCAAGACCATCGGCGCCATCGCCCCGGGCCTGCTTGCCGACCTGGTGCTCCTCGACGATGACCTGGAAATCAGGATGGTGGTCCTGCGCGGCAAGGTGCTGGTAAGGAAGATTTAGCGCTTCTAGCCCCAAAAGCGCCACCCCGCCCTGAAAAGCCCGCCTACCATGCTAGAATTGCGCCCTGCCCTGGGAGGGGGCCTGGCATGGCTGAGCAAAAGATGATGAAGGATCGCTTCCGCACTTACCTGCCGGTGGTGGTGGACGTTGAGACCGCGGGCTTTGATCCAGAGGCCTCGGCCCTGCTTGAGATCTCCTTCATGCTCGTCACCATGGACGAGCGCGGCATGCTCCACCCCGGGGAGCAGATGAGCGCCAACATCCTGCCCTTTGAGGGATCGACCTTCGACCAGTCCAACCTCGACTTCCTCGGCATCAAGGATCCCGCAGCGGAGGATCGCCACTGCATCGGCGAGGAGGAGGCGCTGCGCCCCATGTTCAAGTTCGTGTCCAAGGCAGTGAAGGCCCAGGACTGCACCAAGGCCATCCTCGTCGGCCACAACGGATCCTTCGACCTCTCCTTCGTGAAGGCCGCCGCCGCCCGCATCGGCTACAAGCGCTTCCCCTTCCACATGTTCTCGATCCTCGACACCGCCTCCCTCAGTGGCCTGGTCACCGGGCAGACCGTGCTCTCCAAGGCCTGCCGCGCGCTGGGCCTTAGCTTTGACGATGACTGCGCCCACTCGGCGGCGTATGACACCAGGATGGAGTGCGAGCTGTTTTGCGCCCTGGTGAACCGCTTCACCACCTTTGCGGGCTTCCCCGAGGCCCTGCCCGACGAAGTGGCCAAGGGCAAATGATGAGATCACTGCTCCTTGGCCTGGCCCTCGCGGTCCCGCTTGCCGTGGGTGCCGCCGTGCCGGGCATCGGCCGCCTCGCCCCCTGCCCCAGCTCCGAGGAAACGCCCCCCAACCGCATCAGCGCCGCGCTCAAGAACGCCCGGGATGGTGACTACGTGGCCTTCCTCGCGCGCATCGAGCGGGACGGGGAGCGCCTGTGGCTCATCGACCATGAGGGCAGCAAGGCCCCACTTGAGGCAAAGGGCCGGGAATTTGCGGAGGGCGGGGAGTTGGGGCATGCCTACACCATCTTCCACGACTCCCCCCGCCCCCACTTTGAGCTGCAGCGCTTTGCCAAGCGGCGCCCGCTCCCCCCGCACTGCAGGCAATAGCCAATGTTCAGGCTCAGGCAGTCGCTGCTGCTCTTCCTCACCGCCACCATCTGGGGCTCGGGCTTCGTGGCGCAGTCCATCGGCATGGACTATGTGCCGCCCTTTGCCTTCACCTTTGTGCGCAACCTCATTGGCACCTTGGTGCTGGTGCCGCTCATCATCCTCATGCACCGCATCGGCGCCCTGCGCGAGGTGCCAAGGCGCGATCTCATCCTGGGATCCCTCGCCTGCGGGGCCATGCTCTTTGCCGCCGAGTCCTTCCAGCAGTTTGGGCTGGTCACCACCGACGTGGGCAAGGCCGCGTTCATCACCTCGATGTACGTCATCTTTGTGCCGGTGATTGGGCTGCTCCTGGGCCGGGGCCTCGGGCTGCGGCTCATTCCCTGCATTGGCATCTCGGTGCTGGGACTCTACCTGCTGTGCATCAAGGAAGGTGTGGAGCCGGAGCGCGGGGATCTGCAGATCCTGATCTGCGCGGTGCTCTTTGCCGTCCACATCATGGTCATTGACCACTTTGTCGCGCGCGTGGATGGCATCGCCCTCTCCATGGGCCAGTTCACGGTGGCCTCGATGCTGGCGCTCATCGCCACCCTCACCACCGATATTGGGCACGTGACCGCGGATGCCCTCTGGGAGGCGCTGCCGGCCATGGCCTACGCCGGGGTGATGTCCAACGGCATCGCCTACACCTGCCAGGTGGTGGGACAGCGGGGCATGAACCCCGCCATCGCCACCCTCATCCTCTCCCTGGAGAGCGTGATGGGCACCATCCTGGGCGCCCTGGTGCTGGGCGAGAGCATGAGCGGCCGCGAGATCACAGGCTGCGCCCTGGTCTTCATGGCCGTGATCCTGGCGCAGCTGCCCCTGGGGAAGGGCAAGTAAGGGATCGCGCCAGCAGGCCAGCACCATCCCAGCGCAAGGAGGCGATAATGGTCAAGGTTCGCATCAGCGTGGTGAGGATCACCGAGCACCGCGATCTCTCAGAGCGCTATGAGCTGCCCCAGCGCGCGCCCTGCCTGATGCGCGAGGGCATGTCCTTTGTGGTGGAGGATCTTGAG
>JAILEI010000143.1 GCA_024688225.1 Succinivibrionaceae bacterium
AGGGGCCTCGGCCGCCGCCGGGGCAGGGGCAGGGGCAGCAGGCGCCTGGGGCACGGCGCGCACCACCAAAAGATCCTGGCGCAGCTGCCCGAGGTCGCGCTCGAGGTGCTCACGCTCTGACTGCAGCGAGCGCAGCGCCTGCTCAAGGCCCAGCAGGCGCTTGCCCAGGCTTTCCCGGACCTCCTCGGCCTGGTGGGCGGCCTCCTCGGCCATGGCCGCCAGGGATCCACTCTGGGCCTTGACCTGCTCGAGCTCAGCCTCCAGGCTGGAGTTGCGCCGCGAGAGCAAAACGAAGGACACCAACACCAAAAGGAGGAGTATTACTCCTCCTCCGATAATGGCTAATAAGGTCAGGTCCACGTAACGCAAGCCCAGTACCCCAGGCTCCGTCGCTAGAGGTTGGCGACCTGCTTCCACTCCTCATCCGACAGCAGCTTGTTGATGTCGATCAGGATGAGAAGGTCGTCATCGCGATTGCACACGCCACTGATGAACTTGGCGCTTTCCTCGGTGCCGACGTTAGGGGTGTCGTCAATGTCGCGGGTGTTGAGATCGACCACGGCCAGCACGGAATCGACCATGATGCCGATGGCCTGCTTGTCACTCTCGATGATCATGATGCGGGTGTTGTCAGTCACCTCGGCGCTGGGCAGGCCAAAGCGCATCCTGGTGTCAATGACGGTCACGACGTTGCCACGGAGGTTGATGATGCCCAGCACGAACGAAGGAGCTCCCGGAACCGGTGCGATGTCGGTGTAGCGAAGCACCTCCCTCACCTGCATCACGTTGACGCCGTACATTTCCTTGTCCAGCTTGAACGTGACCCAGCGCAGCGATTCACCCTGGCTGGCGCCGATCATCACATCGATGGGATTCGGCTCATCGGGCTTTTGGGTTTGCTCTTCTGCCATGATTTCTTCCTCTTAAGACTCATGCTTGCACGATGCCTACACCGCGCGGCAATGCTTTATTTTACCAATATGTTAGGTGAATGCACTACTTTTTGGCCTTGCGGGCCTTTTCATCGCCCGGGCCGACCTCGAGATCCTTGAGCCCCAGCCCCTTCTCGAACAGCTTAATGAGTTCCTTGACGTGCAGCAGCGCGCACATCTCCTCCTTGACGATGCCAGCGAGCCAGGGGCGCTGGCCCGGGGTCTCGCGCCACTTTACATGGTCGGAGGTCAGCGTGCGGTTGCCCTCGAGCTTGTTGCAGCCGATCGCCCACAGGCTCTCCCCCAGCATAATCACGTAGGGGTACAGGCCATCGCCTTCCTTGGGATTGTACTCGGGCTTGGCCCAGCGCATGGTGTCCACGATGTTGTACTTGTGGCCGCGCAGGTCAGTCATGCCCATGTACCACTTGGGCTTGCCAAACAGCGAGGTTACCTTGCTGATCTCGGAGATGCCGCCCAAATCCACAAGCGGCACGGCGAACCTCACCCCGCGGACCAGGAAAAACAGGGTTTGGAACTCATGCTCGGTGTCGATGTTCTGCCAGGTGGCAGCGGCGGGCGGGACTGCCTCGGCAACCTGCTCGGCAGCCTTGGTGTCCTCCGCCTCCACGGTCTCCACCTCGGCAACCGGTTCCGCAACCTCGGTCTCCGCCACCGTCTCTGTCACAGTCTCAGTGACCGTCTCAGCCACGGTCTCGGTGACTGTCTCAGCCACGGTCTCGGTAGCCGTCTCGGCCCCGGTCACGGTCTCCAGCAGGGACTCAAGGCTGCGGCCCTCGGCAAAGGCCAGGCGCTCCTCAGGCTCTTCCTCGGCGGCAACCTTCAGTTGCAGCTCAGGGCTGAAGCCATGCTCCCCGCCAATGCCGCCATCAGGCCCGCCCAGGGGCAGGCCGCTGTCTTCCGCAGGCGGCTCATCGCCAGGCAGGGCGGTCCCCTCCACCTGGGCATCTTCTCCCGCGGGGGTTTCCACGGCGGCAGCATCAGGATCCCCTGGCTCCCCGCCTGGTTCCAGGACCGGCCCTGGCACTTGATCCCCTGCGGCTTCCACCCCTGCCTCGGCGGCGGGGGATTCCACCAGTTCCGCGCCTTGCTCCCCTGCGGCCCCAGCGGGCGATTCCGCCGCAGCAGGCTGCCCGGCATCCCCACTGTCCCCGGCAGGTTCCGGGACTGTAGCGACAGGCTCGACTACAGGCTCGACCACGGGCTCGACCACGGGCTCAGCAGGCGCCGCGGCATCGCCACCGGCCCCGCTGGCAGCCCCGGGCAGGCCCGCGGCCTCCGTGTCCTCTTCCTCCAGCATCTGCCGGAAGTATTCCTCAAGCGTCTTTTCCTCAAGGTCGAAGTGGCTGGGGATCATGCCTCACTCCCCTCACCCGGTTCTTCCGGGCTCATCATGGCCGCCACCTGATCCTCAACCATGCGGTTGTGCCCCTTGGTGGCGTCCACCACCTCGCTGTCCTTGCCCTCGCCGTCATCAGGCATCAGGGTCGCCGCGGTGGCAGGGCTGACCAGGTCCGGGTGCACATCCATCTCACAGCCCACCAGGTGCAGGAACAGCTCACGGTAGGCCTTGGAACCCCGGGTCCCGCCATCCATAATCGGCGCCGGCACGCTCATCTGGCTTGACTCGCGGAACAGGGTGTCAACGGGAATCACCTCCCCCCACAGCCGCTTCTGGTAATTCTCCTTCAGGAACGCCAGGCTGGAGGTCGAGGCCTTGGTGCGCTTGTCGTACATGGTGGGGACGATGATGTAGTTGAAGCGGCACCCCTTGTCGGCGTTCTGCATGATGTTGAAGGTCCTGACCATGCCCTCAAGGCTCTTGAGCGAGAGGAACTCGGTCTGGGTGGGCACCAGCACATAGGTGCTGGCAACCAGGGCGTTGACCATCAGCGCGCCCAGCACCGGCGGGCAATCGATGAGCACAATGTCATAGCTGTCATCGATCATCCTGAGCGCCTTGGAGAGGATGCGCCCCACCCCGGTGCGCCCTGAGAGCTGGCGGTCGATGGTGGCCAGCGTCATCGACGAGGCCAGGATGTCGAGGCCCTGGAACCTGGTGGGGGTAATGGCGCCCAGCACCTTTTCCCGGGTCAGCTCACGGTCGGAGTACAGCTCAAAGAGGTTGTGGGTGAGGTTCTCCTCCTGCAGTCCCATGTAACTGGTCAGCGAGGCATGGGGATCGGTGTCAATCATCAGGGTGCGCAGGTGCTCGCGCTGCATCCAGCCCGCAAGCGAGGCCACGGTGGTGGTCTTGCCCACCCCGCCCTTCTGGCTGGCAATGGCCCAAACTAACACTTTGCTTCTCCTCCCTACTCGAACTGCAGCACCACGCCGCCGTTGGCATTGCGCTGGACATCGATGCGGGTGTTCCCAATCTGGGAACCCGGGGTTGCCATCAGCTTCTCGTCATTGCCCTGCACGATCGGCAGATCCTTGCTGGTAACCGCAAAGCGCGAGATGGCGATCACCACCCTGCGGTTCTGCGCGCGCCCCGCGCCGGTGGTGTTGGAGTAGAACGGCGCGTACTGGCCATAGCCCTCGATGGCCATGCGCGAGGGATCCACGCCGCCGATCGCCAGCTCATTGAGCACCGAGGTGGCGCGGGCCGCCGAGAGCTCCCAGTTGTCCTTGTAAATCCCGTTGGCGCGGAAGGTGTTGTCCGTGTAGCCACGGATCCGCACGTAGTTGTTGATTGCCGAGAGCACCTCGGCTATCTCGCGGATGACTGGGCGCGCGCCGGAGAGGATGGAGGAACTGCCCTGGGCAAACAGCAGCCCGGAGCTGAGGTTGATGGTGATCCAGCGCTTATCCTCCTCAATCACCATCTGGTCGTTCACCGCGCTCTGGCCAAAGGCGTCGTTGAGGGACTGCCGGATGGCCGCGAACGGGTGCCCAAAGATGCCCTCGCCGTCATCCTGGGCGTCAGTGGGGTGCCGACCTCCCTCCGCCAGGGCCTCGGAGTCACCGCCCGGCGTGGATCCGCCCGACTCGCTCTGGCCGTTGGTGTTGCGCTCAGTGACCGTGACCTGGGTGCTGCCGGACTGTGGCTCGGTCATCTGGCCCTGCTGGAGCTCGGCGGTGGAAATGTCCTTGTCACGCGCCGCGTCCTCAGAACCGCTCTTGCCCGCGCCCTGCGAGCCAAAGTCCATGATCGACATGCCCTGCACCGGCGCCGAGGACCCCGACTGCTCCTGGGCGGCCTCCTGCGAGGCCGCGGCCATTTGCTCGGTAAGCTCGCCGGGCATGGAGAGGATGCCCTGGGCAGTGGATGCGGCCATGCCCAGCTGGGAGAACGACTGGGCCAGTCCCTGCGCCATCGCCTGGGCCTCGGACTGCTTGGCCATGGCAAAGGAGTACAGCACCACGAACAGCGCGAAAATGAGGGTCATGAAGTCCGCATAGGACACCATCCATCGCTCACTGTTCTCAGGCGGTTCTACCTTCTTCTTCATTCAGTCCACCCCAGGTGCAAGCCGGGCAAGCCCGCTATGCGCCCCCTTCCTCGGTCACGCCCGTGTAGATGGCCAGGCGGCGCTTGAGCATGGTGGTGTTCTCAGAGGAGGCAATGGAGACCAGTCCCTCCAGGGTCATGTACTTGTAGACTGCCTGCTCGGCCATGATGCTCTTGACGCGGTTGCCGGTGGGCAGGGCAATGATGTTGGCGGCCACCAGGCCGTAAATCGTGGCCACGAACGCCACGGCGATGGCGGGACCGAGCATGTCCGGGCGGTCCAGCAGCGACATGGCGTGAATGAGTCCCAGCACGGCGCCGATGATTCCCATGGTCGGGCAGTAGCCGCCGAACGCCTCAAAGACCTTGGGGTAGGGCTCGAGCTTCTCCTGCTCCATGTCGATGGCGTTCTGCAGCAGCGCCGCCAGCGTTTCCTTGTCCACGCCATCGACAATCATCTGGATACCGCCGCGGGTGAAGTCCTCGGTTGCTGACGCCACCGAGTTTTCCAGGGCCAGCAGGCCCTGCTGGCGGGCCACCGAGGCCAGGGAAACCAGGAACTCGGCCTGGGCAACGAGGTCGCTCTTGGGCGGGGCAATCAGCCACAGCAACTTGCCAAAGGCGCCAAAGACCAGGCCCATCGGGAACTGCACGCAGGTCGCGGAAAACGCGGATCCAATGACGATTAGGAATGCGGGGAAGTCGAGCAGCGCCCCCAGGTGGGTGCCCTCAATCATGGTGCCCGCCAGGATGCACCCCACCGCCATGAACATGGCCGCAACATTCATAGCTCAAACCGCACCGTTGCCCAATGGGACCGCATGCGCCTCCTTAGTTTGCTCCTCGCGTGGCCAAGAAAGGGCCTACATCTTGAACTCAGACCTGATGCAGCCCGCAATCTTGTCCAGGGGAATTACCTGATCGGCAATGCCGGTGTTGACCACTGCCTGCGGCATGCCATAGACCACCGAGGTTTCCTCGTTCTGTGCCCACACCACCGATCCACGGTCATGCAGCAGCTTGCACCCATGGCAGCCATCAGAGCCCATGCCCGTGAGGATCATGGCCAGGGCCTTGCCGCCGAAGATCTTCGCCGCCGAGGCAAAGGTCACGTCAACGCAGGGCGAGTAAACCAGGTCTGGGGTCTTGTTGAAAATCCGCACCCGGTTCTTGACCCCCACCCGCTCGAGAATCATCTGCATGCCGCCCGGGGCGATGTAGCACACCCCCGGTGCCAGGATGTCGCCATCCTTGGCCTCCACCACCTCCAGCTCCGAGGCGCGGTGCAGGCGGTCGGCGAAGGTGGAGGTGAACGAGGCGGGCATGTGCTGCACCACCAGCACCGGCACATTGAGCCGTGGCAGGTTGGGGATGATGTCCCGGAGCGCCAGCGGGCCGCCGGTGGAGCTGCCAATCAGCACGATGTCATGGGACTTGCCCGAGACCCGGAAGTTGGTGGTCTCCCCCTGGTGGTCACCAAAGGAAAACTTCATGGCACCCGCGGGCTTGCCCTGGTTGATGCTCTGCAGTTCCTTGCGGATTTGGTTGAAGAGATCCTCGCCCTTCTGCTTCTCGAGCATGGTCATGGCGGCGGGCTCGGGAATGGAGCGGGTGCCCATGGGCAGCGGGGCATGGCGGGCGCCCACCGGCGCCCTGGCAGCCACAGTGGCCGCCTGGCGCGCCGTGGCGCTTGC
>JAILEI010000151.1 GCA_024688225.1 Succinivibrionaceae bacterium
CCTTGAGCGCGGCGGCAAGCGCGGTGAGCGCCTCGCGCGCCGCGGCATGGGCGCGCTCGTCAGTGAGCAGCTTCGCGGCCTCGGCCTTGACCTCCGCGAAGGGGCGCAGCGCCGCGTCATGGTGCTCCTGGACATTGATGACCAGCGCCGCGCCCTGGCCGGCATTGATCGCCTGGGAGTTGGTGCCCGAGCCCTGGACCTGCGGGTCAAAGGCGGCCTTCTGCACCTCCGGGAGGTTCAGCGGCCAGTCGGTGCTGGGGTCGCCGCGGCTGATGAGGCCGCTGTCCTGCACCTTGAGCTTGAGCGCCTCGGCGGTGGCGTCGAGGGAGTCGGGGTTCTCAAAGGAGACGTCGGTGAGGGTTGCGACCTGCTCGTTGAAGATGCGATCCCCCTCCTGGTTGATGCAGGCGCTGCGCACCTCGGCCTCCACCTCCTTGAGCGGCGGCACGTGCGCGGCGATGATGCCGTCGAGGCACATGAAGTGGGTGCCAAAGCCGTCCACCACCTTGGGCGAGGCGTCCCCCACCTCCTTGAGCGCGTAGAGGGCATCGGCGAGGTTGCGCGAGAGCGACTCGCGATCCTGCTCGCCCATCGCCCCCCCGTCATCGCGGGCGGCCGGATCGTCGGAGTAGCGGCGCGCGAGGTCGGCGAAGGGCACCTTCCTGGCAATGCCCTCCTCCACGGCGCGCACCTTCTCGGCGGCGCCCTCGCCCTCCTTGATGATGATGTGGGAGGCCTTGCGGCGCTCCGGCACCTCGAACTCATCCTGGTGGAGGTTGTAGTACTCCTCAATCTGCGCGTCGGTGGGGTTGATGCCGTGCTTGATGGTCTCAACGTTCACCAGCACGTAGTTAAAGCGCACCGTGGCCGGGGCCATGAAGGTGTCGTGGTGGGCGTCGTAGTAGGCCTGATCCTCCCCGTCCTTGAGGGTGATGCCCTTGCGGAAGGTGGCGGGATCGGCGCGGTAGAGGTCGGCGACGCGCTTTTGCAGGTAGAGCCCGGTCATCTGCTCCACCTCATAGGGCAGCGGGCGGGACCCAAGGCGCAGCATCGGCTCGGTGGCCGAGGAGGCCATCAGCATGGTGCGCAGGCGCTCGGCGTAGTAGTCCGGGGTGTAGCCCATGTTGCGCACCGTGGCAAGGTAGAGGTCGTTGTCAAACTTGCCGTCCTTCTGGAAGGCCGGCTCGGTGCGGATGTACTCCTTGATCTGCTCGTCGCCGATGCGGATCCCCATGTCGTGCGCCGCGGCGTTGATCGCCACACTGTCGACCATCTGCTCGAGCACCCGGCGGCGCAGGCTGGAGGCGAACTCATGGTTGTCCATCAGGTCGGAGAACTGGCCGCCCATCATCTGGTAGAGGCGCTGGGTCTCGCGGTTGTACTGGTTGGTCCAGTCCTGGGCGGTGATCGGGTACTCGCCCACGGTCACCGGATCGGTGTTGAGGCGCGGGATGAGGTAGCCGCCCACCCCGGTGAGCACGAAGGACAGGATGATGACCCAGAAGATCACCTTGAAGATGCGGCCCTGGGCACCGGCCCTGAGCTTGTCGGTAAGCATGAGATTCCCCCGCAGGGAGCGGCTCCCTGTGCATGAGTTAATGTGGCGAGGAAAGATTATACCCGCGGCGCACTGTTTTTCAATGGCTTGGGGGGCGGGAAGGGATGACTACTGATAGCGCCTGGTGAGAGCCTCAGCAGGCGCGCCTTTGGTGCCTAGTTGCCGTTAACCTGATCCTTGAGGGGCTTGCCGGGCTTGAAGGCCGGGGTCTTCGCCGCCGGGATGTCGATCTCCTGGCCGGTCCTCGGGTTACGGCCCTTGCGGGCAGGGCGCTCGCGAACCTCGAAGGTGCCAAAGCCGATGAGGCTGACCGCCTCGCCGCCCACCATGGAGTCCTTCACCACCTTGATGAAGGCCTTGAGGGCCGCATCAGACTGCTTGAGGGTCAGACCCGCCTCGCCCGCGATGGCGCTAACCAGCTCGCTTTTATTCACTTTTGCTCTCCTATAGTAAGAACGTTGTGCGCTTGTCCATGTTGCCAAGGCCTGTGCTATGCCTCAGACCTGAGCATTATCCCCAAAAAAGGCATTTCTACGCGCCTTTCATGCAAAAAATTTGATCTTCATCATGTATTGGCGCGGTGGCTGTCACCGAATCGCGACAAATATTGCGTTTTGCCTATTTAATGCGGTTTATGAGGCTGCACAGCGGGGGCAGCAGCTGATCCTCAAGGCCGTCGGCGAGGGAGAAGAGGCGCCCGGCCCGCGGGTCGTCGAGCAGCTCGAGCTCATCGGCCTTGTGGCGCAGCGCGGGCAGGATGTTCTCGAGGGTCACCTGCAGCTCCGGCAGCACCTTTTTGAGCACCTCCGGGTTGCGCACCGCGCCCTCGGGGGCGGCGGTGACCTGGCGCAGGCCCGAGGTGAGGGCCTCGGCGGCGCTGATCAGGGCATCGGCCTCATCAGGGCCCTCCTCCCCCACCGCCTCGCCTGGGATCTCCCCAGCAACCTCATCCTCAGGATCTGCCCCCCGCTTAGGATCGTCCATCACTCCTCCTCCTCCTTGGCCTTTTTGCGGCGCGCGCGCCGGGGCTTGGCGCCCTCGGCCCAGCAGGTGGTGGGCGCAAAGTCCTGTGGCAGGTGCTCAAGCGCCAGGTCCAGAACCTCCTCGATGCGCCCCACCGGGTGGATCTCAAGGCCGTCCTTGACATTCTGCGGGACCTCGAAGAGATCCTTCTCGTTCTCCTTGGGGATGATGGCGAGGCGGATGCCGCCGCGCAGCGCGGCGAGCAGCTTCTCCTTGAGCCCGCCAATGGGCAGGATGTCGCCGCGCAGCGTGATCTCGCCGGTCATGGCGACGTCGCAGCGCACCGGGTTGCCGGTCAGCGCCGAGACGATGCCGGTGACCATGCCCACCCCCGCCGAGGGCCCGTCCTTGGGCACCGCCCCCTCGGGGGCGTGCACGTGCAGGTCGACCTCGTTGTAGAAGCCCTTGCCCAGGTGCAGCCGCTCGCGGCTGGCGCGCACCAGGGTCATCGCCGCGGCGATGGACTCCTTCATCACCGTGCCGAGCTTGCCGGTGAGGCGGTGCTTGCCCTTGCCCTCGGTGGCGATCACCTCGAGCTGCATGATGTCGCCGCCGAGCGCGGTCCAGGCGAGGCCGTTGACCACCCCCACCCGGTTCTCCTTGAGCCTTGAGGTGAAGTCGTGGCGGCGCGGCCCGAGGTGGCGCTCGATCTCCTTGACGTCGATGGACCGGGGCTTGATGGACTTGCGCTTGCCCTCCCCCTCGAGCATCGCCTCCTTGACCGTCTTGCGGCAGAGCTCGTTGATGATGCGCTCAAGGCCGCGCACCCCCGCCTCGTGGGTGTAGTAGCGGATCAGCTCATAGACCGCCTCGTCGGTGAAGGAGAGCTCGCGCTTGGTGAGCGCGTTCTCCTTGAGCTGCTTGGGGATGAGGTGCTCGGTGGCGATGTGGAACTTCTCGTCCTCGGTGTAGGAGGAGAGGTCGATGATCTCCATGCGGTCGAGCAGCGGCTGCGCGATGTTGTAGGAGTTCGCGGTGGTCACGAACAGCACGTTGGAGAGATCGTAGTCGAGGTCGATGTAGTTGTCCGAGAAGCTGCTGTTCTGCTCGGGGTCGAGCACCTCCAGGAGCGCCGCGGCGGGATCGCCGTGCACCGAGGAGGTGATCTTGTCGATCTCATCGAGCAAAAACAGCGGGTTGTTCACCCCGCACTTGATGAGGTTCTGGATGATCCGCCCAGGCATGGAGCCGATGTAGGTGCGCCGGTGGCCGCGGATCTCGGCCTCGTCGTGCAGGCCGCCCAGCGAGACGCGGGTGTACTTGCGCCCGGTGGCGCGGGCAATCGAGGCCCCCAGCGAGGTCTTGCCGATGCCCGGGGGGCCCATCAGGCAGAGGATCGGGCCGTGCAGGGACTGCTTGCGCGCGTAGACGGCGAGGTACTCGAGGATGCGATCCTTGACCTTGTCGAGGCCGTAGTGATCCTCGTCGAGCACGTCGCGGGCGCGGCGGATGTCGGTGTTGGTCTTCGAGCTGACGCTCCAGGGCACCTCCATCACCGTGTCGATGTAGTTGCGGACGATGGCGCTCTCCGAGGAGTTGCCGCTCATGATCTGGAACTTCTTGATCTCCTTCTCAAGGCGCGCCTTCACGTAGTCGGGGGCCTTGAGGCGGCGCAGCGACTTGCGCAGCTCGCTGATGTCGTTCTCATCGTCCTGGTCAATCTTGAGCTCGCGCTTGATCGCCTTGAGCTGCTCGTTGAGGAAGTACTCCTTCTGGTTGCGCTCCATCGCCTGGTGGGCGTCATCGACCATGCGCCGCTCCAGCTCGGAGCGGTAGCTGTAGCCGTTGAGGCGGGCGATGAGGATGCGCGCGCGCTCCCGCGGGTCGAGCAGCGAGAGGATCTCAATCTTCTCGTCGCGGTCGATGGTGAGGGTCTGCAGTAGCAGGTCGCTGGCCCTCGAGAGGCTCTGCTCGCTGCGGATGCCCGAGATGATGTGCTCGTGCTGGGGCAGGCCGATGAGGTCGCGGGTGATCTCGCTCTTGCCCTGGTTCTCCACCGCGTAGTCCAGGCAGGCGCGCAGCATGGTGAGCAGCGGCTGGGCCTCCTCGTCCTTGACCGCCTTTTCGCGGGGCACGCTGTACTGGGCGCGCCGCACCTTGCCCTCGGTGATGGACTCGAGCACGATGCGCTTGAGGCCCTTGATGAGGCACAGCTCCGACCCGTCCTCCTGCGGCACCGAGGAGATCACGTTGCAGAGCACCCCCATGGGATGCAGGGCCTCGGCCTTGGGGGCCTCGTCGGAGTCCTCACGCTGGAAGAAGACGCACAGCCCTGGATCCGGGTGCTCCTTGGCCTGGGCGATGGCCGCCACCGAGCCCGGGCGCGCGGCGGTGATCTTGAGCATGCTGCCCGGCGCCACCAGCGCCGAGCCGCGCAGGGTCAAAAGCGGCGCTGTATGGCCGGGCTTCGGGCGGGCTTCCGCCTTTTTCTTGATCGGCATGGGGACTGTCCTGTGGTGGGGGCGGCGGCCGCAGGCGCGGCCGCCAGGTGGCGCTACTGGTTGGAGGCCAGGCCCTGCTGGTCGCGCCTGAGGACCAGGGGCTCGGAGCCGTTCTTGACGGTGTTCTCGTCGACCACCACCTTGCTCACGTCATTGACCGAGGGAATGTCGTACATGGTGTTGAGCAGGAGGCTCTCCACCACGTTGCGCAGGCCGCGGGCGCCGGTGTGGCGCTTGATGGCGATGTCGGCAATGGCACCGAGCGCCTCCGCGGTGAACTCAAGGCCGACGCGCTCGAACTTGAAGAGCTCCTCGTACTGCTTGATGACCGCGTTCTTGGGTTCCTGGAGGATGCGGATCAGCTCATCGCGGGTCAGCTCGCCAAGCGCGGTGATCACTGGGAGGCGGCCCACGAACTCCGGGATGATGCCAAACTTCACCAGGTCATCGGGCTCGACGTGGCGGTACTTCTCGGTGAGGGTCATGCGGTCGCGCTCGCCCAGCACCTCGGCTTCGAAGCCAATTCCCGAGTTCTTGGAGGCGCGGCGCTCGACGATCTTGTCGAGGCCGTCGAAGGCGCCGCCACAGATGAAGAGGATCTGCGAGGTGTCGACCTGGATCATCTGCTGCTGGGGGTGCTTGCGCCCGCCGGTGGGCGGGATGTTGGCAACCGTGCCCTCCACCAGCTTCAACAGGGCCTGCTGCACGCCCTCGCCCGAGACGTCGCGGGTGATGGACGGGTTCTCGGACTTGCGCGCGATCTTGTCGATCTCGTCGATGTAGATGATGCCCTGCTGGGCCTTCTGCACGTCAAAGTCACAGCTCTGCAGCAGGCGCAGGATGACGTTCTCCACGTCCTCGCCCACGTAGCCGGCCTCGGTGAGGGTGGTGGCGTCCGACATGGCGAAGGGCACGTTCAGGAAGCGCGCCAGGGTCTGCACCAGCAGCGTCTTGCCCGAGCCGGTGGGGCCGATGAGCAGGATGTTGGACTTCTGCAGCTCGACATCGGTGTCGCGCAGCGAGTGCTTGAGGCGCTTGTAGTGGTTGTAGACCGCCACCGAGAGCACCTTCTTGGCATCGTCCTGGCCGATGACATAGTCATCGAGGCGCTTGGCAATCTCGTGCGGGGTCGGGATGTTGTCGAGGTCGATGCCCGTGGAGGCCGGGGCCTCCTTCTCGGCATCAGCGCCCTCGTCGTCCACCAGGCCGCGGTCACGCAGGATGTCGTAGCAGCGCTTGATGCAGGCCGAGCAGATGAACAGCCCGTTGGAGGTGTTGGACTTGATGAGCTTCCTCCCGGGGGAGGAGGTGTTGCCGCAGAAGACGCACTTCTTGCCGGCACCCTTGTCAGACATAGGAACTCCTGGATGATGCCTCTGTGCCGCTACTTCCTCTGATCATCCTTGGGGGTGATCTCGGAGCGGCTGGAGATGATCCGGTCCACCAGGCCGTAGGTGAGGGCCTCCTGGGCGGACATGAAGTTGTCGCGCTCGCAGTCCTCGGCGACCTGCTCAGGGCTGCGCCCACAGTGGTGGGCGATGATCGAGGTCAGGGCAGTCTTGATGCGCTGGGTTTCCTGGGCGTGGATCATGATGTCGGTGGCCTGGCCCTGGAAGCCGCCCAGGGGCTGGTGAATCATGATCCTGGCGTTGGGCAGGGCGTAGCGCTTGCCCGCCGCCCCGGCATTGAGCAGGAACGAGCCCATCGAGCACGCCTGCCCAAGGCAGAGCGTGCACACGTCGGGGCGGATGTACTGCATGGTGTCGTAGATGGCCAGGCCAGCGGTCACCACCCCGCCCGGGGAGTTGATGTAAAGGTAGATGTCCTTGTCCGGATCCTCGGACTCAAGGAAGAGCAGCTGGGCGATCACCAGATCGGCCATCTGATCCTGAACCTCGCCGGTCAGGAAAACCACCCGGTCCTTAAGCAGGCGCGAGAAGATGTCGTAGGAGCGCTCGCCGCGGGCGGTCTGCTCGACCACCACCGGCACCAGCGAAGACATCCGCTCGGCAATGCCACCCATGTCCATGCTCTTCCTCCCCTATGGCCTAGGCGGGCTGGCCCTTGCGCACCAGCTCCTTGAAGCTCTTGTGCTCCTCACCCTTGCCGGCCTTGGCCATCACGCGGGTGATGAAGGTGGTGTCGAGCGCCATGGACCTGAGGTTCGCCATGGCCTTGCGGTCAGAGCGGATCATGCGCTTGTACTCGTCGGGCTTCTCGTAGGCCGAGGCGATCTCCTCGATCTCGCGGTCCAGGATCTCCTTGTCGGGCTCGCGCAGGTCCATGGACTTGAGCAGCGCCTGCACCACCAGGGTGACCCGGACGTTGCGGGTGGCGATGCCGCGGCGATCCTCGCGCTTGCTGCCCCGCTTCTCCATGAAGGCGCGCGCGTCCTTCTCCTTGATGTGGAACATGTTGACCATCTGCTCCACCTCAAGGTTCTCGAGGCGGTCAATCTCCTCCTCAACGGAGGCGGCCGGCACGTCGAACTCGCCGTACTGCTTGAGCAGGGCGTCGATGACGCGGGTGCGGTTCTCGGCCTTCACCGCGCCGCTCAACTCACGGTCGAGGTTGCGGCGCAGCTCGGCGCGGAAGGTCTCCTCCTTGCCGTCCTTGACGCCATAGGCCTTGAAGAACTCGGCGTTGACCTCCGGCAGCACCTCCTCGGAGACGGAGAGCAGCTTGGACTCAAACTCAGCCGCCTTGCCGCGCAGCTGCTCGGCACCGTAGTCCTCGGGGAAGGTCACCTTGATGGTGAACTCGTCGCCCGCCTTGTGGCCGACGATCTGCTCGGCGAAGCCGGGGATCATCGCGGACTTGCCGATGATGAGCTGGTAGGCCTTGGCGCTGCCGCCCTCAAACTCCTGGCCATCGATGCGGCCGGTGTAGTCGAGGCAGACCTGGCAGCCATCGGCGGCGGCGGCGCCGTCCTTGGCCTGCCACACGGAGCGCTGGTGGCGCAGGCTGTCGATGAGCTCCTCAACGTCGGAGTCGACAATCTCGGAGGTGACGGACTTCACGTCCAGCTCCTCAACGGGCTTGACCTCGATCTCCGGGAAGACCTCGAGCTCCACCTTGTAGGAGAAGTCCTGGTCGCGGATCGGGAGCTTGTTGTCCACCAGCTCAAAGCGGGGCTGGCCGGCCACGCGGAGATCCTTCTCCTTGGTGGCGTTGTAGAGGGTCTCGTTCACCAGGTCATCGAGGGCATTCTCGGTGATGCTCTGCCCAAAGTACTGGAAGAGGATGTTCGCCGGGATGTGGCCCTTGCGGAAGCCATCGATCTTGGCGTGCTTGGAGGCATCCTTGAAGGCCTTGTCATACTTGCTGTTGACCTCTTTCGCCTCAACGGTAATGGTCAGGAAGCGCTTGAGCCCCTCTTCCTTGTCAATTGAAACCTGCATCTTCTTCCTCTTTGTCCAGGTCGCGGTTGCTGGCACGCTGGGCGTGCCAGGTGACAGATTTAAAAACTTGCATATTATAGTTGCGCGTGCCAAGTGCCGCAACACCAATTTGCCCCGCC